>SXWH01000166.1 GCA_005791535.1 Verrucomicrobiaceae bacterium | reverse complement strand
TTCGGAGCGCCTTCGACGAGTGCCTTGGCTTCGGCGAGACCGAGGCCTGCGACCACTGCGCGGACTTCCTTGATGACGTTGATCTTGCTCGCGCCGGCATCCGTGAGGATGACGTCGAATGCAGTCTGCTCTTCAGCGGCTGCTGCAGGTGCAGCGGCTCCGCCACCACCCACTGCGGCGACGGCCACAGGAGCTGCGGCGCTGACGCCCCACTTGGTTTCGAGCTGTTTCACGAGGTCAGCGACTTCCAGGACGGTGAGTCCGCTGAGTTGGTCAACGATAGCGTTAATATCTGCCATGATGTTGTGTTTTTCTTTGTCGGTGTCGTCGCCACCCGAGGCTTCGGGCGAATTAAGGACGGCTGCCACCATCCCGACGAGGAACCATATTTTGTTTTGTTTTGTTTTTGAATGCGCAGCGCTCCCCTATCGGGGTGCCGCGTTCCGCTGAATGGCAGCAGCGAAAATTGTTTGCTTAGGCGGCGGGTTGTTCCGACTTGGCTTGAAGCACGCGGGCGAGCTGGCTGGCCGGCTCGTTGAGGAGGCGGACGAGCTTGCCGGCCGGTGCGTTGAGCACTCCGAGGAGTGTCGCGAGGAGCACTTCGCGGCTTGGGAGATCCGCGATGCTGAGAATCTGCTCTTTCGAGACAGCGAGGCGATCCACCACGCCGCCCTTGAGGCCCAGCTTCTTGGTCTCCGAGGCAAACGTCTTCACCACCTTGGCGGCGGCTGCGGCGTCCTTGTCACCTACGACGACGGCTGTCTGGCCCGTGAGCTCGCCGAGGTCCGGCAGGCCCGCTTCCTTCACCGCGAGGCGGAGGAAGCTGTTCTTTACCACGATGCAACGCGCACCGGCCTTGTGAAGGCGCACGCGGAGATCGCTGAATTCAGTTACATTGAGACCGGCGTAGTCAGTCACGAAAACGAACGGAGATTCGTTCAGCTTCTGATTGAGGTCTTTGACGAGAGTTGCTTTTGCAGGATGCATGATGAGCGGTTCCTTTCTTTGGAATTAAGCGAGCTTGAGGAATTGACCCGCGTCCACGGTGACGCCCGGTGTCATGGTCGCTGCGATAGTGATGTTATCCACGAACCGGCCCTTCGCGGAAGCCGGACGTGCCTTGATGACTGCATCGATGACGGTGCTGCCGTTCTCGATGAGCTGCTGTGCGGTGAAGCTGAACTTGCCGACTGGAACCGCGATGTTCGCGTTCTTATCGAGCTTGAACTCCACGCGGCCCGCCTTCACTTCCTTCACAGCCTTCGCCGTGTCGTCGGTGACGGTGCCCGTCTTCGGATTCGGCATGAGGCCGCGAGGTCCGAGAACCTTACCCAGCTTGCGAACCTCGGCCATTGCCGCCGGAGTCGCCACTGCGATATCGAAATCCTGAAAACCACCCACGCACTTTTCAATCATGTCCTTGTAGCCGACGAACTCCGCACCAGCGGCGCGGGCTGCCTCTGCGGCGGCGCCTTCAGCGAAGACGAGCACGCGGACTTTCTTGCCCGAACCATGCGGAAGCGGCGTCGTGCCACGGACCCTCTGGTCGGATTGCTTTGGGTCCACACCGAGACGGAACGCGATTGTGACCGTCTGGTCGAACTTTGGTGCCGGCATCGACTTGAGAAGTGCGACGGCCTCGGCGAGTGGATATACCTTTGCACCGTCGCGCTTTTCAGCGGCCGAACGGTAGCGTTTTGAACGTTTTTGAGCCATATAGTTTGCAGTGCTGGCGGACGTCTCCCGATTCCAAAAAGGGAATCGCCCTCCTGCGGTTGTGATGTTTAAGTTTCCCCTCCTCCGCAGCCATTCGACCCCGGAAAAAGGGCGCGCAAACTAACGGCACGACCCTTTTTGTCAAATATCAATTTCGGATTTTTCGCCAAACCCGCAAACTTTCCACCCACCCGCGCACCGCAATCACCGTCCGCCCTCCCCATCAAAACACTTGCCAAAACCCCGGCCCTCATCCTACCAAAACCCTACCACCACAGAATCATGCACGCGCCGAGTTCCCAAAACACCAAGCGCACCCACACCGCCCCCGGCAGCGTGGAAAAAGCCAGCCCCATCACACCGCGCACCTCCGGCACCCGTCCCGGGAACACAGCGGCCCGCCTGTGCACGCACAGCCCTGCCCAAAACTCCGCCGGAGCCCGTCTGTGCATACACAGCCCCACCTTTTCCGCGGAAACCCTGCCCCTGTGCATGCACAGCCCTACTCTTTCCGCCAATTCCCTGTCATTGTGCACCAAAAAGCGCAGTTTTTGGACAAAAAATACCCGCCTCTCACCACGCAAACTAAACAAAAACACATAAACCACACAACACCATGCCATTCCGCAGACTCCCATTCTCACGCGAAAGCCGCCTCACCGCACTCGAAGCCGCCCGTGCCAAAGCCGCCGCATCCAGCTCCGGCATCATCCTCATCACCAACGCCCACATCGCCGCGCTCGACCTCCAAAACCCCACCTCCCTCCACTCCCGCTACAAAAAGGAATGCGGCGAAGTAGCCCCCGCCCGCGCCGCCCAAGTCACCGCCACCACCCTCCGCGACACCCTCGCCCACCGCGCCCATCTACTCGTCTCCAAAGCCATCCAAAACATCCAAAGCGCCATCGAAACCGGCGACCTCCCCGCCATCGTCCGCGGTCACTACCAACTCCCGCCCAACAAAGACACCCTCCCCGACATCGTCACCCCTGCCGACGTCCGCCTCTGGGCCGGCCACATCATCGCCGGCGAAACCGCCCGCCTCGCCACAAACGACCCCGCCCAAATCGGCGAAGGCCCCCTCGCCTGGCCCACCGCCGCCAAAATCTCCACCATCATCAACCAACTCGACGCCGCCGAAGCCGAACAAACCCGCGCCAAAGACCGCGCCGACATCGAAGACGAACAAGCCACCGCCCTCGACGCCGAAGTGGACACCTTCATCAAAGACATGTGGGACACCATCGAATTCAACCTCCGCACCCACGAAGCCCCCAGCCTCCGCCGCCGAGCCCGCGAATGGGGCGTCTTCTACGCCACCCGCCCCGGCGAAGTGGAGGAAACGGAGACGCCTGCGCCGACGCCGACACCGTAAACAGCACCCATCGAGTTTTGCGACAAACACGAGAAGCGAATCGGAGCGGGGATTTCCTAATCCCCGTTTGCCGCAACGCGGCAACCTCAGCGCCCGAGGTCGGCACATCTTCCACACAGGGATGGCGCTTCGCGCCATACGGGGATTTGGAAATCCCCGCTCCGATCGCAAGCGTGTTGTTCTCAACAAATCGGATAGTCACATCGCAACCAGCCGAAACCACGATAATGAACCACACTCGAAGTAGTACCAATTATGTTCTTCGGTGATGCTACCTGCTTCGCAATTGAGGCGCATCACGAGCCAGAGGCTGGGGCTCCCTACGGAGTATGGAGTCGCATGTGCCTGCACATTAACGGATACGCCTTCGGGAATATTTCGGACCCGTACCTAATTGACGGCCCAATATCGGAACTTTACCGGATAGCCACGAGGCATCATCCGCTTTGGGATCATGCCTTCGACGAGCTCGACGCCCTTGGCATCTTCGAGCTATTGGACGCCGCTATCTGGCGAGACGACGACCGGCCACTAGATCTTATTCAGAAGGATTCCAAGCGATACGCACCTTACATATTCCTCAATAACTGGGGGGAGCAGTTTGACTGCGTCGGCAGTTGTTTCATTGTTCAACCGAACTCAGTTTATCGTATTATTTGGCAAGATGACTCGGGCGTTCATCGCTCAGTGGATGTTCCACGAGATGTTTTTGTGAGTGTTGTTTTAGCTGCTCACGAATGGTATGCGGAAACACTGCGCACGCACCGCGGGAATAGGAATAACGAACCAGACTGGAAGTAGCCATTGAACAAATCCTCACTCATCAAATCCGTGGCCGTCGCCGCGCTTTGCTGCTCGCTCCATGCCACCTGCATTGCCGGGCCGGAGCAGGTATCGGAGGCGTTTGGCGAAATTTCCCGGCTCATCGCGACCAGCCAGCGCAGAGGACTCCCGCCGGACGCCGCTGAACCCAAAGTGCTTCGCGTCGTGTCCCGCATGGAGAATCTCGACGATATCTACAGGCTCGGCCTGACTGCGCGAATCATGTTCGAGGACCACGACGCCTTCGATAAGGAAACGTGCCGTGTATGGGAGCACGTCTTTTGGCAATGCGCCGAACGGCAAGTGGCCCTGAAAGTTCCCCGCGCAAAGTTCCTGCAGTTCATACGCCGCGCAGATTTCCAAGGCCTGCCAAAACGACACCTCGAAAAGATGGCCGCTCAATTGAAGTGAGGCGGGAATCGACCAGTGCGTGGCGGTGACAGGTTGATCGCCACCACCACCGCAGATAGACGCATTACCGCAGCCCCCCGGATAAGGTGCGAGGGTGCTGTAGCAAAGAAGCGGGCGTGCGCGGTCCCAAGCCCTGCGGGTTTGCGTTTTTCGTATGCGGAGGGCGAAAGCTCGCACTCGCAAATTCCGCACGGGGATGTTAAATTCCAAGCCCATGAAGACGTCCCTTTCCGAATTTTCCCGCTGGGCGCTGGAGACCTCGCGCACGGCGGATGAACGCTACATGATCTGGCTGATTTGCGAAACGACCCGATACGTGGATTTCGGTTTTCGGGCGAAAGAGAATCCGAACGCAAAACTTCGCCAGACGCCTTGGGAATACTACAAGGAGCTGTGTCTGAATCCGGGATTGATTCCCCCATTCAGCGAGGAGGATACCGAGCTTGCGGCGCGGATGATCCCCCACACGAAAAAGTTCCCGCACTACATCCCGTCCGGACACGATACGCGCCCCATCCGCGATCTCGGCGCGCTGCGGTTTTTTACCGCTCTGGAGGACTTGCAATTGTGCATCACGGAAGTGAGCGACATTTCCCCGCTCCGGGCTTTGACCGGGCTGAAGTCCCTCATGCTTCACTCCGGGGAACTGACCGACCTCTCGCCACTCGCTGCGTGCACATCGCTGCGCTCGCTTTCACTCTGCCTCACGGGAGCCACCTACCCGGCGTTTGCCCCGCCGCTGTTCTGGCTGGACGCCTCGCCGCTCGCTGCATTGCAGGAACTCGAGTCTCTCGCGCTCCATACGAATGCCGCGCTGCTTTCCGGCATGAGCTTTCCGAAACTGCATACCGCAACGCTGAGCTGCAGCAACACGGTTCAGAGGGACTGCGCGTTTTTGCCCGATATGCCGGCGCTGCGTCACCTGAAGCTCGACGGCGTGCAGAGTCTCGCAGGCATCTCGCGATTTGCGGACCTCCGCAGTCTGGATATCAGCGGGCCGCTTCGCGATTGGGGCGATATCGCGGCGCTGCCGAAGTTAAAATGCCTCGACGTAACGACACAATGCGGCTGGCCGCGCGATGTCACCCCGCTAGCCGCCGCCCCGGAGCTGCGATGGGTGCGCTTTACAGGCGAAATGCCGCGTAATTACTGGCCGCTGACCGGTGCCGCGAAACTTTGCGAACTGGAGGTCAACGGGGCCAAAACCGTCGAACTCGACGTGCAGGCCATCAATACTGCTCTCACCCCGTGGGACGTCGTCTTCGCGCAAAAGCCGCCGCGCCCCATTCCGCCGCTCCGTTTTGTGTCCGCGGATACCAGGCTTTTGCCGAGGCTCCCCGAAACTCCGCACCCGGATTGCTTGGAGAGCCCCGTCCTTTTCCTGCGCGAACTGCGGTGGATGTTCCGCAAAGCGACAAAGGCTGTGGAGGACCTGATGGGCGATGAGTATGCGCCGTGCAGATCTGACTTTCCAGGCAGCCACTACGTCCAGCGGTACATTTCCACCTGCATCACCACGATGGAGGCCGCGCAACGCCTGCCCGAAGTCCTCGATGCCCTCCGTCGCGCGATGGCGGAATCGCCCCACGAATGGCACTTTGGCTTCACTATCCAACTTCGAGTCCCCCGCCACAAATGGGGCCCCGATCGGCAGCGGTGGTGGGATAAGCTTGAGGAAGAGCGGAACCGTGACGACGACGACGACAGCGGCGTCAACAAATGGCGCTTACGCCAGTCTCATCTCATCGAAAGCAACTTCCGCCTGCGCACGGCCGAAGAGGAGGGCGAAGCCCCGGACCCCGAGGACCTCCGCCCGCCGGAGGAAATCCGACCACAACCCTACCGCCCGCCAGTCGTAGTCACCACCGATCCTGCAGACCAAAAGGAAAAGGACTTCGCCCTGAAACCTTTTGACGAGCAGGAACAAAATGACGACGACGACAACGGCGAAGGCGGAACCTCCGTGGACACGAACGACGATCCGCCGGATTGGTTCTGGGAGGACCCGGAGGGACACCCGCTCGCCGATACATACCGCATTTATGGCCTCCTCACCATGGACACATTCTACGTCTGGAGAAACCTCACCGGCACCGCGGAATCGCTGATGGGCAGAAAGGTGGACGACCACCTTTTGGTGGAAGAGCAAGGACCGCAATAAGGCGGAACTGCGCATGGGAGCGGCGACATCGCCTTCGGCTGTCATTCGGATCCTGTCGCCGCTCCGATTTAAGTTCGAATTGGAAATCGACGGATGCGTTTTGCCGTGTCATCACGCCCGCGTATGACCAATCGCCAGCGCCCAGGGCTTACTTTACTCGCCGCATTTCTCGGATGGATGTTTGACGGGATGGAGATGGGCATTTTCCCGCTCGTGGCGGGGCCGGCACTGAATGAGATGGGGCGCGCTGCGGGGATCGCGGCGGGGAGCGAGGAGCTGGGGCAGTTTGTGAAGGAGTGGATGGGCTGGGTGACGGCGCTGTTTTTGTTTGGCGCGGCGGCGGGCGGGCTGGTGTTTGGGTGGCTGGGCGACCGGATCGGGCGCGTGAAGGCGATGACGTGGAGCATCCTGGTGTATTCGGGGTTCACGGGGCTGTGCTATTTCGCGCAGGAGCCGTGGCAGCTCGCGGCGCTGCGGAGTATCGCGGCGCTGGGGATGGGCGGCGAGTGGGCGCTGGGTGTGGCGCTGGTGATGGAGTGCTGGCCGGAGCATCGGCGTCCGCTGCTGGCGGGGGCAATCGGGGCGGCGGCGAATGTGGGGTATGTGGTGATTGCGCTGATTGCGCTGAAGTTTCCAATCAGCGACCAGTCGTGGCGCTGGGTGATGCTGGTGGGGGCGACGCCGGCGTTGCTGACGTTTATCATCCGGCTGTTCATCCCGGAATCGGAGAAGTGGACGGAGAGTAAAAAGACGGCGTCGATTTCGCCGGTGCTGGAGGTGTTTTCGAGCAGGCTGCGGGGAAGGATGTTGCTGGCGATCGCGTTTGCGAGCATCGCGCTGCTGGTGACGTGGGGAATCGTGCAGTGGATTCCGCTTTGGGCGAGCGAGATGTTGCGCGAGAGCGGGCAGAAGGATGATTTTTTGAAGGCGAAGATCCAGCTCGCCTCGGCGCTCGGGGCGACGTTTGGCTCGCTAATCGCGCCCGTGGTGGGTGGCGTGCTGGGGCGTCGGTGGACTTACTTTCTGCTGTGTGTGGTGTCCCTCGCGTCGTGCCAGTGGCTGTTCCGCGGGTTTTCGCACTTCGACTTCTCGTTCCTGCTCGTGACGGGGCTCGTAGGGTTCTGCACGGCGTCGTTTTACGGATGGCTGCCGCTTTACCTGCCGGAGCTCTTTCCCACGAGGGCGCGCGCGACGGGACAGGGCATCGCGTTTAATGCGGGGCGCATCTTCGCGGGCATCGGCGTGCTGCAGATGGCGCCGCTGATGGAGTTCCTCGGCGGCAGCGCAAAGGCCTACGCACCAGCGGGGGCGACAATTTCTTTAATCTACGTCGTAGGAATGGCACTCATCTGGCTTGCTCCTGAGACCAAGGGACGTCCCCTGCCCGACTGACGCACATGCTCGAACACGCACCGGGAACAACACTGAACTCGCCGCAACACCGCGAGGCGTCCCCCGCACGCATGATACAGATCCTGCAGTGCACGACGGATTTCGTGGCGATGATGGACCGCGACATGCGGATCACGTTCATCAACAAATCGGGCCTCGAAATGCTCGGGCTCGATGAACTCCGTGGCGATTCGACGATGAAGCTCGAGGATGTGTTCACTCCGTGGGCGTATTTGATTTTGTCCGCCGGAGCGATCGCTGCGAGCCGGGAACACGGGTCGTGGACCGGTGAGACGGCAATCGCGACACGCGACGGCCGCGAGATTCCGGTTTCGCAGGTGCTGCTCGCGCACAGCGACGGAAAGAACGGCATCGAGTTTTACTCCACCATTTGCCGCGACATCAGCGAACGCAAACAGCGCGAGCTGGAGCAGATCGAATGGAGCAATCGCTACGACGCGGCGGTTCGCGCAAGCGGGCAGGTCATGTTCGACTGGGATTCAACCACCGGCCAGATCGACTACGGCGGTGCAATCGAGCGGCTCACCGGCTACCGGTTCAACGAACTGACGGGAGGCATGGCGCAGTTGAAGAGTCTGATTCACGCGGAGGATCGGATGCGTTTTGATGCATGCATCGACACTGCAATCTCGACGCGCGAATCGGTGAAGACCGAGGTGCGGCTCAGCCGGAGGGATGGCAGGGAGATCGTGGCAAAGATCGAGGGGCACTTCTTTCTGGATCGTCTGGGACGAATCGGCCGGATGGTGGGATTTCTCAGCGACATCACCGCGGAGCGCATGTACGAACGGAGCATCCAGCTCACACACGAGCGGCTGGAACATTCCGTGGCGGAGCGGACGCGGGAGCTGGAAAGGGCGAACGCCGAGTTGCTGGATATCGCGCGGCAGCAGGAGGCGGTGGCGCGTTTCGGGCAGCGGGCGATTATCGGAATCGACGCCGCGGAGCTGATCAGCGAATCCGTCGAAATCTTGCGCTCGGGGTTGCGCGTCGATTTTGCATCCGTGAACGAATGGGTGGCGGGTTCGCAGCTCTTTCATTGCCGGGCCAGCGCAGGGTGGCCGCAGGGGGCGGAGTTTTCCGATACGGCCACCACGGCGAACTCGCAATCCGGCTACACGATTTCCGCGGGCACGCCGGTCACTTCGCACGATTACCTGTCCGAGACGCGCTTCCCGGCATCGCCCGCGTGTACGGCTGCGGGCGTGCGGTCGGCGATTACGGCACCCATTCACGCTGGAGCGGAGCCGTTTGGAGTAATCGGGGCATTTTCCGCATCGCGGCGGCATTTCGGTCCGGAGGATGTTTCTTTC
>SXWH01000165.1 GCA_005791535.1 Verrucomicrobiaceae bacterium | reverse complement strand
TACCGCCCGCTGCGTCAGCGCCCGAAACTCACGGTGCTCATTACCGCGATCGGCGTGTCGCTCCTCATCGAGTTTTCATGCCAGCACGGTGCGGTCTTTGGCGCAGATACAAAGTCATTTCCGAAGCTGCTTCCGGCCCGCCAGCTTTCCATCGCAGGGGTGAATGTGGGTAGCAACGACCTCATTGTTCTGCTGCTCACCACCGTGCTGCTTGCTGGTATGTGGTTCCTGGTGCAGCGGACGAAAATGGGCATGGCGATTCGTGCGGTGTCGTTCAATGAGAAGGCCGCAGCGCTCATGGGCGTGAACGTGAATCGCATCATCTCGTACACGTTTGCAATCGGCTCCGCGCTCGCCGCAGTGGCGGGAATCTTCTACGCGATGCGCGCCCCGGGAATCGACCCGCTCATGGGCGTCCAGCCGGGATTGCGGGCGTTCATCGCGGCGGTGCTCGGTGGGATCGGTAATCTTCCCGGCGCTGCGCTCGGCGGCCTGCTGCTCGGCGTGCTGGAGACCGTCGCCGGCGGTATTCCGGGAGTTTCCAACTATCGCGACGGCATTGCATTCGCGATCCTCATCCTCATCCTGCTGTTCCGTCCGGCGGGGCTTCTCGGAAAGGCGACCATCGAAAAAGTATGATGCACACCGGCGCCAAACGGACACTGCTCGGAGCGATCGCCGTGGCGATTGTGGTTTCGTTGTTTTCCTCGTATTTCAACCGCTACTACCGGGATGTTGCGATCGATGTTGCGATTAACATCGTCCTCGCCGTCTCGCTGAATCTCATCAACGGCCACACTGGTCAGTTCTCTCTCGGCCACGCCGGATTCATGGCGGTCGGCGGTTACATCGCGGCAAAAATCACGCTTGTTCACGGACCTGCGATTCCCGTGTGGGCGCAATCGCTTCTTTTTTTAGGAGCGCTCTTCGCCGGAGGTCTGGTCGCGGCCGGTGCGGGGCTCGCCGTCGGTGTTCCGTCACTGCGATTGCGGGGCGATTACCTTGCAATTGTGACGCTCGGTTTCGGTGAGATCATTCGCGTGATTTTTCAGACCAGCGAGACGTTCGGTGCGGCCACCGGACTTGTCGCCATCCCGAAGTGGACCACACTTGCGTGGGGTTTCGGTGCTGCTGCGGTGACTGTGTATGTCGTCGCGTGCCTCGTAAATTCCACATACGGGCGCGGATTTCTTGCCGTTCATGATGACGAAATTGCCGCGGGCGCGATGGGCATCAATCCGGTGCGCTATAAGGTTACGGCGTTTGTCACCGGCGCATTTTTCGCGGGCGTTGCCGGCGGGCTTTACGCGCACCACAAAACGACGCTGACTCCGACGGGATTCGATTTCATGAAGTCCATCGACATTGTGGTGATGGTAATCCTGGGCGGCATGGGAAACACCGCGGGCGTCATCGCAGCAGCGGTTATTTTGACGGCTGTGCAGGAGCCGCTTCGGGCGCTTGGACCGCTGCGGATGGTCGTTTTCGCGCTCTTGATCATCGTGCTCATGATGCTTCGTCCGCAGGGCCTGTTTAGCTTCCGGAAGAAGGGAGGAGCGAAGGCATGAGTTCGCCGTTGCTGGAGTTGAAAAATGTGACCATCCGCTTCGGCGGACTTACCGCCGTTTCCGCCCTCGACCTGGCCATCCGCGAGCGCGAATTGGTGGGGCTGATTGGACCGAACGGCGCTGGCAAAACGACGGCATTCAACCTCATCACCGGCGTGTATCAGCCGACGGAAGGCGATATTCATTTCCTCGGGCGCCCGACCGGCGGTGAGCGTCCGCATCATCTCGCGAAGCGCGGTATTGCGCGCACGTTTCAAAATATCCGGCTTTTTGGTTCGATGAGCGTTTTCGACAATGTCCGTGTCGCTGTTCAGGTCCATCGACCGCAGGGCATGCTCGACGCACTGGTTCGCATGCACGCCTTCCGCCATGGCGAGGCCGAAGTGGAACGTCAGGTCATGGAACTGCTCGAAATCTTCGGTTTGCACGGGCAGCGTGACGAGGACGCAAAAGCCTTGCCGTATGGTGATCAGCGGCGTCTTGAAATTGTTCGCGCGCTTGCGACCCGGCCGCGTCTTCTACTACTCGATGAACCTGCAGCGGGGATGAATCCCACCGAGAAAATCGAGCTGATGAAACTGATCCGCTTCGTGAAGGAGAAGTTCGATCTTTCTGTGCTGCTGGTGGAGCACGACATGACCGTGGTCATGGGCATTTGCGAGCGCATCGCGGTGCTCGATTACGGACTCAAGATTGCGGAGGGAACGCCCGCTGAGATTCGGGCAAACCCGAAAGTGATTGCTGCATACTTGGGCAAGGAAGTGGATTGAGCGATTGCTCACAGGTTTTTCACCCATACGGATGACGAAAGGCCTAACCGTTTCGAGCGGACGAGATTGTTGAGAATATCGTCGCCAGCACGGCTGCGGTTGACCCAAACTTTGCCATTCTGATGAAACGCGAAATCCGACCGATGAGGACACTCTCTTACATGATTGCGACCGTGGTTTTGGGAGTCGGTTTGTTTATGATTGCACCGCTCGTATCCGGCCAGCCTTCACGCGGCGTTGCTGCGGCAAAGCAGGCTGTCATTCCGGTCGTGACCGATATCCCGGCGAGTCCGCCAGCGGCGCCGAAGCCAGTCCTGCTTGCGCAGAACACGCCGGCCGCGCCCGCTCCAGCGCCCGCGACCCCTGCGGCACCTGCGACCCCTGCGGCACCTGCGACCCCTGC
>SXWH01000017.1 GCA_005791535.1 Verrucomicrobiaceae bacterium | reverse complement strand
GCCAGATCGAGGCCAAGGCGCTTCGGAAGATGCGTCATCCTACGCGCATCCGGCAGCTTGAAGGCTTCCTGGAAGCATCCGAAATGCAGCTCGGATAGGCTTTTCGATTTCAGAGAACGGCGCGGCCAGAAACCGCGCCGTTTTTCTCTTTCCTTCGTCCGCTTATTCGCCGAATACCCGCTCAATCGTCCACCACACTCCGCGCGCGGCAATGTAGATCGAGCCGGGGATTACGACCCAACGTCGGTAGTTCTTCGGTTCGCGAACCCAGAATGTTGCTAGAAATGCGATGGCAACAACCGCAAGCTGACCTCCCTCGACACCGACATTGAAACCGACAAGTCCCGCAATCAGCGAGCCGGTGGGCAGTTCGAGTTCCTCGAGTGCGCCTGCGAATCCGAGTCCGTGTATCAAGCCAAAGGCGAAGACGACGAGAAGCCTCCAGTGTGTGTAACGAGGGCGGAAAATGTTCTCGATTGCCACAAAAGCAATGCTCGCGGCGATAATCGGTTCGACGATGGAGCCGGATACCTTTACGATCCCTATCGTCGCCAGCGCGAGCGTGATGGAATGGGCGAGTGTGAATGTCGTGACCTGCGCGAGTAATGGCTTCCAATCACGGCTAAGCAGAAACAGACCGAGCACGAAAAGGATGTGGTCCATTCCCAACGGCAGCACATGCCGGAAACCTTCACGGAGGTATTGCCAAAACGTGCTTAGGCTTCCGCCCGATTCGTTGGGCGACACGCGCTCGCCGTCAGGCGCTGCGGCGGTCGCGCCAATGGTTAGGGTGGAAAGTTCGAGTGTGAAGCTGGATTCGCCCGGGAAGAGCACCGCGATCCTTTCCTGGCTCGTGCCACGGACGATGTTCTGGAAGATGACGCTGAGCTTTCCTCCGGGTAGTGAGCGGATTTTCCAACCGGTCAAGCCGCTGGCCAGTTGCGTCTTCCATTCGCCGGTTAGAACAATCGGATCATCGGCACCACCAATCGGTACGCCGGATTTTCCGGTGAAGGTGAAAGTGAACTCGGGTTGCATTTTGCCGAGCGGCTTAAGCGTGAACTCCACGCTGCGTCGGACAAGATCTGCCGCCCGCGCTTTGAGTCCGTCTTTTTCCGCGTCCGTAAAGCCGGAGAATCCGTGAGGCAGGAGAGACGGTGCGTTCTCGGGATCGGGCTCGAAGCAACGGGGGTCGATTTCCACGGTGACCCGCGCCGTGCCATCGCCGGGGAAGAATGTCCGGACGGGAATGTCTGGTACTGGATGCGCAAACGCGAACGACGAAAGAAAGACGGCGATGATCGCGAGAAATGAAACTTGCACAGGACGAATGATCATGGATTCTCGAAAGCGAGGCGGGGCGGCATATCGCCGTCAATCCTCAAACTCAAATAAAACACATGAAAAAACTCCTGGCACTCCTCGCAATGGCAACTCTCACACTCGGCGTCCATGCCGGATGCGGAAAGAAAGTCACCGACGAGGGAACTCTGAAGTCCTTTGACGCAGAGAAGAAAACCGTAGTCGTTGAGAAATCCGACGGCAAATCGGCGACTGTCACCCTCACTCCTACAACCGCGGGCGCCGACAAAGTCGCCGGTCTCGTGGGCAAGGCAGTGAAAGTCGTCAGCGAACACGGCAAAGCCGACAGCGTCGCCGAAGCTGCCGCCAAAAAGTCCTAGTCTATCGGAAATCGACAGACCGTAAAAAGAACCCCGTTTGGAGTATCCAAACGGGGTTCTTTGTATCTGGGGAGGCGACGCTTCGGTACTACTTCACCTCGCTGAGCTTCACCGGCGCGCCGCCGCGCTTCGCGCTCTCATCCGCGGCGGACATAAATGCGAACATCTCCAGCGTTTCTTCCATCTCCACCGGCGCCTTTCCGGTTTGGATAAACTTCACAATTTCGGCGACCAGCGGCGCGTAGTCGTGGTCGCCGCTCTTTTGCTCCGCGAATCCTTTGCTGCCGAAAATCGTCACTTTGTTGGGCAATGATTTCGTGCGGAGCCCCACGAGTGTTCCGGTTCGCCCGCCGCTCCAGAGCCCCACGACCACGTCCGTATCAGCGGTTTTTGTGCGTGTGACACTTTCGCAGCCTTTGCCGAGCGCTGTGTAAAGAGCCTCGGTGGGATGGACGCCGTACCAGTAGAAATCTGGGTGGCTCTGTTCCAGATGTGCCGGGCCGTAGGAAATTGCGCCGCGTATTTCTCCTATGTCCGTCGCCATCATAGTGCGCATCGAGCCGTACCAGCGGTATGCGCTTCCGGTCCAGACTGGCACGCCCGACTCCTTCGCCAAACGTGCAATTTCGCGTGCATCGGCAAGCGAGCCGGCGAGTGGTTTGTCTATGAAGAGCGGCTTCTTTGCAGCGATCACCGGACGCGCCTGTGCAAGATGCGGGCGACCGTCCACGCTTTCGATTAGCACAGCATCCACGTCCGCGCACATGGCTTCTATGGAGTCGTATATTTTGACGCCCCACTTCTCTTGAAGCTCCTTGATGTAGCCCTCGACGCGGTTGAAAGACGACTCGATGTCAGGACTGGAGGCTTTCACGGCGGCGACGACTTTTGCCCCCGCGACGTGATTTTTCGCGGCGGGATCATTGAGAATCTGCGTGAAAGCAGTGGCATGTGACGTGTCGCAGCCCACGAGGCCGATGCGAATCTCCGCGGCGGTCGAGCTGAGTGCGAATGCCAGAAGCAGGGCGATGGTTTTCATGGGATGATGTCGTTTGGATGGATTTCGGATAGTGGGCGGGAATCAAACAAATGGAAACTCTCCTTGCGGTGTTTGTACACCCTGCTACGCATAGCCGTCTGTTACGGGGTGTAGCTTAGCTTGGTAGAGCGCCTGGTTTGGGACCAGGAGGTCGTAGGTTCAAATCCTATCGCCCCGACCACCTCCGGTTTTCACCGGAGGGAAAACGATTAGTCCCGCTCCTTGCGGCCTTTTGCCACTTGTTCGCGGAGTTCTTCGATCGCACGCGCCATTTTTGCCATTTGCTCATGCGTCTCGCGGAGCGCCCGTTCGGTTTGCGCCTGAGTGTCACGGAGCGCGCGATGAGTCTGCTCCTGGGTTTCTCTGAGCACGCGGCGTAGTTGCTCCTGCTGCGCGTCGCCGTCCGGATTCGGACGGTGTTCCTGCGGGTTTTGTTGTCCGCGTGCCATCTGGAGGATGCGTTCCGCTGGTTCGTGAAGTCCTGCTGCGCGCAGGTGTTTGACGGCCTGCTCTATGTGCTCCATCCGCTCATCGCCGCCACGCGGCTTTTCAGTGGGCCTCTCCTTATCACCGTCGCGCACTTTGTCGACGGGCCGCTCTTTTTGGCCGTCCCGACCCTTTTCGGATTCGCGCCGCTTCTCGCCGGCTTCGCGCACACGGCGCTCGAGTTGGTCGGCTTCCTCGTTTTTACCGGCTTTTCGAAGCTCCTCAATTTTACGCTTTGCCATTTCGAGTTTGTCACCGCCCTGCCCGCCGTCGCGTTTCTCGGCTATCATCCGTTTGGCTTTTTCCATGATTGCCTGGGCTTCGTCATGACGTCCCGCTTCCTTGGCGGCGCGAGCCTGTGCCTCAAGTTCCTTGAAGCGGGCTTTGATGTCGCCTCCTTCCTGCGCATGCGATGCGGAGACGGTTGCTGCGGCGATGAGGGCGATGGAGAGATGTTTGATGAGTTTCATGGTTCTTGGAGTGTGCAGCAGGAAAACCTCACCGGGTGCCTTTCCTTTGGTTCTGCTAGGAACGTGAAGCGTCGTTCATTTTCAGCTAAGAAAGACTGGGTAACCTGATCGTCACCGCATGGCAAAGCCAGTGTGCAGGCGACGCCACCCTGAACGAACACACCCGCTCTATTACCATGCTCACCATTCACGGAAGTAACACCGGACGTTTCTGCGACGGAGTCTCTCGCCGCGACTTTCTTCGCATCGGCGGACTCGCACTCGGCGGAGCCGCGCTGCCTTCGATTCTTCGCGCCGAGGCGTCCCAGGGAGTCGGCCGGTCGCACAAGGCCGTTATCATGATTTTCCTGCCCGGCGGGCCATCGCATCAGGACATGTGGGATTTGAAAATGGACGCGCCGTCGGAGATTCGCGGCGAGTTCCGGCCCATCGGCACCAACGTGCCCGGGATTCAAATCACGGAGCACATGCCGCTGCTCGCGAAGATGATGGATCAATGTTCGATCATCCGCTCCATGAGCGATTGCGATGGACGGCACGATGCTTTCCAGTGCCTCACTGGACGGCCGTTTTCGCAGCAGCCTCCCGGCGGGTGGCCTTCGTTCGGCTCCACGGTTTCAAAGCTCCAGGGCGGCGTGGATCCTGCCGTGCCGGCATTTGTCGGGCTCGCGCCGAAAATGGGGCACATGGAATGGGCACGAACCGGCGAACCCGGGTTTCTCGGCGTTGCACACGCTCCTTTTCAGCCAAACAAGGGCAGTGGAATGGAGGACATGACCTTGAACGGTGTGACGCTGGACCGCCTTGCGGATCGCAAGACTCTGCTCACCGGGTTTGATCAATTCCGGCGTGATGTTGACTCGAGCGGACTGATGGATGGGCTCGACGCCTTCAATCAGCAGGCGTTCGGCGTGCTCACGTCGAGCAAGCTTCTCCACGCTCTTGATGTGTCGAAAGAAGACCCGCGTATCGCTGCGAGGTATGGAAAAGGAGATCCGAAAAACCGCGATGACGGTGGCCCGAAATTGATGGAGCACTTTCTCGCGGCGCGCCGCCTCGTTGAAGCCGGCGCCCGTTGCGTCACCGTGGCGTTCAGCCGCTGGGATCATCATGGGAAGAACTTCGACGCGCTGCGTCAGGACCTTCCGCTGCTCGATCAAGGCCTCACGGCTTTGCTAGCAGACCTCAAGGAACGCGGGCTCGACAAGGATGTATCCGTCGTTGTCTGGGGCGAGTTTGGCCGTACCCCGACCATCAACAAAGACGCCGGTCGCGATCACTGGCCGCGCGTTTCATGCGCGTTGCTCGCGGGCGGCGGCATGCGGCACGGGCAGGTGATCGGAGCCACGGATCGCCTCGGCGGTGAGGCGACTGAACGTCCGGTTCGGTTCGGCGAAGTATTTGCCACGCTCTACCAGCGGATGGGCATCGATGTTTCGAAAGTCACCGTGGACGACCTCACCGGGCGTCCGCAGTACCTTGTGCAGCCGGGCTGTGCGCCGATGAAGGAACTCATTTGATTTCTGATGCTCACCATTAAGGGACAAAAGACCGGACGATTCTGCGACGGAGTCACGCGCCGCGATTTTCTAAAAATCGGCGGGCTCGCGATGGGCGGGTTGAGCATGTCGCAGATTCTCCGTGCGGAATCCGTGTCCGGCATTCGCAAGTCACCGAAAGCGGTGATCATGATCTACATGGCGGGCGCTCCGCCGCATCAGGATATTTTCGATCTGAAAATGGACGCCCCGCTTGAAGTTCGCGGTCCGTTCAGGCCGATTGGTACAAATGTGGCCGGTATCCAGATTTCGGAGCACATGCCGTATTGTGCGAAGATCATGGACAAGCTGGTGCCGATTCGCTCGATGGTCGGCTCGCTGTCGGGCGATCACGATTCGCATATCTGCTACACCGGGCGCTCGGCGCGCGGCGTTCCGATTCCGCCGGGGGGATGGCCGTCCATCGGTTCGGTCATGACAAAGCTATGCGCTGCGAACGGTCGGGACATCCCGAAATTCGTTGGCCTCGCTCCGAATGCGGGGCATCCGCCGTATGGTTCGCCGGGGCACCCGGGCTTCCTCGGTGCATCGTGCGCGGCATTCCGTCCAAACGGAGCGGGAATGGGCGACCTTACGCTGAATGGCGTGACAAGTGATCGTTTCGGAGACCGCCGCGCGCTGCTCGCGAGTTTCGACAAACTTCGTCGCGATGCGGACCACAGCGGGCTGATGAGTGCGCTGGATGTTTTCGACCAGCAGGCGTTCGACGTTCTGACATCGAGCAAACTTGTGGACGCGCTCGACATCTCCAGGGAAGACCCGAAGACGCGCGAGCGCTATGGAAAGGGCGACCCGAAAAACTACGGAGACGGAGCGCCGCGCAACAATGAGCACTTCCTCGTCGCGCGCCGTCTGGTGGAGGCAGGTGCCCGGTGCGTCACGATGAATTTTGGACGCTGGGATTTTCATTCCAACAACCACTCGGAATTACTCACGCATCTGCCGCTTTTCGATCAGGGTCTCAGCGCGCTTGTTGAGGACCTGCACCAGCGCGGAATGGACAAGGATGTTGCCGTTGTCGCGTGGGGCGAATTCGGGCGCACACCAACAATCAACAAGGACGCCGGACGCGACCATTGGCCGAATGTCGGTTGCGCCGTCGTGGCGGGTGGCGGGTTCAAAACAGGCCAGGTCATCGGTGCCACCGACCGCCTCGGTGGTGAGGCGACGGAACGTCCTGTGCACTTTGGCGAGGTCTTTGCCACGCTTTATCACTGGCTCGGAATCGACCTCAATAATACCACGCTACCCGACCTCTCTGGTCGTCCCCAATACCTCGTCGACGGGTGGCAGCCGATGAAGGAACTCATCTGATTTTTTCCACATGACACGCTCAACCATCTTCCTCGCATCCGTCCTCGCTTTCCACGGTGCGATTGCCGCCAAACCAGCCGCCCTTCAAATCGAGGCGACCGGAGCAGCCGAACTGAAGCTCCTTGGAAAGGACGCGAAACAGCAGGTCATCGTGACGGGAAAGCTGGACGATGGAGCGCTGCGGGATTTCACACACGACGTAAAATACAGCGTCGCACCCGAGGGGCTCATCGCTGTGGATGCGGGCGGAATCGTATCGCCGTTGGCCGATGGTGTGGCAGTCCTCACCGCGGAGGCGGATGGCATAAAGACGACGTTCCCCGTGAAAGTCGAAGGCGCTGGAACACACCAGCCAATCAACTTTGCGAATCAGATCGTTCCCGTTTTCACGAAGGCGGGATGCAATTCAGGTGGCTGCCACGGGAAGGCGGGCGGGCAGAATGGATTCCGGCTTTCGCTGCTCGGCTTCGAGCCCGACGAGGACTACGAACACATCGTGAAAGAGGCGAGGGGACGCCGTGTTTTTCCTGCTGCTCCGGAGAACAGTCTGCTACTGACGAAGGGAATCAATTTCACGCCCCACGGCGGCGGAAAGCGCATGGATGCAAAGACGGATGACTATGCGCTCCTCGTGCGGTGGATTTCGCAGGGAATGCCCTACGGCAACGCGACCGATCCGAAAGTCGAGAGGATCGAGGTCATCCCGAAGGCGCGCACGATGACGCTTGGTGGCTCGCAGCAACTCGTTGTGCTCGCCCGGTACACGGACGGCTCGGTGCAGGATGTGACTCGCAGTGCGCTCTATGAAGCCAATGAAAAGAGCATGGCTGAGGCTGACGAGAGCGGCAGGGTAAAGCTGTTCGATCAACCCGGGGATGTCGCCATCATGGTTCGGTATCAGGGCAAGGTCAGCACTTTCCGCGCGACTGTTCCGCTCGGGGCGCAGATTGCTTCGATGCCGCCGGCCCGGAATTACATCGACGAGCAGGTGTTTGCAAAACTCAAGGCCATGGGCATGCCGCCCTCCGAGCCGTGCGACGACGCCACCTTCATCCGCCGTGTGAGCCTCGATATCGCAGGGCGTCTTCCTACGCTCGAGGAGGCGAATCGTTTTCTCGCGGACAAAGACGCAGCGAAACGGGATCGCCTGATCGATGCGCTGCTGGAAAGCCCCGAGTACGCCGACTACTTCGCGAACAAATGGAGCGCCCTCCTGCGCAACAAGAGGGTCGAAGCGAAGGATGCGCCGGCAACATTCGCGTTTCACGGATGGCTGCGCGACAGCCTTCGTGAGAACAAGCCCTACAACGAAATTGTACGCGAGGTGATTGCCGCGTCCGGCAGCGTCGAAGAGAATCCCGCGTCGGGCTGGTACCGGCAGGTGAAGGAGCCGCAGCAGCAACTCGAGGACAGCGCGCAGCTTTTTCTGGGCGTCCGCATGCAGTGTGCGCAGTGCCACCACCATCCTTTCGAGAAGTGGAGTCAGAATGATTACTACAGCTTTGCGGCGTTCTTCTCGCAGGTAGGACGAAGGCCGACCGCGACAAAGGTCAGCGACACGATTTTCCACAGGCGCGGGACGGCTTCGGCCGTGAACAAAAAGACGAAGCAGGCCGTGAAGCCAGCCGCGTTGATCACCGGTCCGATGGAGATTCCGCCGGACGATGACCCTCGCATCGCGCTCGCTGAGTGGATGAGTAATCGCGCAAATCCGTTCTTCGCGCGGACGCTTGTGAACCGCTATTGGAAGCACTTCTTCAACCGCGGAATCGTCGAGCCCGAGGACGACATGCGCGAGACGAACCCGCCGTCGAATCCCGAACTGCTGACTGCGCTGGCGGAGCGTTTCATTGAAAGCGGATATGATTTGAAGGCGCTCATCCGCGATATGACGCGCTCGCAGACCTACCAGCTCAGCGCGGTGCCCAATAACTACAACAAGGCGGACCGGCAGAACTACTCCCGCTACTATGCGAAGCGCCTCCCGGCGGAAGTGCTCTTCGATTCGCTCAATGAAGTCACCCGCACCTCCGGGAACTTCGGCGGACTCCCGGTCGGAACCCGTGCGATTTCGCTTCCGGACAACAGCTTCAACGCTGGCTCGTATTTCCTCACCGTCTTCGGACGTCCGGATAGTTCGAGCGCGTGCGAATGCGAGCGGACCCAGGAGGCGAGCCTCGCGCAGGCGCTCCATCTTTTGAATGCGAAGGACATTCAGGAGAAACTCGCATCCGCAAACGGCGCCGCGGCGAAACTCGCTGCCGACCCGCGTCCGGAGGAGGAGAAGATCCGCGAGATCTACCTCACGGCCTATTCACGCCTGCCGGATGACAGCGAACTCGGGCTCGCGAAGGCGCACATTTCGAAGGCTCGCAACGGCACTGATGGGAAGCCGATGGACCCGGTTGCTGCGAAGCGTCAGGGCTACGAGGACATCGTGTGGGCGATTCTCAATACGAAGGAGTTTCTCTTCAATCACTAGCACCATGAAGGCTCCCGGGATTCTCGTTGCTGCGATACTCGCGGCGCACGGCCTTGCCGCTGAACTGCCGGTCATCCGGCTCGACACGCTGTTTCCGCCGGCTGGAAAAGTGGGGACTGATGTCGATGTTGCAATCACTGGAGCTGACCTCGACGAGGCGAAAGCGATCCATTTTTCGCATCCTGGAATCACCTCGGTGCCGAAAGAAAAGGGATTCACCGTGAAGATTGCGGCGGACGTTCCAGCCGGCGTTTACGATGCGCGTGTGAGCGGGCTGCTGGGAGTATCGAATCCCCGTGTTTTTGTGGTCGGAGATTTGCCGCATGTCTTGGAAACGGCGGCGAACAACAAGGCGGAGACGGCCACCGAGATTGCCGTGGATTCGTCTGTTTGCGGAACCGTGAATGTGGCCGCCGCGGACTTCTTCAAATTTACGGCGAAGGGCGGGCAGCGGTTGATTGTTGATTGCGATGCGTCGGAAATTGATTCGGTGCTGAATCCGGTCGTCGCCGTGATCGATTCAAACGGAAGCGAGGTCGCTGCCAGCCGCCGCGGTGGGATCCTGGATTTCACGCCCACCCGGGACGGCACGTATCTCATCCGTATCCATGACCTCACATACGGTGGCAGTCCGAATCATTTCTATCGCCTGACTCTTTCCTCCGGGCCTCATCTCGAATTCGTCATGCCGCCATGTGCGAAGCCCGGCGGTAAATCGAAGTTCACATTGTTTGGCCGCAATCTTCCCGGAGGCACGCCAGCGAATCTTGCGGGACACGACGGCAGGCCGCTCGAACGTATCGAACTGGAAATCGATGTTCCGGACAGAGCGGACGTCCGCGTTGACGGACTGGCGAGTCCGGCCGCGGCTGCGGTGCCGGGATTCTCTTACCGCCTTCGTGCGCCGCGGAGCTCAAATCCTGTATTTATCGCCTTTACGACGTTGCCGGTAGTTGCCGAGCAGGAACCCAACAACGCTCCCGAGAACGCCCAGAAACTCACAGGGCCGTGCGAGGTGGCCGGACAGTTTTTCCCGGCGGCGGACACGGACATCTACACGTTCGATGCGAAGAAGGGTGAAGTCTGGTGGGTGGAGGTTACTTCCCGACGTGTGGAAAATCCCACCAGTCCGTTTCTGCTCATTCAGCGTGAGAACGCCGATGTGCTCGAAGCCTACGGCTCGGATGCGAATGTCGGCGGTGCACGTTTTGCCACAGCGAGCGGCGATCCTGTGCTTCGTTTCGAGGTAAAGGAGGATGGTGCCTACAGGATCAAAACGCGCGACCTGCTCGGCGCCTCTCGGAAGGATCCGCGAAATACCTACAGGCTCTCATTGCGCAAGGAGCCCGGGGATTTTGAACTCGCCGTGCTCGCCGAGCCGCCGCCGGAGAAGAAGGACGATCGAAGCGCAGCCCCTCGCACGGCGTTGATTCGCGCGGACGGAACGACTGCGCTGAAAGTGGTTGCGCTCCGTCGCGATGGATTCGCTGGCGAGATCGAATTGTTCGCGGAGAACCTGCCTGCGGGCGTAACGGCTGCTCCTGCCAAGATCGCCTCTGGTGCAAACGAAGGGCTCATCCTTCTCACGGGCGCGGAGAAACCGAACGCAGCGTTCGGTGCGATCCGCGTTAGCGGCAAGGCTAAGGTTGGTGAGATCGAAATCATTCGCGAGGCCCGCGGCGGTGTCGTGCAATGGACGGTGGCTGATTCGAACAACGAACCAATCCGCGCGCGGCTTACGAGGGATATCGCGATTGCGGTCAGCGCCGAGCCTGCGCCCGTAAGCATCGCTGCAGCCGAGGATAAACGCTTCGAGGTTCCTGCTGGCGGAAAAGCGGATATCGCTTTGAAAGTTGCGCGCCGTGGAGAGTTCAAGGAGGCTCTGAAACTCAAGGCCGCAGGCGTTGCAGGGATCGAGACGCTGAAGGAAATCGACGTTGCGCCGGCGGATGCGAAAGCGGTCTTAACGCTGGATTTGGCTGCTGCGAAGATTCCTGTTGGCGAGCACGTGATCCATCTCACGGCGCAGACAAAAGGGAAGTTTCGCGGCAAGGATGTCGTGACGACTATTTACTCCGCACCCATTCGCATTGGTGTGATTGCTCCGCCGCCCGCACCCGCAGCTGCGCCGGCGACGGCAGCATCGCCCGCGCAACCGCCGCAGCCAAAGTAATTGCCTTATGAAACGTGTCTGCATCCTTCCGTTCCTGACATTCGCAGCGCTTCCCATTCTGGCCGCACCGCTTCCGGTCGCGGACGTGAAGCGCGACGGGCCGGTGGATTTCCATCGCGATTTGCGACCGTTCTTGAGCGACAACTGTTTCTCGTGTCATTGCCAGACGACGACGAAAGGCGGGCTCAACATGGAGACTCCGGAGGCGATGCTCAAAGGCGGCGACACGGGTCCCGCAGTTGTGGCGGGCAAGTCCGGTGAGAGTCTGCTGATGACGGCTGCCGCGCATCTCGATGAAGATCTCGCGATGCCGCCGCGCGATAATAAAGCGAAAGCGAAGAACCTCACGCCGGACCAACTCGGGCTCCTCAAACTCTGGATCGATCAAGGCGCCAAGCCTTCTCAAAAGACGGACCGCAGTCTGGCATGGCAGCCGATCGCGCCGAATCTGGGCGCAATCTTCGCCGTTGCGGTGTCGCCCGATGGCCAGTTCGCTGCGTGTTCACGCGCGAATCGGATTTTCATCTACCACATTCCGTCCGGTGCTTTGGTTGCCAGTGAAGTCGCCCATCGCGATCATGTGAATTCGCTCGCATTCAGCCCGGATGGAAGGCTGCTCGCATCGGGCGGTTACCGTGAGGTGAAAATTTGGGGCCGCGTCGCGGAAGATGGATGCACCGCGCAAGCGCTGCCGCCCGCCGAGCCATTGAAGCTGGCGCGTGCCGACGGCAAGATGCTCGCGTTATTGAACGCGGAAGGAAAACCGGCCGGGCAGGTGGATCACGGTGAGGTGATTGCGGCGTTCGCTGTGCGTGCCGATGGAAAGCGGTTCGCAACTGCCGGTGGTAGCGTGGCGAAGCTGTGGAGTGCGGACGGAAAGCTGGTTGCCGAATTGCGTGGAAATCGATACGCGGATGAACTCGTCGCTGAACGGGACCGTGCTTTGCAGGTCGCGACGGGAACGGTGGCCTATCGCAAGGAAGCCGTTCAGTCGGCGGAGAAGACGCTCGCCGCAACGCAAGAGCGTATCAAGAAGGCCACGGAAGCGCTTGCACCGAAACAGACTGATCTGGCTGCAAAACAAAAGGCCGCCGCGGATGCGAAGGCCGCGATGACTGCAATCGAGCAATCGCTCGCGACGGCGGAGGCGGATTTCAAAAAGGCGGATGAAAAACTCGTCGCAAGTGCCGACAAAGCTGCGCAGGCAGCCGCAAAAGCGGTTGAGGCCATCAAAGGTGCGGTTGCCGTGGATGCGGTGAAAGTCGCCACCGACGCCGCTGCGGCATTGCAGGAAGCCGCGAGGATTCGCGCGGAACGCGACACTTCCGATGCGGCCCGCAAGGATGCGGCGAAGAAGCTTGAGCCCGCGAAGAAGCTATTCGCGGATGCCGACGCGGCGCTAAAAAAATCGGAAGCCGCCAAGTCGGCTGGCGACACGGAGATCGAACTCGCAAAAGCAGAGGAGAAAAAGAATATGGTCGCGGTTGCGGAGGTGAAAACGGCAGTCGACGTCGCTGAAGCGGAGCGCAAAAAAGCGGAGGAGGCTCTTCAGTCTTCGCGTGACGCAGCGAAGGCTGCTGTGCAGCCCGTAAAGGCGATCGCATTTTCACCGGATGGAACGACGCTCGTAACCGCGGGTGATGATCAGCTCATTCACACTTGGAGCGCGGAGACCGGTGCGGCGTTTGACGTTCTGGCGGGGCAGAAGGCCGGCATCACGTCGCTCGCGTTTGCGCCGAACGCGGATTTGATTGCGACTGCCGGTGATAAGTCTCTTGCATGGAATCTCACGCCGCGATGGAAGCTGGAACGGACGATCGGCACAGGCGATGCGGGCTCCCCGCTTACCGACCGTGTGAATGCCGTCGCATTCTCGCGCGACGGGCAGCAACTCGCGACCGGCAGCGGCGAGCCTTCGCGCGATGGCGAACTCAAGTTGTGGAATGTGGCGAACGGACAACTCGTTCGCGATTTCCCGAGGATTCACTCCGACTCGATTTGCAGTATCGAGTTTTCTCCGGACGGGAAACTGATCGCCACCGGTGCCGCTGACAAAATGGCACGCATCACCGATATCGCGGCGGGCAAAGTGGTGCGCAGTTTTGAAGGTCACACCCACCACGTTCTCGGTGTGAGCTGGAGTGCGGATGGTCGCACTGTGGCGTCGGCGGGTGCCGAGGGAATGGTAAAGGTTTGGGACTTTGTCACCGGCGACCGTAAAAAGAATATCGAGGGCTTCGAGAAGGAAGTCACAGCGGTCCGCTTTGTGGCTGCCAGTGCAAATCTTCTGACGAGTTCCGGAGACAGTCGGGTTCGTCTCGTCGCGCTTGATGGCAAAGAGGTTCGCGCGTTTCCGGAAGTGGCGGACTTCATGCAGAGCGCGGCCGCCAGTGCCGATGGAAAGTTTGTTGTCGCGGGCGGACAGGACAGCGTGCTCCGTGTCTGGAACGGTCTGGACGGAAAGGCCGTGGCGAAGTTTCCGGGGGAACCGGCTGCTCCGCAGAAGAACTAAAACGCCGCATTTATGCTCACTTTCCATGACTACAATCGCGCAGGTTCGGTGATGGGGAGGCGGGACTTTCTGCGCGCCGGCAGCCTCGCGCTCGGCGGGATCGCACTTGGTGATTTGCTTGCTGTTCAGGCGGCGGCAAAGACCCGGAATGCTGCGGTGCGCGACAAGTCAGTGATCTTCCTCTTTATGCACGGCGGTCCGTCGCAGTTCGAGACGTTCGACCCGAAGATGGATGCGCCGTCGAACATCCGGAGTGCGACGGGCGAGGTGAAAACGTCGATTCCCGGAATCACCTTCGGCGCGACATTTCCGAAGCTCGCGCGGCTTGCAGATAAATTCAGCATCGTGCGGTCGTTTGTCACGGGCGACGGGAATCACGACATCAAGCCGGTTGTGAGCCGCGACACGCTGAAGGCCAACATGGGTTCCCTTTATTCGCGCATCGCCGGGCCGGTGAATCCGGCGACCACGATGCCGACCAATGTCGCACTGTTTCCGCGTGCCGTGAATCCCGGCGCGGGCGAGGCGGTGCGAAACTTCGGAGACCTCTCAAGCGCGGGCGAAGTCGGTGCCGCTTACGCTCCGATGGTGCCGGGCGCCGGCGGTGGGTTGCAGGAGGATTTAAAACTGCATCTGCCGCAGGAACGCCTCAATGATCGTCGCGGACTGCTTTCATCCCTCGATGAATTCCGCCGCCGCATCGACCACGGCGGACAGATCGAGACCATGGGGGCAATTCAGCAGCAGGCGTTCGATACACTGCTCGGCGGCGTGTCGGATGCGTTTGATCTTTCCGGAGAAGATTCGCGCGTCGTTGCGCGATATGACACTGCGCCTCTGCTCTCCCGCGACCGCATCAGCAAAAAGTGGAACAATCACAAAAACTACGGGGATCATGCCGAGTCGCTCGGCAAGCTGCTGTTGATGGCGCGGCGGCTGTGCGAGCGAGGGTGCGGTTTTGTGACGGTCACGACGAGCTTCGTATGGGACATGCACGCCGATGTGAATAATGCGACGCTCACCGAGGGTATGGGCTATGTCGGCACACCTTTTGACCATGCGGTCGCGGCGTTCATCGAGGACATCGAGGCCCGCGGTCTCCGCGACAAAATCCTGCTCGTGTGTTGCGGGGAAATGGGCCGGGCTCCTACGATCAACAAGGACGGCGGTCGGGATCATTGGGGAAACCTCGCGCCGCTCATGCTCTACGGCGGCGGTTTGAAAATGGGGCAGGTCATCGGCCAATCCACAAGGAATGGCGGCGAACCTGCGTCGGACATTGTCACGACCCGCGATCTGATGGCTACGATCATGCACACGCTTCTCGATATCGGTGAAGCCCGTTTGATGGACGGAGTCCCGAAGAACGTCCTCGATGCAGTGACCGGCGGGCAGCCGATCAAGGGTCTCGTGTAATTGCCAGCCTACGCTGCCGGGAGGATTTCCGCGATTGGCGCGCCGAAAGGCAGGATGGGCATCGGGCGGCCTTGGAGGTCGATGGTGCTCTCGGTGTAGTCGATGCCGAGGTGACGATAGACAGTCGCCCACAAGTCGTTTGGTGAAAGCTGGCGGTCCACGGGATGCTCGCCGCGAGCGTTGGTGGCACCGACAATTTGCCCAGTGCGCATGCCGCCGCCGCTCACGAGCATCGACATCGCATTCGGCCAATGGTCGCGTCCGGGTTGCGTGACTTTTGTTTGCGTTCCCGTGTTTCGCTCAACGCGCGGAGTCCGGCCAAACTCGCCTGTCGCGACTATCATGACGTCCTTATCGAGTCCGCGTTCATGGATGTCCTCGATCAATGCGGTGAGCGCCTGATCGTAGTAGGGCATCTTCCATCGCAGGTCGGCGTAAATGTCACAGTTCACGGCGTGCGAATCCCAATTGTATGTGCAGTCCTGCGGCATCTTTCCGCCGGGGTTTTCCCAAACCATGGTGACGAAGCGGCTGCCGGCTTCCACGAGCCGTCGGGCCATCAGTCCGCGCTGTCCGTAAGCGTGGCGGCCGTAACGTTCCCTCACACTGTCGGGCTCGCGCGAAAGGTCGAAAGCCGTCTGCACTTTCGGCGAAGTGAGCATGTGAAAAGCGCGCTGACTGAACTCGTCCATCGCACCCATGAGCCCGCTGGAGTCGGCGTCGCGCCGCAGACGATCCATGCCTTCGAGCAGGTGAACGCGGTCGTCGAGTCGCGTCTGCATGTCCGGAGTCAGACCGATATTCTGCACCTTGAACTTCGGGTCGCTCGGATCGCCTGCGACCATGAAGGGCGTTGTGCCCGCGCCGAGCCAGGCTGCGCCGAGCGAGAACGTGTCGATTCCCTGCCGGCCGCCGTCCACCCCGGCCACGCATGCCGGCATGGCTTGATCAGGACGCGACAGCATTTTGCTGACGATCGATGTCACCGCCGGCGCGTCGTTCACAAAGCCGGTGGGCGTTGCCGGGGCGCGGCCCGTGAGAAAGCGTTTGTGTCCGCCGCCGTGGTCGGCGAACTCGTGGCAGACCGAGCGGATGATCGTGTATTTGTCCGCGATCTTCGCGTGCATCGGAAGCAACTCGCAGACGTCAATGCCGGAGACGTTTGTTCGGATGGGGCGCAAGAGTCCGCGGTACTCGAGCGGTGCCTCGGGCTTCATGTCGTAGCTTTCGAGGTGCGACAGCCCGCCCGGCAGCCAGATGAAAATGACCGACTTCTCGCGGACTTTCCGGCCGGCTGCCTTGGCCAGCGTTTCCGCGCGCAGGACATCGCTCATTCCCAGCCCGAGCAAACTCAGCGCTCCGGCTTCGAGGAAGCTGCGGCGCGAAACCGGGCCGCGGCACTTTGCGAATGGCAGGAAGTTTGAAGTGTGAGACATGGGACGGAATGACGTTTGGTGATGCCCGGCGAGCTAGGCTCCGACAAGTTCGCGAATTGGGATGCCGTTGTCTGTGACCCGGCGCGGGCGGGCGATGGGGTCGAGAAACTCGGAGGCGGGATCGATGCCAAGCAGATGGAAGATGGTCGCCGCGAGGTCCGGCGGCGCGATAGGGCGTTCGGAGGGATACGCACCGAGACGATCGCTTGCGCCGATGATCTGGCCGCCGCCAATTCCGGCTCCGGCGAGGACGACTGAAAAACACGCGCCCCAGTGGTCGCGCCCGCCGTTTGCATTGACCTTCGGAGTTCTGCCGAATTCACCCATCACCACGACGAGCGTTTCGTCGAGGAGACCGCGCGATTGCATGTCTGCGATGAAAGTCGCGAACGTGCGGTCGAACTGCGGGCACAGGACATCGCGCACACGACCTGCGTTGTTTGCGTGGGTGTCCCAAAGCGGGCTGCCTTTCACTTCCGCAGCGCCTTCGCGCGGCCAGTTCACTTGCACGAGTCGCACGCCGGCTTCGATGAGGCGCCGCGCAAGCAGGACGCTTTGCCCGAATTTATGGCGGCCGTAATTGTCGCGGAGAGCTCCGGACTCGGACTCCAAATCAAACGCACGCCGGCTCGCGTCGGAATGCAGAACATCAAACGCCTTTTGGTGCATGTGCCCAAGCTCGGTGATTGCGCCGCTTTGTGTGCTGGCGCGGAAGTGTGCGTCCATCTGGCCGAGAAGATTGAATCGCTCCGAGAGGCGTGCGCTGGTGACTCCGTCCACAAGGCTGAGTCCTTCGATGTGCATCGGCTGCGCGGTGGGGTCGCATTTCATCATCATCGGGTGCCAGGTCGGGCCCATGAATCCGCCGTTCTGGCCGGGCCACACGATATTCCCATCGTTTGCGATGTGTTCGGGAAGCACCACGGATGAGAGCGGCGAGCGCTCGCTGGGCTTCAGCGCGGCTACCACCGATGCAATGCTCGGCCAGTCGTTTGGTCCGGCGGGGACGTTCTCCGCTTTCGATTGCGGCACGTAGCCCGTGAGCATGAATGCGCCGCTCGTGGAGTGCGAATTGATGTCCGTTGTCATCGAGCGAATCACCGCAAGACGATCGGCGACACCGGCGGAATATGGTAACGTCTCGCAAAACTGCATGCCCGGGACGCGTGTGGAAATGGGTCGAAAGCTTCCGCGAATTTCGAGTGGCGCCTCGGGCTTTGGGTCAAACGTCTCGTGCTGTGGCGGGCCTCCGCCGAGGAAAAGAATGACGCACGACTTCGCGCGCCCGAATCCAGCACCCTTTTGCGCAGCGCAGGCGTGTCCGCCGAGCATTGCGGGAAGGGAAAGGCCGAGAGCACCGAGCCCTCCGACGCGCAGCCACTCGCGGCGGGAAAATCCGCGGGCATCGGAACGTGTGGTAGAAAGGTTCGGGTTCATGGACGGTTGCGGAGACGCACCGACAGTATCGTCAGCGCACGTTCCCGGCAAGACAACCGTCGTGCCTCGCAACCGTTAGCCCATGAGGCGGGCTGGGTTCAGGCGATGATGTCCTTGATTACGTTTCCACTCACGTCGGTGAGCCGGAAGTCGCGGCCTGCGTAACGGTAGGTGAGTTTCTCGTGGTCGAGACCGAGCATCGCGAGGATCGTTGCGTGCAAGTCGTGGATCTGCACTTTGTTCTCCACGGCTTCGTAGCCGTATTCGTCGGTGGAGCCGTAACTCGTGCCGCCTTTTGCGCCGCCTCCGGCCATCCAGAGTGTGAAGCCCTGGTTGTTGTGGTCGCGCCCGTCGCCGCCTTGCGCATGCGGTGTGCGGCCGAATTCACCGCTCCAGACCACGAGCGTGTCCTTCAGAAGTCCGCGCTGTTTGAGGTCCGTGAGCAGCCCGGCGATGGGCGTGTCCACTTCGCTGGCATTGCGGGCGAGGGTTGTGGAGAGATTGAAATGATGGTCCCAGTTTCCGTGGGTGATCTCGACGAAGCGGACGCCGGATTCGATGAATTTCCGCGCGAGCAGACACTTTCGGCCCATGTCGTCCATCGGTCCGTTGCCGCCGATTCCGTAGAGTTTTTTCGTCGCCTCGCTTTCCTTGGTGATGTCCATCGTTGCCGGCATCTGGCTCTGCATTTTAAAGGCGAGTTCGTAGCTTTCGATCACGCCTTCGATCTCGGGGTTGTATTTGTCGCGTCGCAGCGCCTCGCGATTCAGGGTTTGAATGAGTTCCAGTTCCGCGCGCTGTGCAGATGGATTCAGCGTGCTCGATATGTTGCGGACCTGCGCATTGGCGACGCTGCGATTGTCGCTGCCCACCTTCGTCGCCTGATAAATCGCCGGTAGAAAGGCACTGCCGTAATTCTGCGCACCGCCGAATCCCTGCGATGGCGTGATGGTGATGAAGCCCGGGAGGTTCTGATTCGTCGTGCCGAGTCCATACAGCGTCCATGCGCCGAGCGAAGGACGCACGAACTGCGAGTTCCCGGTGTGCAAATTGACCATCGCCTGCGGATGCGCGGGCACATTCGTCTGCATCGATCGCACGAGGCAGAGGTCGTCCGCGTGTTGCGCGACCTTCGAGAATAGCTCGGAAATCCACAGGCCGCTTTTTCCGTGCTGCGAGAATTTCCATTTCGAGCCCAGCAACTTCGTGCCGGGGCGCTTGCCGGATTTGCCGGAATCCTCGGTCAGCTTCGGCTTGTGGTCGAACGTATCGACGTGCGACGGACCACCGCGCATGCAGAGGAAAATCACGCGCTTTGCCTTCGCGGCGAAGTGAGGCGATTTCGGCATGAGTGGACCCGCCTCTGCCGCTGAGGTTGTCGAAGCGAGGCCCGAAAATGCGAGCCATCCGAACCCGCACGAGAGCGTGGATAGCACGTCGCGCCGGGTGAGCAGGGGAGTCACGTGTCCGCAGGAATTGGTATTCATGATGTTGCTTCGGTTGATTGACGCACAAACGGGCGCCGTGGTTTCAGAGTGAAACAATAGCTGCTGAAAAAAGTTGCGACCGGAACCGTCGCCGACGCGGACTCACGAAAGCCGCGGCCAGCCGAGGTGGTCGAGGCACTCGATGATTGCCGGCAGCAGCAGCGGCAGGCATTCGCCGATGGCGCGGGGATTTCCGGGAAGATTCACGATGAGCGTGCGTCCGCGGGTTCCCGCGGTGGAGCGGCTCAGGATGGACGTGGGTACTTTGGCGAACGATTGCACGCGCATGATTTCCCCGAAGCCGGGCAGTTCGCGCTCCAGCACGGCGCGCGTGGCCTCGGGCGTGACGTCCCGCGGCGAAGGACCTGTGCCGCCGGTCGTGACCACGAGGGCGACGTCGTTTGAATCACACAGCTCGCGGAGGATTCGCTCGATTTCCGAACGCTCGTCCGGAATCAGCACCTGCTCCCACACGACCGGTGTTTTCACATGATCCGCGAAAAACTGCTGAATCGCCGGACCGCTGCGGTCTTGATAAATGCCGGCTGCCGCGCGGTCGCTGAGCGTGATGCGTGCGAACTTCATTCCTTTCGTTTTTCCGTCACGCGGATGTCGCCGATGACCATTCCCTTATCCACGGCTTTGCACATGTCGTAAATCG
>SXWH01000164.1 GCA_005791535.1 Verrucomicrobiaceae bacterium | reverse complement strand
GCCCGGCTTCCCGTTCTCTTCGGCTGGCTATTTGGATACAGGATGCAGATTCCAGTATTTTAGCGGCAACCTGGCGCTTTCCATCGCATCGGGTGAGGTTTTGAGTGGTCAAGTGGCGCTAAACTCAAAGGCTGAAAGCGACGGAGAAGGAGTGCTCAATATAGGCTCGGATTTCACCGATATCGGCTATCGGGCGATTGATACAATAGCATCGCGATATCGCGCGCCTCTGGCGAAGATTCCGTGGTTTACCTATTCGGGAGATGGCTCGGCCAAAGTCCTGTTTAACCTGCTGACACCGCTCGAAAGCGTGGCGCAACTCGGCAACATGGACCGTGCAGTGGTCGCAGCGCCGCTAGGGAGCCTCTTTTTCCAACGCTCGGAATCGACTCTGTATCCAAGTGGGACTTTTCGCGGAAAAGTGACGCTTCCCGGCGAAGATGCTGCAAAGAGATTCACCGGCGTCATGTTTCAAAAGACGAATCGTGCAGTTGGTTTCGTAAACGGCGATGCTGACAACTGGGCAGTGCCAATGAGCATCACGCCCCAATAACGCAAGATTGCTTCCGGCCTTCGGCTTGGCGAGGCATCTAGCCGGCTGTGGGCACCTTGAAAACGTAGCCCGTACACCCTCGTTTCGATCACCGCTGTCTAAGGCGACGGCGAGCCTGATAATATCCCATAACGAGCTGAGCAGATTCACAAACCGCCGCACCCCTTTCGGAACGCGGCAGTTTTGTTTTTCTTTGATTCGCCCGAAGCATTCAGCTTCACGCTCAATTCACTTGCCCGTCATTCCGAATTTGGGTTTGCGTGGATTATGGCCGATTCAAACTCCATTCCGTCGCCCCAGCTCTTTTTCGAGACCGTAAACGCTTTCCAAAAGACCGGTGCAATCAAGGCCGCTGTCGAACTGGGGCTGTTCACGGCAATCGGGGCATCGCCAGTGACAACCGCTGAGCTCGCGAGTCGTTGCAACTGCCCCGAGCGCGGGATCCGAATCCTCAGCGACTTTCTCACCATTCAGGGTTTCCTCACCAAGACCGACGGCAAATACGCGCTCACTCCATCATCCGCGGCGTTTCTCGATCGAAACTCGCCGGCTTACTTTGGTGACGCGGTGAGATTCCTTCTCGCGCCCGGACTTACCGAGGCCTTCAGCGATCTCGCTTCGACGATCCGAAACGGTCGTCTTCACACAACCGAGCACGGAACCACCGCGCCGAATTTTCCAGCGTGGATCGAGTTTGCGCGGGCGATGGGTCCGATGATGGTGCCTGCCGCCAACGGTGCAGCGGAGCTCGTTTCGCTCGATCGGGAGCGGGATACCCGTGTGCTGGATATTTCGGCGAGCCATGGAGTTTTCGGCATCGCCTTTGCAAAGAGGAACCCGCGTGCGCATCTGGTCGCGCTGGATTGGGAAGCCGTCCTCGCGTTCACCGCCGAGAATGCGAAGGCAGCCGGAATCGCGGAGCGCTTCAGCACGATCGTGGGCGATGCATTTACCGTGGACCTCGGCTCGGACTACGACGTGATCCTCGTGCCGAATTTCCTTCATCACTTTAACGCGGCCGATTGCACACGTTTTCTGAAACGCGCGAAGGCTGCGCTTCGTCCGGGCGGCCGGGTTGTCATCGTGGAGTTTGTCCCGAACGAGGATCGCGTTACGCCGCCGCCAGCGGCAAGTTTCAGCATCGTGATGCTCGGCACCACACCTGAAGGTGATGCCTTCACGTTTTCTGAATACAACCGGATGCTCACCGACGCGGGGTTCCGTGAAGCTTCGCTGCATCCGCTCCCGCCGAGTGTTCAAAGCGCGGTGATTGCGACGGCGTGAACGCGTAACTACTGCACCATGCGCTCGACCTTCATCAGCGTATCCGGGTGGGTCGCGAGGTAGTAGTAGGCGGAGAAGGCGCAGAGGTAGATGACATCGAGCCAGAAGACCCAGACAGCGCGTTTCCATCCACGCGACCAGCGGCCGGGACGGCGGCGGATTTGATACATGCCCCAAAGCGCAACTGCGGCGCTGAGGCTTGCCATGGCCGCACCGGAGGCCATGACGACGAATTTGATGTAATCATTCGCCACCGTGAGCATCGGGAAAAGACCAACGCCGATGAGCAGCGCCACGGCGAACAGCAGCGCTGCAATCGCACAGCGGATGTTCAGGCCGCGGCGACCGGAGCGGCCGAGGGATGCGACGTTCAGCGCGACGGTCGCGGCAGGGAGGCCGAGGCCGAAGAAGAGCTTGAACGCGATGAAGATGATTTCGCCCATGAGAGTTTACGCGGCGAATGCTTCCAGAAACGCCACCTCGATGGCGAGGGCTTCCTGCACGTTGCGATTGAAATTATCCCGCAACGCAGAGATCGCGTCGGCCCGCCGGAGTGCGTCGGCGGTGGAGATGCGCTGGGCAATTGCAGCAGTCGCGACCGAGAGATCCGGGTGATCGATATGGGCCACAGCCTGCTGGTGGCGCAGGACGTCGCCCCACCATTCCTCGAGCGTGGCGACCAGCGCGGCTCGCTCCTGCCGGTAGCGGGCCTCGGTGAGCGCCTTGTAAAAATCCTCCCGCGAATCCACCCACGTCGCCGAAACATCCGTAGTCTGGCGATAGCGCTTCACCTCCTCCTTGAATGCCGTCTCGTTCTCCTCGTTGATCTGCTCTTTGGCCTCGGCGAGGAGCGACTGGAACTCCCGCGCGAGGGAAAACGCCTGCTGCATGTCGGCGGCCGTGCGTTTTGAAAACTCCGCCAGCCTCGCCAGCAGCCTCGCCTGACGCGCAGTCGGCTCCCTGCGCTGTAGCGGGCGAAGCGGCACTTCAATGCAGCGCGAGAGGATTGTTTCCAGCAGACGATCGGGCTCCGTGGAGACGAGGAGCAGGTGGGTGTGCCTCGGCGGCTCCTCGAGCGTCTTTAGGAATGCATTCGATGCGTTGGCGTTCATCCGGTCGGCATCGAAAATCATTCCAACCTTGTTTCCGCCCTTTACGGAGCGCTTGTAAAGCTGCCCCTCCATTTCGCGCATCTGCTCCACGGTGATTGCGCGCGAGCGGGACTCGGGCGAAACGCTGTAGGAATCGGGATGGCGGGCGATTTCCGCGACGCTGCATTTTAAAATGATCGCCGCCACTTCCAGCGCCAGGTCCCGGGTGCCACTGCCCTCAGGACCTGTAATCAAGTAGGCATGCGCCAGGCGCCCGTTTGCGTTCGCCTTTCGGAGGAGGTTCGATGCTTCTTCAGCCGTGAATGCCATGCGTTCTTGGTAGCTGCGGATGTGGCCGAATCAATTGGCGATTTCCTCGTGCTCACCGGTCGAGGTCGCTCCGCGGGAATCGGTGACGGAGAGATAAAATGTGAGCGGCCTCTGCGCCGGGAGCGTCGCGGTGATCCGGTCTTCTTTGAACACCGCCGGCTGCTTCTGCCATTTCCGCTTCTGCCACACACCGCCATCCGTGGTGTAGCAGAGCGTCACTTCGCGCGGCTCGCCTTTGATCACGAGCGGCGCGCTCGCAGTGCCGGCCTTCACCTCCATCGCGCCCACCATCGGGAGCGGCTCGGCGCCACGCAAGGCGGAGTCGATGAACAAGTCTGGTTCCGGGAAATTCCAGAAATGCCCGTGCTTGAGTTCCACGACAATCGAGACGTGGCGCAGCTCCGGACGAACGAGCCGGTAGCATTTCCGGTAGCTGTCGAGCGGATAGGCAAAATCGTTCGTTCCATTGAAAAACAGAATCGGGCATTCGACGCGCGGAAGGTGGCTCGACGGATCCCACAACGAAACCCATCTCTCGCGGTCCTCCGGCTTCATCTTGTCGACGAGAAAGCTCTGCTTCCATGTGCTGTTCTCGTGGAGAAACCCGCAACCATACACCGGCACTGCGGCTTTAAACCGAGGGTCCACCCCGGCAACAATGCATGTGAGGTATCCGCCCCACGAGATGCCTGTCACCGCCGTCCTCGTCTTGTCCACTTCCGGGAGCGAAAGCAGAAGCGAATGTCCGCGAATCGCAGCAGACACGGCGTGGTAAGTCCACATGTCTCCGGGCGCCGCATCGGTGCGGAACTTCACATTGTCGCCCTGATCCGGTCCACCATCCGGGTTCGCGGATTTCTTCGGGCCCTTGCCCGCCGTGTCCATCGCGATGCTGACGTAGCCGCGCTTCGCCCAATGCATCGCCCAATCCCGAAACGCTTCGCCGCCACCGCCATGGATCAGCACCACGGCTGGAAATGGTCCGGCGCCCTCCGGTCTGCCGACGTATGCAAAAACGCGCGTCGGCTTTCCGTTGAAAAGCTCGCCCTCGTAGTAGACCTCCTGCGTGAGACCGTCCTTCGCACCCCAATCGGCCTTGGGCGGCACCGCAAGGCGCGACATGTCCCAGGGGATCTCCGCATGAACGAAGGCTGCGAGGAAAAGAAACGCGATGAGTCGAATCATTCTGCGCTTCTGCCTGAAACTGCCCGACCTGCCAGTAAAATTCACTTCGGCTGGGAGTCCGCTCCTTTGAAGACCATCCTC
>SXWH01000016.1 GCA_005791535.1 Verrucomicrobiaceae bacterium | reverse complement strand
GGGCCTTCCATCGCGTCTGGCAACCACGTGTGCAGCGGAAACTGCGCGCTTTTTCCGAGTGTGCCGCAGAAGACGAGCAGGATCGCAGTTGCGAGGAAAACAGAGTTTTGTGTCAGTGCAGCGATGGATGACGCGCTGGCGAGTCCTTCAAAAGTGACCGTGCCCGCCGTGCTCCACAGCATCAGGATTCCGAGCATGAACCCGAAGTCGCCGATGCGGTTCATCATTAACGCCTTGTTCGCTGCCTTGCCCGCCGCGTCGCGGGTGAACCAGTGGCCGATGAGCAAATAGCTGCTCACACCGACGAGTTCCCAGAAGATGAACATCATCGCGAAATTGTCCGCGAGCACGATGCCGAGCATCGAGAACATGAAAAGCGACAGATGCCCGAAGAACCGCGCCTTCGACTCATCGTGCTCCATGTAAACCGTACTGTACAGATGCACGAGGAAGCCGATGCCGGTGACCACCAGAAGCATGACCTGGCTCAGCTGATCGACTTGCACACCGATAGGAACCTGAAGTGCTCCGACGTTGATCCAATCGACAGCGCTGTGGAGCTTCGGAAGCGAAAAGGCACATAGACTTCCAACAATTCCGAAGAAGGCGGAAAGCGTGGATATCGCTGCAGCCACGCCGTGATCTTTGCGAAGCGCGACGAGGATGAGCACCGCTGTAACGAGCGGATTCAGGAGGATGAACCACGGGATGTTTACGTAGTTTTCCATTGGTTAAAACTTGAGCGAGTTGATGTCCTCAACGTGCGTAGTCTGGCGGGCACGGTAGAGGGCGACGATGATTGCCAGCCCGACCGCGACTTCCGCCGCAGCAACGGTGATGATGAAGAATGTGAGGACTTGCGCGTTGAAATTCGGCAACCCGTCTGCGCCTACGTTGAAGCGGCTGAACGCAACCAGCGACAGGTTCGCAGCGTTCAGCATGAGTTCGAGGCACATGAAAATGATGATGATATTGCGCCGGAGCATGACGCCCGCGAACCCGATGGTGAACAGTAGGCCGCTTACGAGCAGGTAATGATTGAGAGTCAGGGTCATTTAAGTTCGCGCTTTGAGATGACGATTACGCCGATGGTGGCGACAAGGATCAGCACGCCGATAACTTGGAATGGCAACGTGTGCTGGGAAAACAGGGTCTCACCGACCTTCTGCAAGTCGCTCAGCGTTTCACCCTCCGCGAGTTTCAGCGCAGGGAAGGGCTGATCACCACGCGGATGTGAGCCAAGCACACCGAGCAGTTGCGCCGCGAAACCAATCGCAACGACTGCACCGCCGCCTATGGCGAGCCTGTTGAACTTCCGGCGAACCTCGGCCTTGAGGTCGAGCAGCATGATGATGAAGAGAAACAGCACCATCACCGCACCTGCGTAAACGACGACCTGAATGCTCGCGAGGACGTACGCATCGAGCCCGACATAAAGCGCGGCGAGGCAGAAAAAGCTGACGACGAGGCTGAGCGCCGATGCGACCGGATTCCGGTTGGCAACGACGCTGATGCCGAAGCCGAGCATGAGAATTGAGAAGAGCCAGAAGAGAATCGGATTCATTTATTTCTCCGGGTTCCATTTGTGCACGAGACCCGCGAAGACGCCGCCGAGTTCGTAGAGTTTCGCTTTATTGTGAACCATCTCGGCGCGGGTGAGACCGTTGATGGCGTAGTCTTTTCGCAGGTAAATTGCCTGCTCCGGGCAGACTTCCTCGCACATTCCGCAGTAGATGCAGCGGATCATGTCGATTTCGAATTCGCGCGGGCGCTTTTCAACCTTGGCGAATTTATTGTCGGACGGAATCTCCTCGGGCTTGATGGTGATCGCGCGCGGCGGGCAAATGAACTCGCACATCTGGCAGGCCACGCAGCGCTCGCGGTCGTGCTCGTCTTTCACGAGCGTCGGCGCACCGCGGTAGTGCTCCGGCAACTGCGAATCCCACTTCTCCTCGGGATACTGCATCGTGACCTTCGTCTCGCCTTTGATCATCTTTTTGAAGTGACCGAAGGTGATTTTCAGGCCGTTCAGGATGCTCGGCAGATATGCCTTTTCCTTAAATGTCAGCTCAGGGCGTTGGACGACGTATGCCATGTTATTTGCTGTTGGTGAACGCCAGCACGGCGGCGGTCAGGAAGATGTTCGCGAGCGCGATTTCAAAAAGATAGAGCCAGCCGAGCTTAATGAGCTGGTCGAAACGGAAACGCGGAAGTGTCCAGCGGACCCAGATGAAGAAGATGAGGATCAACGCGACTTTACCAAAGAACACAGTGATATTTGCGAGTCCCCACACCCAGTTTGGAAGCAATGCGTAAATTCCACCAAAGATACTCTGGAACAACGGCGCAGCGTTCCCGTTTCCATCCGGGATAAACGGAAGACTCCAGCCGCCGAAGAAAAAGACGACCATCAGCGCCGAGCCGACGATCATCGCGGCGTATTCACCGAGGAAAAAGAGCGCGAATTTCATCGAGCTGTATTCGGTGTGGTAGCCGGCGACGAGTTCTGTTTCCGATTCCGGCATGTCGAACGGCAGACGGTTCGTTTCGGCGAAGACCGAAATCATGAAAATGATGAAGCTGATGCCCAGCGGCACGAGCATGAGCCAGCGTTCCCAGCTCCAGCCCTTGCCCCAAAGCGGGAGCAGCAGCCAGCCGTTGTCGGCTTGATACTGGACGAGGTCGCTCAGGTTCATGCTCCCGAAGAGCATGAGAATCGGGATGATGCTCAGGCCCATCGAGAGCTCATAGGCGATCATCTGCGAACTGCTGCGGATGCCGCCGAGGAACGGATACTTTGAGTTCGACGCCCAACCCGCCAGAACGATGGCGTAAACGCTGCATCCCGTGACGGCGAAGATTCCGAGCACGCCGACGTTCACGTCAGCGATCACCATTTTCTCACCGAACAGCGAACTGCCAAACGGGATGAACGCGAGCGAAACAAGCGGAAGCATCGCGAGACAGGGCGCTAGCCAGAAATAGAACTGCTTCACGCCGCCCGGAGTGAAATCTTCCTTCAAAATGAACTTCACCGCGTCTGCGATCGGCTGTCCCAAACCGCCGAGGAATAGCTGCAAGTCTTTCTTAAATCCAAGAAGCGTCGTGGGGAATCCGGTGCGGTTCGGACCCACGCGATCTTGAATCGCGGCGCTCACGCGGCGTTCCGCGTAAACGGTGTAGCTGACGAGCGGAAGAACAACGAGGAAGATGACGAAAATCGCCTTCCCGGCGGCCCAGAGAATCATCTCCCACGGAATGCTGTTGAAAAATGCGAGCGTCATCATGGCAATGAAATGTCCACACCGAGGTCGCCGATGCGGCTAAGAGTGAGTCCGGCCAGCGCGGGAGTTTCGGCAGCCATGGCTTTGAAAACTTCCTCCACGCTGTGCAGTCCGTTGCTGCCGGTGATTCCGAGAATCAAATCGCGGAGCACCTCCCAGTCATCACGCGCACTTCCCGGAGCAGTGACGACGCGATTGAGTCGCTGGAGACGGCCTTTCAGATTGATCATCGAGCCGCGCTTTTCAAACGGAGCGCTCACAGGCAGTAGCACGTCCGCTTTTGCAGTGGTCTTGTTCGGAAGAATGTCGGTGGCGACGACGGCGTCGAGTTTCGCGAGGTCCTCCTCGCTGAGTCCGGCCTTCGTCGCGTCTTCGCCGAGTGCGATCAGTGCCGTGATGCTGCCGTCTTTCACACCGGCAACGATCTCGCCGAACTGTCCGGTTGCGACACCGAGCAACTTCGCGCCACTCGTGTTTGGATTCCGATCAGCGGCGATGAGCATTCCATCCGCGACTCCGCTTCGCGGGAGAATGTCCACTTTCGCACCGAGTGCGGTGGCGAGGCGCTTCACGAGGAAAAGCTCTTCATTGGTCGAGCGACCGCTTGCAACGATCGCGACGCGACCTGCGTTGCGCTTGATCGCCTCGACTGCGAGGTTGATAGCCTGCTGCCAGGTCGGTCCTTCCTCGCCAAGCTGCGGGCGAATCACCGGCTCCTTCAAGCGCTCCGGCGAACCCACGTATTTGAAATTCAGACGGTGCGAATCGGGCATCCAGCATCCGTTCACCGCCTCGTTGTCGCGCGGCGTGATGCGATAGATGACGTTCTCGCGCGAGCCGACAGTGATATTGCTGCCGGTGCCGCAGTTCGTGTCGATGGTCGCGCTTTCCTTCAGGAACCACACGCGCATCTTGAATCGGAAGTCCGACGAAGTGAGCGCGCCGACCGGGCAGATATCCACGGTGTTGAGCGAGTAGTTGTGGTCGAGAATCCGGTCGGGGTGCGTCGAGATGCTGTTGAAAGTTCCGCGATCCACGATGCCGAGCACATCATCATTCGCGACCTCTTTCATGAAGCGGATGCAGCGTGTGCATAGAATGCAGCGCTCGGCGTCGAGCGTCACCCGGGGCCCAAGTTCCACCGACTTCGGCTTCTTCACTTTTCGCTCAAGGAAGCGCGATTCCGCAGTCCCGTGTTCAACTGAAAACTCCTGCAACTTGCATTCACCCGCCTGATCGCAAATCGGGCAGTCGAGCGGGTGATTGATGAGCAGAAATTCCATCACGCCCTTCCGGCACTCCTGCACCATCGGCGAATTCGTCCGAACGCCCATGCCTTCGCTCACATCCTGAGCGCAGGAAATTTGCGCCCGCGGAATCCATGCGATTTCGGGTTTCCCATCGGCACCGACGACCGGGTTGCGGTCCGGAGTCATCTTCGGCATGCCCATTTCGACAAGGCACATGCGGCAATTGCCGGGCGAAGAGAGCTTCGGGTGGTAGCAGTAATGCGGAATGAGCTTCTGCGCCTGGCGGCAGGCCTCAATCACGCGCGTGCCCTTCGGAAATTGCAGCCAAACGCCGTCGATTTGGACGTTGACCATTTGGACTGGTGCGGCGGTTTCGGTGGACATCGGAAATTAACGCGTGGCGGCTGGTGCCATGATTTCTTTGGAATTCCCGCGCGGGGCAGGAACTGCTTCGACTTTCTCGTTCTCCACGAGTTCCGTCGTGTTGTATTCCGGCGGCATCGGCGGCGGGAGCGGCTTCGTCGCTTTTGCGCCAAATTCCTCGGGGAACTTCGCAAGGAAGCTCTGCGTCGGCCACGAGCACGCTTCGCCGAATGCGCAGATGGTTTTTCCGGCGATGTTGTCGGCGACGTTCTTCAAAACGGCGGGGTCTTTTTCCGTTCCGCCGCCAGCCACAATGCGATCGGTAATCTTCCGCATCCACTGGGCGCCTTCGCGGCATGGCGTGCATTGGCCGCAG
>SXWH01000163.1 GCA_005791535.1 Verrucomicrobiaceae bacterium | reverse complement strand
GGGATGCTCGTTATCACGCACTACCAGCGCCTGCTAGACTACATCGTTCCCGACATCGTCCACGTTCTCTGGAACGGACAAATCGTCCGCCATGGCGGCAAGGAACTCGCGCTCGAACTCGAAGAGCGCGGATACGACTTCATCAAGGAGGAAACCGCAGCCTGAAACGACCATGAGCACTGAACTACTGGAACCACCAACATCAGTCTCCCCGGCCACGCAGCTTGAGATCGACCGCAGTCGCGGCGACTTCGTGTATCCGGAATCGCACGAATTTGACGCGGGGACAGGACTCACTCATTCGACCATCGACTACATCGCCGACGTAAAAGGAGAACCCGACTGGATTCGGGAATTCCGTCACAAGGCCCTCGACACCTTCCTCGCGAAGCCGATGCCAACGAACTGGGCATCGAAGGACTTGGACAACATCGTCTTCGACAACATCCGATATTACCTCGCCAACGCAAAGCGCCCGACTCGCTCTTGGGAGGATGTGCCGGAGGATGTGAAGAAGACATTCGAGCGCCTCGGAATCCCGGAGCAGGAGCGGAAGTTTCTCGCCGGTGTGGAGGCGCAGTTCGACTCGGAAGCGGTGTATTCAAACATCAAGTCAGCCGTTGCCGATCAGGGCGTCATTTTCATGGGATCGACCGAGGGCCTCATGAAACACCCCGAGATTTTCAAGAAGTGGTTCGGCAAGGTTATCCCGACGGGCGACAATAAATTCAGCGCGCTCAACAGTGCCGTCTTCAGCGGAGGTTCGTTCATTTACATTCCGCCGGGAGTGAAGGTGAAGCACCCGCTTCAGGCCTACTTCCGCATCAATGCGGAAAACTTTGGCCAGTTCGAGCGCACGCTCATCATCGCCGATGAAGGCAGCGAAGTGATGTATATGGAAGGCTGCACCGCGCCGAAGTTTGAAACCGCGACATTGCACTCCGCCGTTGTCGAACTCGTCGCGATGAAGGGAGCGAAAATTCAATACGTCACGGTTCAGAACTGGTCGAACAACGTGTTCAACCTTGTCACGAAGCGTGCCGTCGCACACGAGGAGGCCGAGGTGAAATGGATCGACTGCAACATCGGTTCGCGCCTCACAATGAAGTATCCGGGCGTCGTACTGAAAGGTCGCAAGGCGCGTGGTGAGGTAATCTCCATCGCGCTTGCCGGCGACGGACAGCATCAGGACACCGGCGCGAAGATGATTCACGCAGCGGATGAGACCACATCGAACATCGTCAGCAAAAGCATCAGCCTGGGAACCGGACGTGCGACCTATCGCGGATTGGTTCACATCCCCAAGCACCTCAAAGGCTGCAAAAACAACACCGAGTGCGACGCACTGCTGATCAATCAAACGTCACGTACTGACACCTACCCGGCAATCACCGTCCGCGGCACCGGGAACGCATGCCAGCATGAAGCAAGCGTGTCTCAGATTTCCGAGGAGCAGATCTTTTACATGATGTCGCGCGGACTGACCGAAGCACAGGCTATGAGCCTCTCGGTGAACGGATTCGTCAATGACCTCGTCCGGCAATTCCCGATGGAATACAGCGTGGAACTCAAGCGCCTCATCGATCTCGAGATGGAAGGGAGCGTCGGTTGATGAGCACGGCTATCGATTCAGCGACTTCTCTCGATCCAAAAGCCATCACTCAGGGCGGTCCCGATTTTGGAAACCACCCTACGGATTTTCGCACGGTCCAGCAGCGAGCATGGGAGCGTTTCAACGAAGTTCCCATGCCGCGCCGGAGCGATGAGAACTGGCGTTTTACCGATGTTCGGGCTCTGACTCTGGCTCCGTTTATCCGCGCCTCGGAGGTCAGCAACGAACGGCGTCGAGAGCTTTCCGAGCGCAGCAATGGCATCCCTTCCGCTGCCGGAGTGATGGTTTTCGCCAACGACCGTTTGATTTCTGCGTCTGCGAATTCCGATCTTTTGCGTTCCGCCGGCGTCGTGTGGCTGCCCTTCGAGCAGGCCGCTCGTGAACACCCGGAACTGCTGGCCCGCCATTTCATGCGGGAAAAATCGGCCCTCGGTTCTGAAAAATTTGCAGCGCTGCACGCATCACAAGTGAAGGCTGGAATGGTCCTCCACGTTCCAAAGAATGTTGAGATTAAGGCACCAGTCCAGGTGTTTCACTGGCTCGATGGAGAGAACGCTTCCGCCTTTCCGCACACACTCATTGTCGCGGAGGACAACGCCCAAGTCACCGTTGTAGATCATTTCTGCAGCACTGGCACCGCTCCTGCGCTCGCTGTGGGAGTAAACGACATTGTCGCCGGACCGGGTGCCAAGGTGAATTACGTGGCAATCCAAAATTGGAACACGGCAACTACCGCCTTTCATCTCAATGCAACCACGGTTGCCCGGGATGCCGAGGTCATCGCGCTGCGCTTGAATCTCGGCGGCGCGTTCATTCGCGATGAAGCCACATCACGCCTTCGCGGCCCGGGTGGCCGAAGCGAGATGCTGAGTGTCTCCGCGGCGTGGGGAAGTCAGATATTCGACCAGCGCACGCTTCAAATCCATGAGGCGCCAAACGCAAAGAGCGACCTGCTTTACAAGAACGCGCTCAATGACACGGCCCGCACGGTTTTCACCGGACTGATCCGCGTTGATGAAGGCGCGCACAAGACGGATGCCTACCAGAAGGTTCGGAACCTCATGCTTTCCGATGAAGCCGAGGCAAATAGCGCGCCGGGACTGGAGATTGAAGCCGATGACGTACGATGCACCCACGGTGCGACAAGCGGTGCGCTCGATGATGAGGAGATTTTCTATTTCCAAAGTCGAGGCATCCCGCGGCGCGTCGCGCAGCAGCTTGTGACGTTCGGATTCCTCAGCGAAGTGTTTGAGCGCGTTCCTTCTGCCGAGGTCGCCGAGCTTCTAAGCGAGAGCCTCCACAGGAAACTAGATTAGCCAAGGACCAGCCGCCGGAGCGGCGTTTTCACATATACCGTCACCTCTTCGGCTTTGGCTTCTGCGACGGAGCCGCTTGCGGCGGGACCGGCGTAGAGACGGGAACCGCGAGGTTCTCAGGGTCCGCGGGCTTTGGTGTTTCGACCGGAACCGGCGCGACTGGCGGAGCAACGGGAGCTACGACCGGCGTTTCCTCGGCCATCTCGGGCTCATCAGCAAACGGATCTTCCTTCGGCCCCGGGATGCCGATGATCGTCGCATCGTCGAAATACGCGGTTCCATTCGTCTCGCCGGCATGCGGGCCGGTTTCCCACGTCCATGTCACCCGCATGTAAGCCGCATCGTCAGGAGCTTTCATGTCGACAAAAAACTCGTTCCATTTGGCGGAAACGAACATCGCCGGCCGGTTCGCGCTTCCGGGGATCGGCTGCACACGGAATTGCGTTTCCCCGGTCTGCTCCTCGCGGTCAGCCATGAACCAATCCACCTGCAGTTTCAGCAACGGCACACGCTGATCGAGCGTCACAGGATTCTTTCGGTCGATCCGTCCCCAAATCGAAACGTGATAAGTTTCGCCAGGCTTTATGCTGACAAAGTCGCTGGCCAATTTCGCGACCGCGAGCGGGCGAGTAAGATTCTCAAACTGCACAAACATGCACTGCCGGCCGGTGCGGAAAATCTCGTTCGTAAGTCCGAGTGTCAGTTTCCCCCCAACGTCCTTGGTGCTGTCCTTGAACGTGTACCAATCCGCGTTCATTGCAGATTTCGAAACATCCGCGCCCTCCGCGAGCGACTTCTTCCTCGAAACCGGCGGCCATTCGAACGAACCGCTCTCAAGCAATTGCTGCCTCTCTGCATGCACGGAAATGGAGGCGCAAAGAATTGCGGCAGCAATAGTCAGTTTCGGATTCATCGGCATGCGCCGAATCTAGCGCATCTCGGCGAAGATGCGAGCGATGAGTGCACCGTGGACACGGACGAACCTTTCCTGCACACAGACAGCATCTCTATGAAAGTCTCTCTCGCCTACGGTCGGGGTCACCTGTCCATCGAACTGCCGGACGCGGATACAACCATCATCGAGCCAACACCAGTGCCGGGACTCGCGGATGAAAAAGGCTCTCTCTTCGCAGCACTTGATTCTCCAGTCGCAGCGCGGTGCCTGGCGGAACAAATCACGGAGCATTCGCGCATCGTGATCGTCCACACCGACATCACACGCGCAACTCCGAATGATCGCCTCATTCCGTGGTTGCTGGAATACCTCGAATCAGCCGGTGCCTCTCGGAAGCATATCACGTTGCTTAACGGCCTAGGCACGCACCGCCCGAACACGCGCCAGGAATTGGAAGCGATGCTAACTCCCGAGGTCGTCGCGAACTACCGCTGCATCAACCACGAGCCGGAAAATGAAGCTGCGCTCGTCCAACTTGGAGTCACCCGCACGGGCGTCCCTGCTCTCATTAACCGACTCGTCGTGGAAGCCGATATCCGCATTATCACGGGCTTCATCGAGCCGCACTTTTTCGCGGGATTCAGCGGTGGGCCAAAGGGAATCATGCCCGGAGTCGCAGGCCTTCGAACTGTGATGAGCAATCATGGAGTGGAGAACATCGGTGACCGACGGAGCACATTTGGAATCACCGACGGCAATCCGATTTGGGAGGAAATGCGGGATATCGGGCTGCGTGCCGGGCCTTCCTTTTTAATCAACGTCGCGTTGAATGAACTCCGCGAAATTACGGGCATATTCGCCGGTGATCTTATTGCCGCTCATCGGAAAGGCATCGAGTTCGTCCGGACTTCAGCGATGCAAAAGGTGCCAGCCCCTTTTGATATCGTGATTACCACCAACAGCGGCTACCCGCTCGACATGAACCTCTACCAGGCGGTGAAAGGTATGCGCGCGGCGGACTTAATCGTGAAAGACGGCGGCACCGTAATCATCGCAGCAGAGTGTTGCGAAGGTGTGCCCGCGGGCAGTCCGCATGATCGGCTGTTGCGCAGCGTCGGCAGCGGAGAGGAATTGATCGCAAAGCTGAAAACACCCGGCTTTGTGTGGCCGGAGCAATGGCAGAGCCAGATTCAGAGCGTCATACGGCGACGCGCGGAGATTCACGCTTTTACCGCGATGGATGACGAGAGGATCCGCGCGGCACACTTGATTCCGTGCAGCGATATCACCGCACTCGTTGCTTCGAAAATTGCCGAAAGCCCGCACCCGTTGCGAATCGCGGTGCTTCCGCAGGGCCCGCTCACGATTCCCTACATCGACAGCGCTTCCTAATACTCGCGGGCGAGCAGGAAATCAGCGAGGGCGCGGAGGTCAGCCCCCTTCCCGCCAAATACGCCAAGACTGCGGTGAGCGGCTGCGGTCAGGCGGCGCGCTTCCTTCCGGCTTTTCTCCATGCCGTAAATCGAAGGATACGTCGCCTTCTGCGAACTCACGTCCTTGCCTGCGGTCTTGCCGAGTTTCTCACTGGATTGAGTCACGTCGAGGATATCGTCGATGATCTGAAACGCGAGTCCCACACTTTGGCCGAAAGTCGTCAGAGCCTTCAGTTGCGCATCCGTTGCATTGGCACTCATTGCGCCAAGTCGAATGCTCGCGGTAAGGAGCGCCGCAGTTTTGCAGCGATGGATGTATTGCAGCTCCGCGCCCGAGAGCTTCCTCCCCTCGCCTTCCAGATCAGCGACCTGTCCTCCCACAAGCCAGCGACTCCCGGCCGCGTGCGCGAGTTCCGAGATCTGCGCGGCGGTGCCATACCGCTTTGTTGGTGAGGCTTTCGCGAGAATCTCAAAAGCCACGGTAAGCAGCGCATCGCCCGCGAGCACAGCGACCCCTTCGCCAAACACCTTGTGACTCGTCGGTCGTCCGCGGCGGAGATCGTCATCGTCCATGCACGGCAGGTCGTCGTGGATCAACGAATACGTATGGATGCATTCCACCGCGCACGCTGCGGCCATAGCGGTGTCCACCTTCCCACCACAAGCTTCCGCGGACGCAAGTGTGAGCACGGGACGAAGCCGCTTTCCACCCGCGAAGATCGAGTAGCGCATCGCCTTGTGAATCGTCACCGGCTTTACGCTCTCCTTCGGCAAATACCGCTCCAATGCCCGATCCACGAGCTTTGTGCGGGCAGCAAGATACGCGGCGATATCCATTGCTAGAGAACGCCTTTCGTGCTGGGAATTCCCGTCACTCGCGGATCAATCTGGCAGGCTTGGTCCGCGGCTTTTGCGAGCCCCTTGAAAAGTGCCTCAGCCATATGGTGGGCATCGCGTCCGTACAGGACCTCGGTGTGCAGATTACAGCCCGCATGCACGCTGAATGCCCGCATAAACTCCTCCACGAGTTGAAAGGGAAATCCGTTGATGCTGCCGACACCCGAAGGCACGCGATGCTCCAGGAAAGGTCTGCCCGAAAAATCGATTACGACTCGCGCGAGCGTTTCATCCATCGGCAGGTATGCCCAGCCGTAGCGACGGACGCCCTTCTTGTCGCCCAATGCCTTTGCGAAAGCCTGTCCGAGCGCGATACCCGTGTCCTCCACCGTGTGATGAAAATCCACCTCGATGTCACCGATAGCGTTTACCTCGAGGTCGAATAATCCGTGCCTCGCAAACAGCGTGAGCATGTGATCGAAGAACGGAATCCGGGTCGTAATCGTTCCGTTTCCCGTTCCTTCAATCGTGAGGCCGATACTGATGTCCGTCTCGCCTGTCTTTCGGTGAATTTGCGCGGTGCGTGCCATGGTAAATTATTGATCGAGAATGTTGCCGGTAGGGTCCTTAAACTTCCGAAACGCCTTTCGTCCAACTGCTGCAAAAACAAGGATCACAACCAGCAGTACCCAGAATCCTGGGCTGGACAAAATAGAGCCTTCTTCTTTTTTGGCCGCCTCTTCCTCGACAGGCGCACTCGCTGCGGGCTCCGGTGGCGGCGGGGGTGCGAGTTCAGGCACGGGCTTCTTCTTCGCGTCCTCTGCGGCGATGCGAGCGGCCTCTTCGGCAGCGGCCTTTTCGGCAGCCATTTTTTCCGCTCCAACCCTTTTCGCCTCTGCGATTGCGGCATTCGCGCGATCCGTTTGCTCGTTGCCGGGCCACAATTGCTTCGCCTTGTTCGCGGCAGCTTCGGCCGCCGCAATGTCTCCTGCTGCGAGCGCCCCCTTCACCTTTGCCACTTCAGCGATGGAGGCTTTCATATTCTCGGTTTGCAATGCGTTCAGGCGCGAAAGTTCCGAGCCTGCCTTCGACGAAATCGCAGCCAGGCTGCGTTCGTTTGCGGGGTTCAGCGGGAGCCACTTTGCTCCACTGCGCTCGGCCGCGGCCACTGCCGCATCGATTCGATCACGGAGCGCCTTCAAATCGCGCGCCATCTGCGATTTTTGCGGCTCGGTAAGCTTGTCCACCATCTTCTGATCTTCAACGCGCTGCGCCTTGAGCTTCACCAGTCCGTTGTCTGCCGCAGTCTTCAATGAAGCCACAGTGCGGCGCGCGAGTTCGACCGCTTCAGGGAACGAAGCTGAGCCTGCCGCCTGCTTTTGCACTTGCTCGAACGACGCCATCGCTTCGGAAATCCGCCCCGCTGCGGCGAACTTCTTCATCTGCGAAAGATAGGCGCTGCCGAGGATCTGGATACGCTCCTTCTGCACTTCGTCCTTTGAGAGCCACTTGCCGTCGAATTTGTATTCACCGCCATCGACGCGCGTTTTTTCCGCCTCGATTGCCCCCAGTGCCGTTTTCGCAGCGGCCGCATTCGGGCTGTCCGGAAACTGCGCAATGAAGCCCTTCAGGGAATTGATGTAGTGCAGATACAGCGCCGGCTCCAACGAGTCGTCGGAGAGTTTGAAGTCCTTCAACACCGCCCACGCCTCGGCATCGGGCGTCGCTTTCTCAATCTTCTCCACCTCTGATTTCTTCACCGTCCGCTCGTCTTTGATCGACGCGGAAATCTGGAACTGAATCGTTACTTCGGTATCGGTCTCACTCAGGATCTTACCCTCGATCCGCTCGCCGCCTTTCAGGACGACAGCGTCCGCCAAAAGGCTGCAGGTGGAAAACGAGAGGCCAAACAGGGCCGCGACACCGACGGAAAGTGTCCGGAAGTTAAATGGAGAATTTTGCATGGAGAGGGGCGGAATGAAACAGGTTGAAGACAAATAAAAAGCACAAAACCCCGGACAGCTACCGCCCTCGCAGAAAATTCACGATTCCCTCGGCCAGTCTCGGGCTGATCCCCTGCACACGCGAAAGCTCCTCCACCGAAGCCCGTTTGAGCCTCGCGACACTCCCAAATCGCTTGAGCAACGCCTGCTTCCGGACCTCGCTCACTCCGGGGCACTCATCGAGAACGCTCTCGGAAACACGGCGCTTCATCAGCAGTTGATGATACCCATTCGCCCACCGGTGAGCCTCGTCGCGAATCCGCTGCATCAGCTTCAACGCCCCGGTTTCATGCGGCAGCACAATCGGATCCGCGCAGCCCGGACGGAAAATCTCCTCGCGCTCTTTCGCCAGCCCCACGATTGGCACGTCGTCAAAAAGTCCCAGCGCCTGAAGCTCCGCGCACGCGCTGCCGAGTTGCCCTTTGCCGCCGTCCACGATGATCAAATCAGGGAGCCTCGGCAGCGACGGATCATCGTCCCGCTCCTCCACACGGCGGACCGCATCGCGCAGCCGCTCCTGCGAAAACTCGGGATCATATTCCACACTCGTTCCATCGTCGCGAACCGCCTCGGAAGCCCGCGCCGCCTGCACCGCCACTTCGCGGAGCACCCGCAAATACCGGCGTCGCACCACCTCTGCCATCGCGGCAAAATCATCCTGCCGGCCGTCCAGCGACTTGATTCGATAGCGCCGGTAGAGATGCGTCGCCGGGCGTCCGTCGATAAAACACACCATGCTCGCCACCACGTGCGTCGTGCTGATGTTCGAAATATCAAAGCACTCCATCCGCCGCGGTGCTCGATGAAGCGAAAGCGCCTCGCCCAGCTCTGCGATATCCGCGGCGGGGTCGATCGCGCGCGGCAGCTTCAGCCGGTGGCGCATCGTCGTCGTGTAGCGTGTCATCGGCTTCGTCGTCTGGCGCAAATCATCCAGCATGTTCCGCAGCTCGGCAGCCCGTTCAAAATCCAGCTTCGCCGCCGCCGCGCGCATCTCCAGCTCCAGCTCGTCGAGCAATTCCTTCGAGCGCCCCTCCATGAATTCGCACGCCCGCGCCACCCGTTCGCGATATTGCTCCGCCGTGATGTCCGCCAGCTTCATCGGCACCTGATACGTGCTGCTCCGCAACTCCCGCTCCGTCGGCGACCCTTTCCCAAACGTCAGCACGCCGAACTTCTTCCGCATAAAAGCCAGCGTCTGCCGTAAAGCGCCCGAATGTGCAAACGGCCCGAAGTAGCGGTTCCCGTCATCCGTCGCCTTGAACCGCGTAAGCCGGAAACGCGGCCAGTCCTCGTGCTCGTCCACCTTCACCAGCAGGAAGCGCTTATCGTCGCGAAAGCTCACATTGTAGCGCGGCCGGTATTCCTTGATCAGCTTCCCCTCCAGCAACAACGCCTCCGGCTCGCTCCCCACCACATGCCAGTCAAAATCATAAATCGCCTCCAGCAGCGCGCGCGTCTTCAAGTCCGCCCGCATCTGCCTTCCCGGGCTGAAATACTGCGAGAGCCGCTTCCGGAGATCCCGCGCTTTGCCCACATAAATCACCCGCGCAAACCGGTCGCGATGGAGATAAACCCCCGGCCGATGCGGCACCTCGCCGAGCTTCCTTTTAAAATCGATCTTTTCCAGCGGAGTCGTCATCCGCCCCGACTATCCACGCCCCGGAGCCATTCATCAACCCCGCCGTGAATCGAGTCCGGCAGCGCAATGCCCCGGCGGTAATTCGAGCGTGGGCCACTCAGCGGGCAACACTGGCGGAATCAGGGCGAAGATACCGCGATTGCCGACAGTCTTGCCCGGGCTTTGACGGCAAACAAAAACAGCAGCCCGGCGAACCGGACTGCTGTTTTGTGTTTCTTGCGAAAATGTCGCTTTAGTAGGCGGCTTGCGCGCCTTTGAGATTCTTCTTTTGAATCCAAGGCATGAGTGCGCGGAGCTTGGCGCCGGTTTTTTCGATGCCGTGCTGTTCGCCCTTTTTGAGCAGCGCGTTGTATTTCTTGTAGCCGCCGTTGACTTCCTTGATCCATTCCTTCGCGAACTTGCCGCTCTGGATGTCTTTGAGCGCGGCTTTCATGCGCTTCTTGACGGATGAATCGATGATCTTCGGTCCGACGGAAACGTCGCCCCACTTGGCGGTCTCGGAGATCGAGAAACGCATTCCGGCGATGCCGCTTTCGTTCATCAGATCGACGATGAGCTTCAGCTCGTGGAGGCACTCGAAG
>SXWH01000162.1 GCA_005791535.1 Verrucomicrobiaceae bacterium | reverse complement strand
TCCTCCGGCTCAAAGTGCCATTTGATCGACTCAGGCTGCGCGCCCTCGACGAGCGCGCGGTCCAGTATCTGGCGCGCCGCTGCGTAGTAGAGCTCCACCTGCATCGGCGAAATCGAAAGCGCTTGTCCGATGTTGTCGAATCCCCCGGCCGGCGGGTCCTCGGGGAATTTCTCCGACGGCTTGAAATCCACGCCAACGAGGTCGCGAATCGTATTGTCGTATTCCGCGCGATTCATCCGCCGCAGAACCACGCGTGTGGACCGTTTTGCGATCTCCGCCTTCGCGAGTTCCTTCTCCAGCCATTCGACAAACCGCGCCGAAGCCTCAGGTGACGGCTGCTTTTCCTCCTCCGGCGGCATCTCGTGGCCGTTTAGCGAGTTCACCACTTCCTTCCATTTTTCAGCAACGAGCGGATCACGAAAGTCCGCCTTAAGCGTATCCAGTCGCAGCTTGCCCTTCTGCTTTTCCGGACCATGACATGCAGTGCAGTTCTCCTTTATAAAAGGCTGCACGATCTTCGTAAAACCCGCGCCTTCCTCCGCTGCCGATGCACGGGCCGAAAGCAAAGCAGCGAAGCACAGCGAACGAACGAGCGGGGACTGTATAAAAGCGGACATGAGAGGCTAATCGGCGGTGCTGCAAATTCTTTGCGGCCGTCCGGTCCCTTTCGCGCCGGGGCTAATCCTTGGCGGTTTGGTTTGCTTTGTCCTGCTCGATGAGCTCCCAGATCTGTTTGAGCGTCTCGGTGGAGATGGAAACTTCCCGCAGCGCAGAGCAGAAAACCCTCGTCGGAGTGGTTGGTGATGGCGCATCGAACCGCCCGTGGTCACCTCACCGTGCCTGAATTCTGTCGTCGCCTCGGTCGTCACGATTCTGCAATGCGAATCGACGACATCCCTAGGTTTCGTCGTAGTGCTTGTTGTTCGCGGGGAGGAGCGGATTTAGTGGCAGTGCGACGTAACGGGTCGTGACTGCGTTCACGATGAGCACGCGACGACCACCGGCACCGGCACCTCGCCAAGATCGACGGCTTGAGAGTCAAATCCCAAAGCGAGTGGGCATAGTGGTGCGCGTGATGATTCCCTTCAGAGTGGTGTTCGGAATCACGTCAGCACCGGCTTCAGTTTCTAAAACGTCCGTCTCCGTCTGCGTCCGTGCAATGGTCCCCGCTCAACAACCCGAATATCACGAGAAGCCAGCAGATGAAGATTAAGACAAGTAGGACCGCGAACCGAAAGTTCACCAGACGGAAGGACTCGGAGAGGGGCCTGATCATGACAACGGTAATATTGAAGCGCCAGTTCTCACCGGGTCGCTGTGCGGAGTTTGAATTAATGTTTCAAGATCTGTGAACCAAAGCGGAAGATTTTTGCGCGGCAGTGAGACTTGGAATCCAACAGAAACAAATCTTCACCTGCATTCCGCGGTTTTCAAACCGGCCCGTCTCCGCGTATCGTCGCGACAATGAGCGCAATTCTTCTCAAAAATGGCCGCGTGATCGACCCAGCAAACAAGCGTGATGCATTGGGGGATGTGTTGATCGTCGATGGGAAAATCGCGCCGCTCAGCGAACTGCCGGCTTCGGCTGCGACGCTCGAAACGATTGACTGTACGGGTCTCGTCGTTGCGCCGGGGCTGATCGATTTACACGTCCACCTCCGCGAGCCGGGACAGTCGGCGAAGGAGACCATCGCGACGGGAACTGCATGCGCCGCAGCGGGCGGATTCACGAGCGTCGTTTGCATGCCGAACACCTCCCCGTCGGTGGACAACGCGAGCGTGGTGACTTGGATTCTGGAAAAGGCGAAGACCGATGCCGTGGTGAATGTGTTTCCGACCGGCGCGCTGACGAAGGGGATCGCAGGCGAGGAGCTTGCGCCCATCGGGGCGATGAAGAAGGCCGGCATCGTCGCGCTCACGGACGACGGTCACTGCATCCAGAATCACGAGATCATGCGCCGTGTCTGCGAATACGCGCGTATGTTTGACCTCACGGTGATGGACCACTGCCAGGACTACAATCTCGTCGGAAAAGGCGTGATGAATGAAGGCCGCGTCTCGGCGGAACTTGGCCTTCCGGGCTGGCCTGCGATTGGCGAGGAAATCATCGTCGCGCGCAACGGCCTAATCGCCGAACTCACGGGCACGCCGATTCATTGCCAGCATCTTTCGGCTGCGGGCAGCGTCCGCATTTTGCGCGAAGCGCGCCGGCGCGGAGTGCCGCTGAGCGGGGAAATTTGCCCGCACCACATCGCGCTTACGGATGAATCGATCCGCGGTTTCGACACGAACTTCAAAATGAACCCTCCGCTCCGCTCGCAGGAGCACGTCGACGCATTGATCGAAGGTGTGGCGGACGGGACGATTACGGTTCTCGCCAGCGACCACGCGCCGCATTGCGGGTTTGAGAAAGAGGTGGAGTTCGACTTTGCGCCGTTCGGGATTCTCGGTCTCGAAACGGAACTCGGACTGTTCATTGACATTCTCGTTCACAAGAAGAAGGCCATCGACCTTGCGCGGCTCGTGGAGCTTTACACCCTCAATCCTGCGCGCCTGCTCGGCCTCGATCGCGGTACCTTGAGCGAGGGCGCGGTCGCGGATGTGACGCTCATCAACCCCGGCCTCGAATGGACCGTGGACAAGGAGGCGAGTGCCTCGAAGAGCCGGAATAATCCGTTCCATGGCTGGGAGCTGAAGGGCCGTGCCGTCCGCACCCTCGTGGCTGGCCGGACGGTTTGGTCGATTTGAAATGGCATAAGCGCGGCAACGGTTGCGGGTGGTTTGCCGCGTATCTCATTTTGATGTGGGGCATCCCGACCGGGATTGTCTTCTGGTGCTTTCGCCACTTTTTGCAATGGCCGGTTGCGCAGTCGCTGATTATTCCCGCGGCGAGCTGGTTTTTCTTCGTTGAGGCATTCGCGATGGTGGTCGCGCTTGTGATCTGATGCCGGGAAAAAGCGATCGCCCGCCGGAAGCGAAAGGCGGATGATTGACCGCAGAAAATCGAAAAGCCGCCTTCGC
>SXWH01000161.1 GCA_005791535.1 Verrucomicrobiaceae bacterium | reverse complement strand
CCATGTATCCCCATGCATATCCATCTTCAATCATTTGTTCGTTAACAGACTTAGTATTACCGTCAAGATAAACCCAACCAAGAATACGACCATACTTCTCAGAACTGTCTGGCTTTTCTGTCTTAACCACAATGTAGGCCTCGCGCAGGAAATCACCGCGGGCAATGTTCCGGACATTTTGCGCGACAAGCGCGTCATCACGCTCGACCTCGCGCTGATGGTCGCGGGCACGAAATACCGCGGCCAGTTTGAAGAGCGCATCAAGGCCGTGATGGACGAAATCCGCCGGACCAAGAACGTCATTCTCTTCATCGACGAGCTCCACACCATCGTGGGCGCCGGTTCGGCGGAGGGTGCGATGGACGCTTCGAACATCATCAAGCCGGCGCTGAGCCGCGGTGAATTGCAATGCGTCGGCGCGACGACGCTCAACGAGTTCCGCAAATACATCGAGAAGGACTCCGCGCTTGAGCGCCGCTTCCAGCAGGTGAAAGTCGAGGCACCTTCCGTGTCCGACACGGTGCTCATTTTGAAAGGCATCCGCCCGAAATACGAGCAGCACCACAAGGCCCGCTTCACCGACGAATCGCTCCAGGCTGCCGCCGAATTGAGCGACCGCTACCTCACCGGACGCTTCCTGCCGGACAAGGCCATCGACGTGATGGACGAAGCCGGCGCGCGCGCCCGCATTTCGTCCATGACCCGGCCGCCGGACATCAAGGACATCGAAAAGGAAATCGAGTCCATCAAGGGCGAGAAGGAAGCCGCGATCAAAGCGCAGGACTTCGAGAAAGCCGCGTCGCTTCGCGATACCGAGAAGCAGGCGAAGGAGCGCAAGGACGCCGTCATCAAAGACTGGGAGAAAAAGCGCGAGGAGAAGGACGTGGTCGTCACCGAGGAGGACATGCGTGTCGTCGTCGCGAAATGGACCGGCGTGCCGCTGCACCGCATGGAGCAGGCCGACACGGAGAAACTCCTGCGCATGGAGACCGAACTTCGCGGCAAGGTCATCGGCCAGGACGAAGCCGTCGTGGCCATCGCGAAGGCACTGCGCCGTTCGCGTGCGGACCTGAAGGATCCGCGGCGCCCGATTGGTTCGTTCATTTTCCTCGGCCCGACCGGCGTTGGAAAAACCTACCTCGCGCAGACGCTCGCGGAATACATGTTTGGCGCGAAGGACTCGCTCATCCAGATCGACATGTCCGAGTATCGCGAGGAGCACACCATCTCGCGGCTCATCGGCTCGCCTCCGGGCTACGTGGGGCATGAGGAAGGTGGCCAGCTCTCCGAGCAGGTCCGCCGCCGGCCGTATTCGGTCGTGCTTTTCGACGAAATCGAAAAAGCAAACCCGAACGTCCTGCACATTCTCCTCCAGGTGCTCGAGGAAGGCAAACTCACCGACTCCATGGGCCGGAAGATCGACTTCCGAAACACCATCATCATCCTCACGTCGAACCTCGGCGCCGAGGCGATGAAGAAGCAGACGCTCGGATTCGGTGCGGAGAAAGAGGACGCCAGCTACGACACGCTCAAGGGCAAGGTCCTCGGCGAGGCGAAGAAGGCATTGAAGCCGGAATTCATCAACCGCTTCGACGACCTCATCGTTTTCCACTCACTCGTGAAGACCGACCTCCACAAGATTGTCGACCTCGAAGTCTCCAAGCTCCACGACCGGCTCAAGAACAAGGACATCAAACTCGTTCTCGACGGTCCCGCGCGCGACTACCTCATCGAGAAGGGATACGACCCGGCCTACGGCGCACGCCCGATGCGCCGCGCCGTCGAGAAATACCTCGAAGACCCGCTCGCCGAGGAACTGCTCAAAGGCACCGTCAAAGCCGGCGACACCGCCTACGTCACGGCCTCGCCGGAGGGCCTCATCTTCAAGACCGAGACCGACGCGAAGGAGCCCGAAGTCGCGACCGCCGTCTAAAGGCCTCGTTTATAAATTCGACAGCGGTCTCGTAGAAATACGGGACCGCTGTTTCGTTCCCGAACCGTGAAAGAAAACCGAACCGCGTCCGCTCGTCTGGCAGTTGCCCGCCTTTACGGCATTATCGACCTCGGTTATGTAGCCGCCGAATCCGTCGAGCGAGTGGCAGCGCAAATGTGCGAGGGCGGAGTGGATATCATCCAGCTTCGTGCGAAAGGGCACGATGAGCACTTCATCGAGGAACTCGCGAATCGAATCCAGCCGGTGCTTTCTGCCGCGGGAGTTCCGTTTATCATCAACGATCACCCGGAATTGGTGCCGAGTGTGGGTGCCGACGGTGCTCATGTCGGGCAGGACGATCTGGCGGTGGATGATGCGCGTTGGCGGGCGGGCCGGGCTCTTGCGGGCGAAGTTCCTCTGCCGATTATCGGGAAAAGCACGCACTCCATCGAGCAGGCCGTGGCGGCTGCTGAAGCCGGCGCGGACTACATCGGTTTTGGGCCGCTTTTTCCAACGCCCACGAAGGCCGGCCGCCCGGCAATCGGGCTGTCCGATATCGCCCGTGTGCACGAACTCGTGAAGATTCCGATTTTCTGCATCGGCGGAATCAAGCTCGCCAATCTTCCGGAGGTCATTGCGGCCGGGGCGCGCCGCGTTGTGGTGGTGAGTGGAATCCTGCAAGCCCCGGATATCACGGCGCACTGCCGCGAGATTCGAGGGATGCTTTGACCCGAGCGGCTCGCCGCCTCGACGAAAGCTGAAAGGATTTTCATCTCGGTTTTAAGGTGGATTCAGCGGCCGTGGAGGAGGCTGGAGCCATGAAAACAAAACACATCTCCAAGTTGTTGCTTCGCGGTTTGCTCGGCGGAGCATTGGCATTCACACTCTCTCATTTCAGCGCGGCGGACGCTGTTGACGAAGCGCGCGGCAAATTGATCGGAACTTGGGAGGGCGCGGTTGTCGATGGTGATGCGGCGCGTCCCGGTGGAGTGCGGCACACCATACGCGAGCTCGTTATTTCTGCTGATCAGATATCCGCCCGGGATGGAGACGGACGCTCGCTTGGCACCGGGACTTATGTGCTCGGGAAGAACGGTGCACTTTCCACGATAACGGCTACCGCAATTGACGGGCCGGGGCGCGGGCAGCAGATGGCCGGCATCTACAGGATCGAGGGCGACACGCTGCTTTGGTGCTCTGCCAACAACGGGAATCCGCGTCCGACGGAGTTCCGCACGAAGACAACCGGAGCTTACCTCCTCGTCCTTAAACGCAAGAACCCATGAATATGAGAACTTCCCTATCTCCAATCCTTGCCGCGATCATGGTCACGGTCCCTGCATATGCGGGGACAACGAATATCGAAGTAGCGGCAGATATTGTGCAGCCGGCCGTTAAGCGGTTCGGCGTCGGACTTGCACAGCATAACTACTACGACTCGGCGCAAATGATGAAGGAGCTTCTGTTCCGGAATCCGGGATTCGAAGGTCTTGTCTATCAATCGGTCGTAAGGCTCGGACCTGGAGGGACTGCGACGAGCGCGATTGAAGATCAGCCGCTTGGTCAGTGGCCGAGTGGCTTTTGGTCTGGCGGAAACTACGAGATTATCCGGTCGTCTGCACAAGCTAAGGGCCGGACAGGCACGATCCTCAATTCCATCGCGCCAAGCCGGGTGAATCCTCCGAACGACCCTGCAGGCAGCACGCAGGGCACCACCTATGTTTTTGGTGATTCAGGGCCAGCTCCTGCAAGTGGAGACTACATCGTCCTTAAAAAGACGGAGGTCGGTGGGACTGGCGGCGGTGCTGCGTTTGCGAGTTGGGAACTCGGGAACAGCGGTGGCGGTACCATCGTTAGTGAAACGTCTGATTTGCCTCCGGCGACGCAAGGCCAGCAGTGTGCACGAATGAGCGCGCTGAATGCCGGTGAGCAGGCTGCGCTGCGCGGGCGTTTCGACACGCTTGGCGGATTTGTAAGGCTCAACGGGCAGTTCCGAATTGCGTTCAAAGCGAAGGGTGTCGGTGGCGCAAACCGTGTCCTTGTCTCCGTACGACGCGGCTCGCTGCCGGCTTATCTGAGCGCGACGGTGCAGCTCACGAATAGCTGGGCGGACTACACGCTTCCATTTGCCGCGGCCGAGTCTTCCGACATTTCTGGTACTGTGACTGTGGAGTTCTCTCCCGCGCAGCAAAGCGCGCTTCTGCTTGACGATGTGAGTTTGCGCCAGACCGACAGCGACCCGGGGAATCCTACCGAGTTTCGCGATGCTGTGGTGGATACGCTGCTTGGCTTCCGGCCCGGGATCCTCCGCTATGTGAACTGGCAGGATTTGGGTGACTCGCTCGACAATCAACTCGCCCCAGTCTTTGCGCGCAAGCGCTCGGGCTATTCCGTGTATTCCACCACCGAGAACAACATGATGCCTGGTTTGCACGAATTCCTCGTGCTTTGTGAGCACATCGGCGCAGAACCGTGGTACAACATTCCTTCCACCGCATCGGCACAGGAGGTCGCGAATCTCCTCGAGTATCTTGGCGGCGGTAGTGGAACGACCTACGGGGCGATTCGTGCGCAGCGAGGGCACCCAATCGCATGGACGAGTGTGTTTGGTCGCATCCACTTGGAATTCGGGAATGAGAACTGGAACAATACCGCATTTCGCGGCGGATGCATCAGCGCAAACATCCCGTGCGGCAACCGGGCGGGTGAGTTGTTCGGTGTAGTGAAAGCGTCTCCGTTTTACCACCCTGCGAAGTTTCAGTGCATCATCGGCGGACAGTCGGCGGGCTTTTTCAACAACATGCAGATCCACAACGCATCCGCGACTCACGACGCATTCACTCTCGCGCCGTATATGGCGGCGCGGGTGGATGCATTCAGGACGAATGAGGAACTCTTCGGTCCGCTCTTCGCTGAACCAGAGTGGTGGTCGACAAATCCGTCACCGACTTCGGGTCTCATGCGGGCAAACTATGACGGACTGCAATCTTCCGGTCGACCTGTGCCGATGACGGTTTATGAAGTGAATCTTCACACGACCGAGGGCGCCATCTCTCAATCCGCACTCGAGAGTTTCACTCCATCGGTTGGAGCTGCGATCGCTGTGGCGGACCATATGCTCACGATGCTGCGCACGATGGCTTGTCGGGATCAGGTGTTCTTTTCTCTCGCGGGGCACCGTTACACTCGGTCCGATGGGAAAACGGCACCGCTCTGGGGTTGCGTGTTGGACATGGGTAAGACCGACCGGAAGCGTCCGCATTTTTATGCCATGCAAATGGTCAACGATGTCCTCGCCGGCGATATGATCCGTACGACACAGACTGGCGAGAATCCTGTGTGGGATCAGCCGCTGATGAATCGTGTGAGCTACACCGGTGCTCACTACATTCAGAGCTTCGCATTCCGAAACGGCACGCAGCGCGGCGTTGTGTTGTTTAATCTCCATCGCACCAGTGCGCTCGATGTGACTTTCTCGGGTCCGCACGCTCCGGTCGGGAGTGTCACGCTTAGACGTCTCACATCGGCGAACATTACTGACAACAACGAGCTTTCACAGGCGGTTGCGCCGAGCACTGCGATCGTTGCTGATTTCGATCCTTCGCAACCAATCGCACTCCCCCCGTTTTCGATGAGTGTTCTCACCTGGGTCGAGTCGCCCCCGGCATGCGTGGCGTTTTCAAAATTTCGGAACTGTTGCGGGAGCGTCGAGCGCGGCTGATCTCGCGGATCCTGATGCTGATGGGGTGGTAAATCTTATCGAGTATGCGCTCGGGACTCACCCTTTAAGCGCCGGCAGTCGCGCAGTTTTGGTGCCGGCCACCAGCGCCGGGGCAGGTGGTGATTTCCTCACTCTCGAGTTGGCGAGGAATCCTGCTGCCACCGACGTTACGCTTGTCCCCGAAGTGTCTGGCGATCTCGTCGCGTGGTTCAGCGGGCCGGAACGCACGACGGTCATCGAAAACACGCCGACGACTCTCCGCGTCCGCGACAATACGCCGGTCCACGCTGCATCCCCGCGGTTCATGCGCCTCAGAGTGGTCGCGCCATGACGCGCGCTTGCAGCGTGTATCCGTGAACCGCATATTGCTGACCATGCGCATTCTTGTTGTGGAAGACCAACGCAAGCTCGCACGCCTGCTTCACCGCGGGTTGCGCGAGGAATCGTACGCGGTCGAGGTCGCGTACGATGGCGAAGAGGGGGCGTTTCGCGCCATTTCGGGAGTATTCGACCTCATCATCCTCGACATCATGCTGCCGAAAAAAGACGGCTTCCAAGTACTTCGCGAGTTGCGGGAATCGGGCATCACGTCCCGTGTTTTGCTGCTCACTGCGCGTGACTCGGTTTCCGACCGGGTCCGCGGGCTCGACTTCGGAGCCGACGACTACCTTGTGAAGCCTTTCGCGTTCGAGGAACTCCTGGCCCGTGTCCGGGCGCTGCTACGGCGTGATGCATCCAGCGATCCGGTCAGCCTCCGGGCTGGTGATTTGGTGCTCGATCTGAAGCAGCGCACTGTCACTCGCGCCGGTCGCCGCCTTTCGCTCACGGCGCGGGAATTCGCCGTGCTCGCCTGTCTCTTGCGCCATACCGACGAAGTTGTCACCCGCACCCGGCTCGCTGAGCAGGTTTGGGATGAAAACTTCGATCCGTTTAGCAACGTCATCGAGGTCACCGTTTATCACGTCCGCGAGAAGGTGGATCGGGGCTTTTCCCCGCCCCTCATCCACACCATTCGCGGTGTCGGGTACTCGCTGAAACGACCTGATATCGCCGCCGAATGAAATCACCCTTTCGTCAGCTAATCGTTGTTATTGGATTGGTGGCAGCACTTTTTGTCGCAGTCGCCGTGGTTTTTGTGAGGGATAGTCTCCGTGCCCGCGTTACAGCGGATCTCGATGCAGAATTGAAGGCCCGCGCGTTTGCGCTGTCGCGCCTTGTTGAAACGCGTTCGCCGCGACTGATGCCCTACATTGAGCAGGGCCTCGGCACTGCGCCCGGCGGCGTCTTTCTCCAGATTTTCGACGCCGACGGAAACTCCATCGCGTACTCTTCGAATCTAGATGCTGCCATCCCGCTGTCCGATACCGTGCGCCGCCTCGCCGCTGAGCGGTTTGAGGCTGTGCTCGAAGATTCCCGCAGCTCATCCGGGGAGGCCACCCGCGTCGCTACGTTCGCCCGGGCCGAGGCCAGCCCCGGAAAGCGCGAGGTGGGCTTTTTCGCTCAGGCAGGAATCCCCCTGGCATCGCGAGCACAACACTCCGAGCGCATCACTTTCGCTCTTATTGGGGGTGGCGCTGCGCTCTGGTGCATTTTGCTGGGAATCGCATGGCTTTTCATCCGGCGATGGCGGGCTTCTCTACGTGGCATGACCAAACAGATTGCGAGCCTCGAACTCGCGTCACTGCATCCAAATTCCCTCGCCTTTGAGGTGCACGATTTGGACGTAGCGGAGCTTGCCTCGGCAATTCAGCGACTGCTCGGTCGCCTTGCAGATACCCACGATGCTCAGCAGCAATTTGTTGCCGAAGCCTCCCATGAGCTCCGCACTCCGCTCGCCATTCTTCTTGGCGAGAACGACGTTGCCCTTCGCCGTGAGCGAACCGCCGCGGAATACCGGGAAACACTCCAGAGCAACCGCGAAGAAATCGCCCGCCTTTCCCGCATTGTGGACAACCTTCTCACTCTCGCGCGAGCTGACGCAGGAGAGCCCGGTCCGCTACGCGAGCCTCTGAATCTTCACACGCTCTGCGGAGAGGTGTGCGACCAGCTTGGCCCTGTCGCTGAAGGGCGGCGTGTGGCTCTCGCACTGGAATCCTGCCCCTCCGATCCGGTCGAGTGTGTTGGCGATCGGCTCGCCCTCCACCGTGCCGTTTTCAACATCGTGGAAAATGCCATCTCTGCCTGCCCCGGCGGAGAGAGTGTGAAAGTCGATGTCTCCTGCACAGGCGGCATTGCCAGAGTCACCGTCGTTGATACGGGGATCGGAATCGCCCCGGAGCAGATGAGTCGCATCTTTGACCGCTTTTATCGCACGGACGCTGCCCGCGCGCGCGGCTCGGACGGCGCTGGCCTTGGATTGGCCATCGTCAAATCCATTGTGGAATCCCACCGCGGATCAGTCGCGGTTCAAAGTGCTCCCGGCTGCGGTAGCACATTCACAATCAGTCTTCCGTGTATGTGCGCTGCCGGCACAGTCGAGGGCGGTTGTGAAAGCGCGGGTTAGAAGCGATGATTCTCCGGCCGGAGTTTCAGTGCTCCGGATGCGTGTGTCTTGCGCAGTTGTGCTATTTCTTCGGCTCTGGAGCGGCTTTGGCTGCGGCTGCCGCGCTTTTGCGCTGGTTATCTGCGGCGGACTTCGCCTGTTTTTGTGATGCTGCCTTGTTGTTGGTTTTTGGTGATTCGTCGCCCATAGAACAGAAGCCCCGCACCGAGTCCCGAAACGACGAGGGGCAATTACAACTTTCGCAGTCGCGCCAAAGAACCGCTTGCCCGCCGCGTCGTGTCCCGCTGTTCTTTCCGGGTAATGAGCACCCTGAATTTCGCGATCATCGGCACCGGCGGCATCACGCTGCAGAATCATCTTCCCGGCCTTGCGCTTTGCAAGGACGTGCGCGTTTCTGCGCTGTGTGACACGAGCGAGGCGACACTTGAAAAGGCGCGCGCGCAAATCGGTGATGTGGCTGTTTCCACGAACTTCGAGGACATTGTGAAGCGCGATGATGTGCACGCGGTTATCATCGCCACTCCGAACATCTCGCACAAACCCATCGCGCTCGCTGCGATTGCGCATGGCAAGCACGTGCTTTGCGAGAAGCCGATCGCCATGTCTGCCGCCGATGCCCGGGAAATGGCTGCCGCGGCGGACAAGGCCAACGTTCGGCACATGACGGCGTTTACCTATCGATTTGTTCCCGCGATGCGTTATCTGCGCCATTTGATCGATCGCGGCGATCTCGGTCAGCCATATCATTTCCGTTCCTGCCGGTTGCAGGATTGGGGAACCCGCAATCTCGGCTGGCGGCAGGTGAAGGCTCTGGCCGGGACGGGGGAATTGGGCGACATGCTCAGCCATCGCATCAATTTTGCCCAACACCTGATCGGTCCGATGAAGCGCATGGTGGCCAACGTCAAGAACCTCACGCCCGTCCGTGGAGGATCGCCGAACGACACCGAGGACTGGGTGGCGATTCTCGCAGACTTTGTGAATGGCGCGACGGGCGTGCTGGAGAGCTCGAAGCTCGCGAGCGGGCGCAATGAATCGTGGCGCTCGCTGGACTATGTCGAAGTGAACGGCAGCGAAGGAACATTCGAGTTCACGACGGGTCAATGGAATGAGCTCATCTTCGGTAAAGTTGGCGGCCCCGGACTTGCGCCGCTTCCCGTTCCGCGGGAATTCTGGACGTGGCCCGGTTCGCCGCGCGACCCGAGCGTGGGTGATCCGCTGATCACGTTCCGCTACGATCAGGCTTTCGAGTTCGTGGATGCGATCCGGACCGGACGCCCTGCGGTCCCCAGCTTCCACGAGGGCGCTGCAGCGCAGGCTGTGATGGATGCGGCAATTGAATCAGCGACCACAGGGCGGTGGATCGATTTGCCGGTGTGATGCAGTAGCGGGCGGCACTCGCCGGGGTTACGCGTCGCTCCGGATGAACGTCTCCCATTCATCGGGTTTGAATCCCGTGGTACCTCCGGACTTCGTCAGTGCGAACGGCCGCTTCACGAGATTGCCGTTGGCCGAGAGCAGTGCGAGCGCTTCGGCTTCGGTGAGTTTCGGAAGACGCTCTTTCATGTTGAGCGACTTGTAGTCGAGGCCGCTGGTATTGAACAGTCGCTTCATATCTCCCACGTAGCCGAGCATCCGCTTTAACTCTGCGACGGTTGGCGGCGTTTCGCGGATGGGGACGAATGTGGATTTGATCGCTCGATCGTTCAAAAACTTCACCGCCTTCCGGCACGTGTCGCACTTGTCGTAGATGAATACTTTCATGGTCCGATGGTTTTCAAAATCACGTCCGCGTAAATGCGATGCCCGTAGTCGTTAGGGTGGTTGAGGCCGTTGCCGGAAATATCCATGTGCTTCTTGCGTGAAGCGATGGCGGTCCAGGTCGCGGTGACGTCGGCGAGCGCGATTCCGTCGCCGGTCAATTTTGCGAGCGCTTCGGCGTAGCGTGGATAAAGGTCATGCGCCGAGTGGCTCCATTCCTCGTTTGCGGTCATTGTTGAAACAAGAATGATGCGGCAGGCCGGCAGCGCGGAGCGGACGGGTTCGATGATCTTTCGGATGGAATCGGAGTAGGCCTCTGGCGTCTTGCGCCCCGATGCGTCGTTCATGCCGAAAGCGACGATGAAAAGATCCGGTTGCTCCGCGATAGCGTCGGCTGTGCGCGAGATTCCCCATGCGGCGTCCATTCCACCTTTCGAGAGATTTCGCAGCGCGATCTTCGCTCCGGTGGAAGCCTCGAGTGATTGAGCGACAAGCGTCGGATAGCCGGGTTGATTCGGAGCGGTGTTTGAAATCGCTGATGCATCGGCCTCCGTTGAAATGCTGTCGCCGAGCACGACGATTTTTACGGCCTGCCCGGGCTTCAGCTTGGCGCGAAGGCTGCCGAGTTGAGAGTCGGGGGCGGGCGTGATTTTCGGCGCGCTCCAGTCGTCGTTGCTCTCGTAAGTTGCGGTGGCCTGGAGGTCGTGCATGACGCGACCGGGGCCGTAAAACATCCAATTCTCGCTGTCGCGTTGGGCTTTGTAGGAGTTCGGGGAATTGGGCTTCGGGTGAAGTTCAGCGCTTGTTCTAAACGGGATGCGTGAATCCGCGGTGAGCTGCAAATCCCGGGTCCCTGGCTTCCATGAAAAGTCGCGCCCGGCTTCGTAAGTCACCTCGAGCGAGGATGATTTTAGAATCGGAGTTTTGTCGGGAATTCGTAGCAGTCGCGCAGTCGCGTTGGCGCGGGATTCGCCTGTGAAGAAGAGTGATTCATTCTCCGTGAGGCTTCCTGCGCAAAGCGTGAGCGGGGCGAGAGCGGCGATGCACGCGTGCAGGAGCATTTTCATCTTCCTACTTCGTGAGAGGCCAGAGCAGGGGAATGAGCAGAAGCATCGCGATGGAGAGCGCAAGAGTGAGGCCGCTGCCGACCTTCACGAAATCGCGGAAGCGGTATTTCCCAGGCGCGTAAACAAGCAGGCATGATGGCTCGAATGGCGTGATGAATGAAACCGATGCCGCGAGCATGACGGCCATCGCGAAGCTGTGTTCGTTTGCGCCGAGTTGTTTCGCTGCGGTGATAGCGACCGGCAGCACGACGAGCGCGGCAGCTGCGTTGGACATTGGTTGAGTGAGAAGGACGGTGAGGATGAAAAAGCCGGCCATCACGAAAAACGGGCCCATCCCTCCGGAGAGTGCGATGACCATGTTCGCCAGAAAGTCCGCGGTTTTGGTGTTGGTCATCGCCTGACCAAATGCCGTCATCCCGCCGATGAGGATGATGAGCTTCCAGTCCACAAACTCGTATGCCTTTTCCACCGTGATGGCGCGAATGGATACGGTGCCGACGGCGGCAATCAGGAACGCGACCGAAACCGGGAGCGCGGTCCACGTTTGAACTCCGTCTTTCGCCTGTCCCGGGATGAAAGGAATCGTGCTTCCTGCAATTGCGAGGAGGAAGAGCACGACCGTTCGTATGCCAAGCCGCGGATTGTAGGTCGTTGGCCGCACTTCATCCAGCATGGAGAGGCCGTATTTCTCGCGGGCGTTCGCGATGTTTTCCTCCGGGGCCTGTACGAGCAGAACGTCGCCGGTCCGTAGTGGAACGCTGCCGATGCTTTCCACGAGGGATTGTCCGTGGCGGTAAACCGCGAGCACGGTGATGCCGTACTTTGAGCGGAAGTCCGCTTCGCGGAGAGTGCGGCCATTGACCTCGCTCTGCAGGGTGATGAGCATCTCGGCGATTCGGAAGTTTGCTCCCTTGAGCGCGAGGTCGCCGAGTTTCGCCTCGGCTTTAATCTCGATGCCTTCGATGCGCTTAACCTTCATCAGGTTCTCGACTTTTCCTTCCACGAGTAGCACGTCGCCCTGCTCAAGCAGCACGCGTGAATCGGGCACGAGTTGCTCTTCGCCGCGGATGACTTTCAGGATCCGGAATTCAAGTATGCTGAGGTCGCAATCAAAGCTCCGCTGCCCGATGAGCGGAGAGCCGGGCATGATGATAATCTCGCTCAGGTACTCGCGCATTCCGTAGTTCGCCGCGAGGCTCTCGTCTGCGCGCGCGACCAGTTGTTTACGGCCGATGAGCATCATGTAGAGCATTCCCACGATGCAGATCACCAGACCCGCTGGTGTCACTTCGAACATGCCGATATCGGTGTATCCGTTTTTGCTGAGATAGTTGTTTACGGCGATGTTCGTGGATGTGCCGATCAGCGTGAGCGTCCCGCCCATGATGGCGGCAAACGCAAGCGGCATTAGAATTTTTGAAGGGCTGATGCCCGTTCGCCTCGCAAGCACGACGACCGCCGGTGTGAACATGGCCGTGACGGTCGTGTTGTTCATTACCGCGGAGACTGCGCATGCGATCAGCATCAAAATCCCGATCGTCTTCGCCTCACCGCCGCCGCCGATTTTCATGATGCGACTGCCGACGAGATCCAGAACACCGGTGGATGTGAGGGCGCCGGAGATTACGAAAATCGCCGCGAGCGAGACGACCGCTTCGCTGCTAAAGCCCTTGAACGCTTCCTCGGGTGTCAGAATTCCCGCGAGGATAAGCGGAATGAGCACGCAGAATGTGATGATATCGACGGAGACCTTTTCCATCGCAAAAAGCACGACAGCCACGGCTAGCAGTGCCAGCACGAAGCCGATCTGCCAGCCGACGGCGCCGGCGGGCAGCGAGAAAAGTTGTGCTGCGATGGGAATGGTCCACGTCATGGATTGGGTGAATGAAAGCGATGTGCGCGGACGGGGACAAGGTGCAAGTGCGGGCGCGGCTGTTTTGAGGAACGCATTTGAGAGTTCCTAGACGATTTCGATTGGACACTTGGGCAGGGCGTTGAGGAATGACTGCCCGTAACGTTTCGTGAGAATTCGGGGGTCGAGAATCACGACGATGCCCTTGTCGCTTTTCGTGCGGATGAGCCGTCCGACTCCCTGACGTAGTTCCAGAATTGCCTCGGGCAGCGAATAATCGCCGAACGAATTTCCGCCCGCGGCCTCAATGGCTTCGAGCCGTGCTTCGATTAGCGGCGTATCCGGAACGGCAAACGGAAGGCGTGTAATGATGACGTTGCTCAGCGCCTCTCCTGGAACATCGACGCCGCTCCAAAAACTTTTCGTTCCGAAGAGCACGTGTTTTTCATCGCGTTTGAACTCCGCGATGAGTCGGGTGCGGGAGAGCCCCTCGCCCTGGACGAGAAGCTTCCAGTCGTGCTTCTCATCAAACGGCTCGCGGCAAATCGCGGCGACGTCCTGCATCGTGCGATAGCTGGTGAAGAGAACGAAGGCGCGTCCATCGGTGAGCTGGACGAATTCCTCGATGCGGCGCGCGAGCGCTTCGACATAGTCTGCATCGCGGGGGTCGGGCATTTTCTTCGTCACATAGAGCCGCATCTGCCGCTCGTAATCAAATGGTGAGCCGACCTGCCGGCCCGGGACTTCCTCTGCGCCGATGCGGTTGCGGAAGTAGTCGAGGCTCTCTCCGCCGACGCTCAACGTCGCGCTCGTAAGAATGGCGGAATGGTTTTCGCGAAAAAGCAGGGCACGGAGATGCGCTGCGACGTCGATGGGCGCGGCGTGAAGGTTGTGCAGATTTCCCGTCTTGCCGCTCTGCTCCACCCAGTAAACGTAGTCCTCGGCATCCTGCTTCAAAAACGTCGCGAGGCTGCTTCGTGCATCGCGGATTTTCCTGCCGAGATCCTGCAGTTCGGCCTTGGTGATGTCGTCATCCGTCGCCTTCAGTGTCTGGACTACGAGGGTCTGCAGTTTTGTGAGTTCTCCGCTAAGGGTGTCGGGGACGAAATCGGGATTCCGCACGCGAAACTCCTTTCCTTTCTTGAAGTCCGCAGTCGTTCCCACCTTCTCGAAAAACTCGTCACTCTTGTCCATCGTTTCGGTCACCGCACGCACGCCGTCGGCATTGCGCAGGATCTGAAAAAGGCCCTTCTTCGTTTTCGGGTTGTAGAGCCGTTGCAGCGCGTGTCGGAGACCGTATTGCGATACGTTCAAGCCGATCATTTTCGATGCGACCGCCTCGACCGTGTGCGCCTCGTCGAAGATCACGAAGTCATTTGCAAAAAGGTAGCCGCTTTCATTCTCCTCGGACTCCGCGACGCCGCCAAGCGAAAGGAAGAAGAGCGTGTGATTCAGCACGACGACGTCCGCGGAGATGAGTGCCTTCCGGACTCGCTGGTAGTGGCATTTCGGATTATTGCCACAGCTCTTCGTGGTGCAGATGTGTGGTTCGCTGCAAATCTGCGCCCACACTGCGTTGTCGGGATCCACTGCGAGATCGGAAAGCGAGCCATCCTGCGTCGTTTGCGCCCATTCCCAGATGCGCTTGAGTTCCTCAATCTCCGGGCCGGTGAACAGCTCGCCGCTTTGCTGCATGGCCCGCTCAAGGCGGTTCGGGCAGACATAGTTGGCGCGACCTTTCCACAGCATCGCGCTGAATCCATCCTCTCCGAGGATATCGCCGAGCACCTTCCGGACGATGGGGATGTCCTTGTAAACGAGCTGTTCCTGAAGATTGATCGTATGAGTCGAGATGACCGCCTTCTTGTTCTTCTCCTTTGCCCACAACACCGACGGAATCAAATAGGCGAGCGATTTTCCCACGCCTGTTCCCGCTTCCACAACGAGGTGGCGCTCTTCAGTCAGAGCGGTTGCCACGGCCACGGCCATCTCCTGCTGCTCCCGGCGCTGCTCAAAATTTGCCGCCTGCCCGAGAAGCCCTTCCGGCGAAAAAATATGCCGGATTCGCTCGGGAAAGTCAGATGCGGTGCCGCTGCCGATGGAAATCACGCGTGGCGATTACGCGGTGCGCACTGTGCAGGCAAGCGTGGCTTGCACTGACCATGAGCTTTCGTCATGCTTGCGCTGGATTATGACCATTCGCCCTGTTTTTCTCGCCGCGCTCCTCGTTGCCTCTTCGGGAGTTTTTGCCCAGGACAAGCCCGCCGCAGCCGCGCCTGCTCTGACCGGCGCCTCCGCGAATGGAGTGAGCATTTCCTTCGTTCCTCCGCCGATGGATGGAACGTTGAGCGTGGGTGTTTACGACGCTGCGCAAAAGCTGGTCCGGACGCTGCACTCGGAGGCTACGAAGAAGGATTTCACCATCGGTGTGAATGGCTTCATCACGAAATGGGATGGGAAGGACAACGCCGGCGCGGAATTGCCGCCGGGCAAATACTCGGTGCGTGGCTGGATGGTGGGGGACATCGGAGTCGAGGGAATCGCGTATCATGGCAACGACTGGATGCGAGCCGATGATTCCCCGCGCGTGGTTCGCGCAGTTGGCGTCAAGAATGTCGGAACCGACGAGATTCACGTCTGGCTGGAGCATGTCCGCGGGGAGCAGTTGGAGTTTTCCTGGAGTATGAAAAAAGCTGGCGCGCCTACCCCGAAGATCGACATCACTCCGGTTGTGGAGAACGGCGCGATTCATATTCGCAAGGAAGGTGCAGATGCCGTGGAGATCGCGCTTGCCGAGGGTGAACGCGCAATCGCGGCGACGCCGGGATTTGAGAACACGACGTGGGCAATCGTCGAGACTGCCGCGGGTCGCGAAGTCCGCGCATACACGGCATCCGGTGAATTCGCCCGCAGGCTGGCTTATGGACAGGGCGAGCCGGCGCCGCAGCAGATTGCTGCTTCCTACTGGAGCGAGACGATTTTTCTGATTGAAGAGGGTGGTGGCGAGCAGCGGGTCCGCGCACTCGCGCTAGGTGCGGATAAAAAGGACGCGAAGGCTGCGTGGAAGGTGGTCTATCTGAAGCGCATTCTCGCGAGCGCGAAGTTTGAGGATATCGCCGGGAAACTCGGCAGGCCGAAGCCCTTCGAGGCGCAGCCCGAGGTGAAAATCACGACGCGGCCCAATCCGCTGGAGCAGAATAATGCGAAGGGCGAACTGGCGCTGAAGATCACCACGACTGCGAGTGGTGCAATGCTCCAGAGCGCCGACGGACTGCCGCTAATTCATCTCAGCGACACGCCCGGCTTGAAATGGGCGGTTCTTGGCCGTGAGGGTGAAGCAATCACCGTGTTTCAGGGCGATGGCGCGCTTGTTGAGGAGTTCAAGATCGGGCGGGCGTCGAACATGATGTCGTTCAACGCTGGCGAGTACGAACTAAAGGCGAAGTAAGCCGCGAAAGCGTCAGGTCTGAATATTGTCGATCAGCCGCGTCTTTCCGAAAAATACTGCGAGGGCGATTGTGTCTCCGCGCTTCAATTTGGTGACCGGCTCGAGCGATTCGCCGTCTACAGCGGCGATGTAATCGACCCTTGCAATCGGCGCGGTGGCGATTTGGCGCGCAACGATGGCGGTGAGTTTGGCGGCTGAGGTTTCGCCTGCGCGGAATGCCTTTTGTGCGGCCAGCAGGCCGCGCCGGAGGACGGGAGCCTGCGCTCTTTGCTCGGCGTCGAGGTAGGTGTTTCGCGAACTCATCGCGAGACCGTCGCTTTCGCGAACCGTTGGGGCGAACACAAGCCGGACTGGAACGTCGAGGTCCCGCGCCATTCGCGCGATCACGCGACACTGCTGAAAGTCCTTCAATCCGAACACAGCGACATCCGGCCGGCAGACATTGAAGAGCTTCAGCACGACGGTGCAAACGCCGCGGAAGTGTCCGGGCCGGGACGCGCCGCAGAGCCCTGCTGCGACCGAGTGCTCTTCAACATAAGTCGAAAATCCCGGCGGATACACAGTCTCCGGAGTTGGATGAAAAATCGCGTCTGCGCCGAGTTTTTGGCACATTTCCGCGTCCGCGGAAAACGGGCGGGGGTAGCGCGACAAGTCTTCCTTCGGGCCGAACTGCGTCGGGTTTACAAAGATGCTCACGACCACCCGGCCAGACTTTCCGGCGAGTTTGCGCGCTTTTTCGATCAGCGCTCCGTGTCCGCGGTGAAGCGCTCCCATCGTAGGCACCAGCACGGTTCTCCCAGTCGTGGCATCGAGCCATTTGCGCATCGCATTCGCGGTTTTGAGGATTTTCATTCTGGCGATGAAAATCACTCCGGTGTGTCCATCGCAACACCGGACTTCCCGTCGCGGGCGATCATGCGATGAATATCTCCGCGACGCTATCTGCGAGCAATTTGCCCCTGGTGGTGAGGCGGACGGACTGGTCGACATGCTCGACGAGGCCGATGGATACAAAGCGTTCGATCTCGTCCTTCCACGGCGCCAGCTCCGGAAGCGGGATGCCTTCGCTCATTCGAATTCGAAATGCCGCCGTCTCGCCCGCTCGTTGCGCCGGTGTGAGTTCCTCGCGGAACTCCGCTGCCGATTTACCGCCTAGCACGCGGCTCGTATACTCCGCGGTGTTGCGGATGTTTTCCCACCGCTTCAGGCCGACGGTCGAAAACGCCGATGGCCCGAAGCCCAGATAGTCCGAGCCAAGCCAGTATGCTTTGTTGTGTTGGGATTCACAGCCGGGCCGGGCGTGATTGCTGATCTCGTATTGCGAAAATCCGGCGTCACCGAGGCGCTCCATCGTGTATTCAAAAAGCCGCGCATCGAGTTCGATGTCCTGCACGAACGTTCCGCCTGTGAGTTTGCGGAAGTATTCGGTGTCCTCCTCGTATGTGAGGCAGTAGGTGGAAATGTGATCGGATTGGAGTGCGATTGTTTTCTCAAGCGTCGCGTGCCACTGCGCCTCGGTCTGTCCCGGGACGGAGAACATCAGATCGAGATTTACCGCGGGGATGCCCGCCTCTCGCAGGGTTTCATAGGTCTTTTCCGCCGCGGCTGCGGTATGCACGCGACCGAGGGTCTTCAGCAGCGCATCATCCCACGATTGGACGCCGAGGCTTACGCGCGAAACGCCGTGCTCTCGCAGCAGTCGCGCTTTTGATGGACGGACTGTGGCGGGATTCGCCTCGAGCGAAAACTCGACGAGTTCCGAGCAATCGAGTATCTCCCGTAGTCCGCCGAGCAGCATGGCGAGTTGATCCTCAAGCAGTGCGCTCGGTGTTCCGCCGCCGAAATAGATCGTGCGTGGTCGGAGGTCGTAATCTTCTCCGGCTCGCCTGACATCGGCGAGCAACGCTTCGATGAAGTCTGTATTCTTATTTCTCGCCCCTGTCTCGACGTAGAAGCAGCAGTACGGGCAGAGCTTCGGACAGAACGGGATGTGGAAATAAAGATGACGAATGGTCCTGCCGGACGCGGTGGAGCCTGCCGGCATCGCCGTTCGCTATTTCAGACGCTTGAGGACGGCCTGCTCCAACCGGTCGACGTATGCGTCGAGACTCGGCTCAAGAGCACGAATCTTTTGGAAAAGCGCACGATTGTATGCGAGGGAGGCTCGTTTCGCATCGCCTTCATCAACGGTGGAGTCGGCCTTGTTTCGGAGTTCGATGATTGCAGGATCCTTCGCGGCCAGTTCTTTGATCGCTTGATACTTTCCTGCTTCATCGAGGCTGCTGAGGTCCGGTTTTGCAGGCTTCTCGGGCTTCGATTTTGTGCCCTTTGCGATCTTTGGTGGCTCCGCAGCCGGTGGGGTCGATTCCGGCTTTACTGCGGCCGCCTCTGGTTTCGGTGGTGTGTTTCCTTCCGGCTGCGTCGGCGCTTCCTCCGGAGCCGGAGGCGTGTCAGAAGCGGGTTTCTCGGCGGGAGTTTCTGATGTCGCCGGTTGCGCCGGTGCCGGTTCTGTGACGGGTGGTTTGGGCTTCGCCGCCTTTGGTCTTGGTTTTGGCGTCGGCTTCGGCGCCGGTGTCGGTGCGGGCGTTGGCTCCGGCTTTCCGAACACGCGCCCGAACAGCGTTTTCTTCGGCTCGGGTGTCGGTGTTGGTTGCGCAGGTTTGGCGATCACTCGCGGTTTTGGGGCGGTCTGCGCGAATGAGGGCAGCGAGATGGAGATGAAAAGAATAACGAGCAGCTTACGCATGGCAGTGATTGGCAACGGGGGCAAATCTGTGTTCAAAAGACCGCTCTGTCGAGTCTCATGAACGAATCAACCGAATCCGCAAACACGCTCCGATGCTGGGTGGAGGTGGAGCTGAATGCGCTCCGCCACAACGCCGCGGCGATTCTCGCCCGCACGTCGGCCGGGCTTATGGCAGTGGTAAAGGCGAACGGTTACGGACATGGCACGGTGCATGTCGTCCGCGCGATTGGCGAGTCGGTGGCGATGTTCGGTGTGGCGAATTTGAAGGAGGCCCGCGAGGTTCGTTCCGTGTGTCCGGAGCGTCCGGTTTTCATTCTCGGACCTGCGCTCCCGTGCGAACGCGAAGCTATCGTGCGTGAGGGCTTCATTCCGGCGGTTTCGGGTGCTGCAGAGGCGGCAGGTTATGCTGCGCACGGAGCAGTAACGCTTCACCTCGCGATCGACACGGGAATGGGACGAATGGGGGTCTGGAAAGACGACGCGCTCTCCACAGCCCGGGAGCTTCTCGTTACGCCGAATGTGCGCCTTGAAGGTGTTTGCTCGCATCTTTCGTGTGCCGACAGCGATGCCGCCCTTACCGCGCAGCAGCTTGCCGACTTCCGCTTGCTCGCGACGGAAATCACTTCGCTGGCCGGCCGGCAGCTTTGCCTGCATGTCGAAAACAGCGCAGCTACGCTCGCATTTCCCGCGGATGCGGGCGACATCGTTCGCTGCGGTCTCGCGCTTTACGGAATCCCGCCGGTGCCGGGTTTTCAGCAGGATTTCCGGCCCGCGCTTTCGTGGAAGACGCGCGTCGTTCTTGTGCGCGAGATGAACGCGGGAAGGGGAGTGAGCTACGGGCGCACCTTCGTGACATCCCGTCGGACCACGGTCGCGACGCTGGCGGTCGGATACGCCGACGGTTATCCGCGCGAGCTTTCTGGAAAAGGTGCGGAGGTCGTCATCGCCGGAAAGCGTTGTCCGGTGATTGGCCGGGTGACGATGGATCAAATCATGGTGGACGTCACCGGCATTGGTCCGGTGGCGGCGGGCGACGACGCTGAGTTGATTGGCCCCGAGATTCCCGCGACAGAGCTTGCTGAAAAGGCCGGCACGATTCCTTGGGACATCCTCACTGGAATCGGTCAGCGGGTGACGCGTATCGCGGTCTAGCACGCGAGGCCGACGAGTGTCTCAATCGCTGCCCGGTGTGCTGCAATACGTTTCTCCAGAGCGAACTCGCTTGGTGTCTCAAACGTGATGCTGCGGGTGCAGCCGTTCAAGTGCAGCCAGATTGCCTCGGGGTGGCCGATTTTTTCAAACACGGACGGCGAAAATCGCGGAGTCAGCAAGCCGGAGTTCGCACGACGGCCTTCGATGCGCCGCCGTGTCTCCCGTGGAATTGCGGTCGCAGCAGCGTCGAGAATCCTATCGCCCCATTGCTCACTCCGTCTGTGTTCGTACAGATAGACGCCCTCGCCATCATAGTCCTCGTGCAGCATCAAGGCAGCGTCGAAGCGTTGGTTGCCGACGATTCGCCGCACGGCTGCCACCGTCGGATGTCGATCGTTGTGAAAGCAGCGATTCAGATCGATTCCATGCTCGTCGGTCCGCCGGTTCTGAGTCAGTCCCCACGGATTCAGGCACGGAAAAATGAGCAGCGGCAGCGCCGCGAGCCGATGGCGATTCATCGTGGCCCACGATAGCAGTCCCTCGGTAGCACCCGGTTCGTCGCCGTGAATTCCCGCCGAGAGATAGATCCCGCCATCGTCCGCGAGTGCGGGTGATCTCAAATAGGAGAGCTTCATTCCCGAGGCCTCGCACAAGGTGCGCGAAGCAAACCCGGACTCGCGGGCGACGGCGCGCCAGCGGGCGGAAAGATGTCGGTAATCGTGGCAGCGATGGGCCATGAGTGCCCGACGCTAGCTGCATTGCGGCGGCTTGTCAGCCGCGCTCGCTACTTCTTCGCGTCCTTGGCGGGCGGGCACTCGCAAAGCCACTCGGGCTTCTTGCAGCCGTCGCACGCTCCGGTGTCATACTGCAATCGTGCGGTGATCGACTTGGCTTTGCTGTCGGCCTTGAACTGGACGATGAGCCATTCGCCTTCCTTGACGACTGGGATGACGAACTTCCCGTCCTTTTTCTCCACGGCGAGTTTCGCGGCCTTTCCGCTTGGGCCGCCGCTTGCGGTAAGGGTTTGCTCTCCGAGGGCTACGGCTTTGTGGGATTTGTCGAGCAGTTCGATGACGAATTTCCCGTCCTTCACGGTGACCTCGCCGTGCAGGGTTTCGTCTTTGCTGAATTCAAGGAGTCGGCCGCCGTTCGGGCCTTTTTCAACTCCGCTGTGAGCGAATCCGGTGATGGTGATAGCGAGGCTGCAGAGCAGCGCGATGATGTGTTTTTTCATGTGTTTTGTGTTTTGTGTGTTTTGGAGGGAAATCGGGTGTTTGACGTGGCGCGTTGTCGGATATTCGGAGAACTCGCGCATCGGCCGGCAATGTGTCTGTGAATCAAGATTCTCATTGGGCGGCGGGCGCGTTGGCGGCGAGAGCTCGCTCGGCGGCTTTGCGACCGAACAGCCAGAAAACGGCGGGCGTTACTGCGAGGTCGAGCAGCGTGCTGCTGACGAGACCGCCGACGATGACGACTGCGACGGGATGCAGAATTTCCTTGCCAGGTTCGTGGGCTGACAGGAGCAGCGGAACGAGTGCGATGCCGGCGGAGAGCGCGGTCATCAGGACCGGAACAAGACGTTCCAGAGTTCCGCGAGTAATCATCGCTCGGGTGAATCCCTCACCTTCGTGCTTCATCAGGTGCAGGTAGTGGGAAAGCATCATAATCCCGTTTCGTGCCGCAACGCCGGCGACGGCGATGAATCCGACGAGGGTTGCGATCGAGATGTTCCCGACGAGCAGCCAGGTCAGCGCGAGTCCGCCCATGAGAGCGAGCGGTATGTTCAGCATCACTTGGGCGGCGAGCGACGCGCTTCGGAAGTAGCCGTAAAGAAGAACCGCGATCACGCAGAAGACGAGCGCCGAAGAAATTCCGATTCGCCGTGCGGCCGCCTGCTGCGCTTTGAACTCGCCCTCGAAGCTGACATAATACCCCTGCGGGAGATGCACTTTGTTGCGCACTTGATTCTGCAGGTCCGTGACGACTGATTCGAGATCGCGTCCGGCTGTATTCGCGCTCACAACGATGCGGCGCTGGGTATTCTCCCGGTTGATCACGTTTGGTCCTTTGCTCTCGACAATCCTTGCGATGCGCCCGAGTGGGACGCGTGGTCCCTCCGGTGTCTCAATCTGAAGTTCTTGAAGGCGTTCGGGAGAATCTCGCCACTCTGGCGGCAGTCGCAGTAGCAGATCCACCGTGCGCTGTCCCTCACGGAGTTCTGCGAGTACGCTTCCGCCGATGAGTAGCGCGAGTTGTTCGTTAACTCCGCCCGGTTGCAGTCCGTACGCTTGCGCGCGTTCGCGGTCGATCTCGATCCGGAGCTGCGGAATCGGCACCTGCTTCTCGATGTAAACATCGGTCATCCCCAGAATCGCTTTCGCGAGCTTTTCGATCTCCGTCCCTTTGATGCGCAGCATATCGAGATCGGGGCCGAAAACTTTAACGGCGATCTTTGCTGAAACGCCGCTGAGCATGTGCGAGAGGCGGTGGCCGATGGGTTGGCCCACGTTCACAAATGTCCCGGGAATCGTTCCAAGCTGATCGCGAATATCTTTGAAAACGACTGCCCGCGGCCTGCCGCCCTTGTGGAATTCCACGTCAAATTCGTTCACGGAAACCGGCATCACGTGGTCGTCGCGTTCGGCGCGGCCTGCACGGCGTCCGACGCTTTTCACCTCCGGAATTCCCTGAAGAATTCGGACTGCGACTTCGCCTACTTCATTGCTGTGCTGAAGCGATGCGCCGGCCGGACCTCCGAGTGAAATGGTGGCGCTGCCCTCGTTGAAAACCGGCAGAAACTCGCGCCCCATCATCGGGTAAAGCATGAGCGCACCGACAAGCAGCATTCCGGTCAGCCCGAGTATGAGCATCGGCGTGCGGAACGCCGCGCGGAGAAACGTGTTTTCGACAAATGCCTTCATTCCGCGGGAAATTGCACTTTCCTTGTGGGCGTGCAGATGAAGCGGCGCTGCAGCATCCGCGGTCGGCAGGATCGCCTTGTCGCGGTTCCCAAGCAGCAGTGAGCAGAGCACCGGAATCACTGTCAGCGAGACGACGAAAGACGCCGCCATGCTCACGATGGTGGCGATTGCGATGGGCGTGAAAAGTCGCCCTTCCAGCCCTTCGAGGCTCAACAGCGGAACGAAAACGAGAATGATCAGGACGGTTGCATACAGGATGCTGTTGCGAACTTCGCCGGACGCGGCGGCGATGACGTCCAGCTTGGGCCGCGGGACGGGAAGTGCGGCGTTTTCGCGCAGGCGCCGGAAGACATTCTCCACATCCACGATTGCGTCATCGACGACCATTCCGATTGCCACCGCAAGGCCGCCGAGAGTCATGGAGTTCACTGATACGTCGAACCACTTGAACACGAGCATCGTGCTGATGAAGGAAAGGGGCATCGCGGTAAGCGTGATCAGCGTTGTTCGGAAATTGAGAAGGAACAGAAACAGGACGACCGTCACCATGATCGCACCGTCGCGGATGGCTTCCTTGAGGTTGCCAATCGCGTGCGCAATGAAGTCGCCCTGCCGGAAAAGCAGCTCCACTTTCACGCCTGCGGGCAGCGAAGGCTGCAGGCCGGCTAGCGCGGCTTCGATTTCGGAAGTCAGCTTCAGAGTATCGAATCCGGGCGATTTATCGATGCTCAGAATCACCCCGGGTTGGCCGTTGACGCTTGCGTCGCCGCGCATGGGCTGCACGCCAAATTCCACCGAGGCGACGTCGCCAATAGTCACGGGGCGTTCGTCGATTGTCCTGATCACGGTGCCGCCGAGTTCCGCGAGGTCGGTGGTCATACCAAGGTTCCGAACCATGATCTCCTGCGCGGATGTGGTGAGGTATCCGCCGGTGGTATTTCCAGCGGCTTTATCCACAGCAGTCGCGAGGTCCGCGAGCGAGATACCGAACGCGTGCAGTTTGACGGGGTCCGGCAGGACATGGATCTGCGTCACGCCACCGCCTATTGCGAGCACCTCGGCGACACCGGGAATACTTTGCAAACGCCGTGCGATAATGGTGTCGGCCGTGGTGCGAAGGTCGCGCGGATGCATCTTATCGCTGCTCAAACCGACGAGCAGGACTTCGCCCATCAGCGAGGAAACCGGCGTGAGGCCCGGTCGGACGCCCGCCGGAAGATTACCCATGGCTGCCTGAAGCCGTTCCTGAACCAGCTGTCGCGCGCGGTAGATGTCGGTTCCCCACGCAAACTCCGCGAATACCAGCGAGAGGCTCACGTCAGAGTTCGAACGCAGACGGTCCAGCCCGCCAACGCCTTGAACTGAGGACTCAATGGGACGCGTCACGAGTAATTCAACTTCTTCCGGCGCAAGTCCCGGGCATTCCGTGAGAATGGTCACCGTCGGTTTCGTCATGTCCGGCAGCACCTCCACGGGCAGGTTGCGCGTGGTCTGAACGCCGGCGACGAAAAGTGCGATCGCCAGCACGAGAACGATGGCGCGGTGATTGAGCGAGAGATGAATGAGTCGGTTCAGCATGGCGTCAGGCGTTCCGTCCCCGCGATTGCAGTCCCGAAACGAGCAGCAGAATGAGCAGGACAGCCGTCGTTGCGGCGAAGAACATTGCGAGCGGCGTGAACGCGCGCTGTCCGCCTCCGCCAGCCTTTCCTGCTTTTGCCGCTGCGAGCTGCTCCGGCGTCATCTCGCTGCCGTCTTCATTGTGCGGATGCCCGTGCGCGGCGTCGAGGGCGTCCTTCAGCGAGACGTTTCCCTTGCCCGCGAAGCCGAGGGAAAACGCGCCTTTGGTGACCACTTCGTCGCCCGGCGCCAGACCGGAGACGATTTCGGCGAATTGATCATTCACCGCTCCGACCTGCACGGCCATTCGCACGAAGGTATGCTTGAGCCCTGTGTCGTAGTGCCGCCGGTAGACGACGCGATTTGCCGCATCTCCCTGCAGGGCCAAGCGTGGGACGCTGAGAACGCTCTCCCGCTTCGACGTGATGATTGAAAACTCCGCACGCATCCCGGGGCGGAGCTCGTATTCTTCATTCGGAATGTGGAACGCAGCCTCGATGGTGCCGTTCTTCGAATCGACCTCCGCACCGATGTGTGCGAGTTCGGCGGTGAATTCGCGATTGTCGAGTGCGATGACCCGGATACGGGCTTTCAGGCCGGGTTTGAGTTTTGCGGCCAGATGTTCCGGAACGGCCGCAATAGCGTGCACGGTCGAAAGATCGAGGATCTCAATCAGAGAATCGGTGGGCTCCACGGGTTGCCCCTCTACGACGTTCACCTTGCTCACGATGCCGTTGATTGGAGCCGGAATGCGGATGCGCGGCGGCGGCGTGCCGGGCTGGCGGCTCTCGATGACGAGTGCTTCGGAAGACATTCGAATGCGCGTGTCAACGTGCGCCTCGACACTAACGACGCGACCGGGGACGCGACTGCTCACGATCGCGCGTCCTGCGGGCGCAGCCTGAATTCGGCCGAGTGCGAATGCTGTTTCCTCAAAGTCCGTTTCCTCGGCTTCGATGGTTTCTATTTGCAGGTTTTTTTCCCCGACTGCATCGAGAATCACGAGGTTCGCGGCCTCCTCCGGTGTGATCTCCGCTGTGGCGAACACTGCCGAGAGACAGAGCGTGACGACGCAGACGAAGAACGAAGTATGGAAACGGGAGGCTTTCATGGTCGGGTGCTGGTGGCGGTTAGAAAATGTGCGCGGGCGATGTGCCAGTCGCGCAGTGCTTCAAGACGGCGGCTCTCGATTTCGTATCGCCGCCCGCGTGCCCGGAGGACTTCGGTAAGCGAAGTCTGCCCGGCGTCGAACGCGTCTTTGAGTTGCTGCTCGATCTGCCTGGCTTGGGGCATGAGTTGTTCGTCGATGTCGCGCAGGATCTTCGCGTTGGCTTCCATGGCATCTCGTCCCGACGCCGCTTCGGCTCGTGCCAGCGCGATCACCGCGGTCGCCTCCTTTTCCATGCGGTGCGCGGTCGCGGTCGCTTCGCGAATGCTGCCTTCGTTTTTGTTCCAGATCGGGAGCGGCAGGCTGAATCGAAGTCCGACCGTAGTATCACGCTCAAGCCCTGAGGGCGCATCCTCGGTGCGCTCGTGTGATGCCGAAATGCTGGCGCTGAAATCCTCCCAGCGATTTGCTTTTGCGAGTTCTACGCGATGCTTCGCGGCTACTGCGGTGGCGCGCGCAGCCCGGATATCGCCGCGACCCGCGAGGTCTGCGCTGCGTTCCGAAACCGATTTTGGGGCCCCGAGAGGCCCGGCGAATTTCAACTGAACGTCCGGACCTACTCCGAGAAACGGACGGATGGAGCCGAGCAGCGCAGACATTTTTGCGTTGAGCTGAAGCATTCCCGTGGCTAGTTGGCGCGCCTCCAATTCAACGAGCGAGGCGTCCACCGCCGATGCCTCGCCGCCTTTCGCACGTCCGGCGAGGAAGGTGGAGAGTTCCTTTGTGTTATCGATGTGTTGTTTCAAGAGCCTTCGCTCTTCTTCCAGCGCGATGATTCGAATCGAAGCTTCGCGTGCCTCGCCTGCGAGCCGTCTTCCGGCATCGGCCACCTCCGCGGTTGCGGCGGCAAGTTCGGCGCGTGAGACGGATTTTTCGATCGCGAGCCGAGCAGTCCGCGGAAATTTCTGCATCCATGCGACGCTCACGCCGTGTTCGGATGAGCGGACGTTTTGGGAGAGTTCAAATTCTAATTCCGGGTTGGAGCGCCGCCCCGCAGCGTCGACGCGTCCGCGCGCTTCTTCGATTCGGATCCGGGCGGCTGCGAGTGATGGGTTGTGCGCGAGCGCATATTCCGCGGCCGATTCCGCATTGAGCGAAATCACGGCGGCGTGGGATTCAGGGGCGGCTGCGGCGAGCGCAATGATCAGTAAGAGATGTTTGTGTGAAAGCATGAAAGTATTCCGTGTTTTTAGTGGCGGTCGTTCAAAGCGACCGACGCAGGCACGCGAGTGCGCGCCGGGACAGGTGAGGTTGGCGACTGCGAGTGCAGCCGCGGCGGGCTCAAATCAATAGAACGAAATGACGCGCCTGAGTCGTATTCGGAGGCGGGTCGCAGAAGGTCGGCAGCAGCAACCGGCTTTCGCAGGGCGTGGCGGCACACGAGAGTGGGAGAACAATATGGAGTGCATCCAGAACTGCAGGTGCGGGAAGCGCAATGGGCTTCAATGTGAACGCACTCGTGCGAAACTCCGCATGGTTGGAAGGATGCCCGTCCGGGTTATCGTGATGGTCGCCGTCCTCGTGTCCATGGCCATCGGGATGGCAATCCTCTCCGTCTGCTCCGAAGCACCGGTCTTCAAGCATCGCCACCGGAACCCCGCTGCAATCGCACAGAAACACTCTGTTTACGCCAAAAAGCTGCGCGCATGGAATTGCGAACAGGCAGAGCATCACGAGTATGCGATTGAGCGTGGATTGTTGAGTCATCGGGACCGTTCAAGCCCTAGCACAGACGGTGCCGTGCGGCAATTGTTGGCAGAAATTCTTGCTAAAGCGGTAGTTTGGCGAAGTTGCCGGTCATGAACGTCCAGTGGTTCCCGAATTTCGCGATGCCTTGCGCGGTGGCTTCGGAATACAGGATCAGGCGGTGGCCGTCGCTGTACCACCAGCCAGTGTGCGCATCGCGTGGTGCCGAGCCGCCGGCGTAAATGCATTCGCCGCCGCCGCTGCCTTCGAAGCCGGCGTTTTTGACTCGGTCCCACGGCGATTTGTTCGCGGGAACCGGCGATTCGTGGGCGAAGTATTTGAGCGTCACCATTTCTTCGGAGTGCTGAGCGCACGCGGCACTAAGTTTCTCGCCCAGCAGCAGCGGCTTCATTCCGACGATAAGCCGGCGGCTGTTGAGCAGTTCCGCAAATTGCACCGCTTCGGGCTTCGCGGTCTTCATCTGCGCGTGCATCGCGGTGATGAGCCGGTGGTGCTCGCGCAGTGCGAGGAAGGGTTCCATTTCGACAACAAATTGTTCGAGCCCGATCGCCGGCATCTCGGCTTTGGCGAGGTCGCCGATTGCGAGCACGGAAATCTCCGCGGGCTTGCCGTCTGCCCAGAGTTGTTCGCGCCGGATTTGTGCGACGAGCGTGGTCGCTTCAAGCAGGCGCGCAGCGTCCGAATTGCCGCCGAGTTTCAGGCCGCGTGTGACTTTCTCAAACGCAGCCTCCGCTTTTTGGTAGGCGCGATCCATTTCGGCAAACTTCGCGCTGTTCTTGTGGTGGTCCGTTTGAACGATCGCGCGCGCCGCGTCGGCGGCGGCCTTCCAATCGCGAAAGTCGCGCCGAAGGTTCTCCACCGTTGAGTCGGCGGGCTTCGTGGAGCGCATGAGGTTCTTCATCGAGGCGGTTGCAGACGCGTCGATTTTTGCGAGCGCGGCTTTGACGTCTGCTCCAGCCATCGCGGAGCCGTCCGCACGCAGGCGGGCGATTGCGAGCGTACGCCGCGCGGTGTCCGTTTGTGCGAGTTGCGAGAGTACGGGCGTCCGCTGCGCAGGCGCGAGCGGCGCTCCGAAGGGATGCGCGGCGACAGTGACGGTGGTGGCGAGGAAGGCGAGGAGCTTCAACATCGCCAAACTTCTTGCCCAACAAGACGAAACGCTCAACTCAGAATATCCTTAACGATTTTGCCGTGGACGTCCGTGAGCCGAAAATCGCGTCCTGCGTATCGGTAGGTGAGTTTTTCGTGATCGAGGCCGAGCATGTGCAGCGCTGTTGCGTGGAGGTCGTGTATGTGAACAGGGTTTTCCACGGCCTTGTATCCGTAATCATCGGTCGCGCCGTAGCTCGTGCCGCCTTTCACGCCGCCGCCGGCCATCCACATGGTATAGCCTTTCGCGTTGTGGTCGCGACCGTCGTCGCGCCGGCTGTCCGGCGTGCGGCCGAATTCGCCGCCCCAGATAATGAGCGTGTCTTTCAGCAAACCGGTGGTTTTCAAATCGTGAATCAAGGCGGCGATGGGTTTGTCGATGGCTGTGCAGTTTGCGCGCAGGCGCGCAGAAAGGCCCTGATGCTGGTCCCACCCCGGGTGGCAAAGTTCGACAAAGCGCACGCCCGCCTCCATGCAGCGCCGGGCCATGAGGCACTGTCGCCCGAAGCCGTCCGTCTGGCCTTCGCCGATGCCGTACATCTTTAATGTGGCTGCCGACTCGCGCGAGATATCCATCACTTTGGGAACCTCGGTCTGCATGCGAAATGCGAGTTCGAATGACTGGATCACTCCTTCGACCTCCTTGTTGCCCGATGTCTTTACGAGGTAGTCGTGATTCATCGCCTGCACGAGGTCGAGTTGCTTGCGCTGTAGGTCAGGCGGGAGGTCGGAGTTGCGCAGATTCGGAATTTGCGAACTGCCTGCCGGAGCATCGCCTTCGCCCTTTTCCTTCGCGGAACCGATGCGAGTGCCTTGATAGAATGCGGGAAGGAACGAGCTGCCGTAGTTTTGCGCGCCGCCCTGCGCGAGCGGCGGGGCGATTGTGATGAATCCGGGCAGGTTCTCATTCTCCGTGCCGAGCCCGTAAAGCACCCAGGCCCCCATGCTCGGCCGAACAAATTGGGCGCTGCCCGTGTGCATTTGCACGAACGCCTGCGGGTGGTTTGGGATGTCCGTATGCATCGAGCGCAGCAGGCACAACTCGTCTGCATGGGTGCTCAATTCCGGAAAAAGCTCGCTGATCCAAAGCCCGCCCTGACCGTGCTGGCGGAACTCGAAAGGCGATCCAACGAGCTTATTCCCGCCGCGAATTCCGCTCGGCTTGCCGTGGTCCTCCTTCAGCTTCGGCTTGTAGTCGAACATGTCCTGATGCGCCGGGCCGCCCTGCATCGCGAGAAAGATGATCCGCTTCGCCCGCGCCGGGAAATGAGGTGGCTTTGGTGCGAGCGGCGACTTTTCGGCTGCAGCGGCCTGCGAGGTTAAGGCGGAAAATGCCATCCACCCAAATCCGGCCGAAACGGATTGGAGAAGCTCGCGGCGGGTGAATGCGCGCGGCCCGATGCCGGTGCATTCGTATGGTCGGGAAGGATTCATGGTGTTTGCGAAGTGATAGCACGCGATGCCGCGTTTTGGACAACGGGAATCCGCGCGTATTCCGGGTGGATCGGCTCCAATTTGGCTGTGATCGGTGGTCAAGAAACGGTGCGCAGTTGAAAGCATTCGGGCGTACAGTTTGGGCGGGCGCACTTGTTGCATGGGTTCGTGGTTTCTAAACGTCGTGTCATGCCGGTTGCATGCGCGGCGGGCAATCGATATGCGGGCGGAATGAAGATCATTCATTTCATCTCCGCCGGACTCCTCCTCGTCTCTGCAAACCTGCACGCGCAGAATGCGCGTCCTGTGGAACCACCCGCGGAGAATCCGGGCAACGAAGGGGATGGGAATTTCACCGTCGGGCCGGAATATCCGAAGGCTCCGGAGCTTACCGACCTAGGGAATCCCAAGGGAAAGCAGTTCCAGTTCACCATGAAACTGGCGGACAGCAAAATCTTCCGCGGCGATGACGCGACGCTGGAACCTGCGAAGAAGGAAGTCCGGAAGGAGCGGAAGATTTTTGTGTACATTCCCGCTGCGTATAAGGACGGCACCGCGGCGCCGCTGATGGTGATCCATGACGGCCCGGGACCGCTGAATCTCGTGCGCAATGCGCTGGATAATCTTACGATTTCCAAGGACCCAAACCGGAAGCTGCCGCCATTCATCGCCATCGCAGTGGAGAACGGCGGGAACGACGGAAAGAACAGCCAGCGCGGTCTTGAATACGATACGATGTCGGACCGCCTCGCGCGGTTCATCAACGATGAAGTTCTCCCTGCGGTGCTCGCGAATCCGGAGATCAAAGCTGCGTATCCGAAACTCGCATTCACGAGCAACCCATGGGGCCGCGGCGTTATCGGATGCAGTTCAGGCGGTGCTGCAGCGCTGACGATGGGCTGGTTTCGCCCGGATCTATTCCGGCGGATCGTCGCATACTCGGGAACTTTTGTGGATCAGCAGGACGACGATGCACCCGAGGAGGCAAAGTTCCCGCTCGGCGCGTGGGAATATCACTCCGGCATGAAACTCATCGAGAAGACGGACAGGAAGCCGCTGCGGATTTTCACACATGTCTCCGAGAACGATCTGCGCGCCAAGGACCCGGAGAGCACATACCACAATTGGGTGATGGCCGGCGAACGCACCGCAGCGGCGCTGAAAGCCAAAGGATACCATCACCGCTATGTCTTCTCAAAAGGCACCGGCCACTGCGACGGCAAGGTCTCCCAGCATACGCTGGCGGATACGCTCGTGTGGCTCTGGCGCGGCTGGCGTGGCTAAACTGGCGTGCAATCGCAGCGTGCCAAAGATGGCCTCGCGGAATGAGTGGCACCTTTGAGCATGAATTCGCTTAACGGCTGCGGCGGCGCGCACCGAGAATGCCAAGCCCGCCGAGAAGCATCGCGATGCTTGCGGGCTCCGGAACAGCGGTGAGCACGACGTCATTTCCATCGCCGCCCGTGTAGCTGATGGAGAATGCCTGACCGCTCGCGGTGAAGGTTGCTCCTTGAGCAAGCGGAGTTCCGCCAAAGCTGAAGAGACCGCCCGCCGTATTCACGGAATCAGCGAGGTCGTTGCTGACAATCGTGAACGCGTCCACGCCATCCACCGGATCGAAGCCGAGCGAAAGCGTGAGCGGTGTATTGGCGCTGAAAGCCACGCTGCCCGTCGCGCTGAGCTGATCGTAATCCGTGCCCGCCGTGATACCGTTGAGTTCGAGCGCGAGCGTGCCGCCATTGAAGTTGAGATTTCCAGCTGCCAGAATCGCCGGACTCGCACCAGGCGCAACAGTGCCACCCGCATTCAGCGTGACCGCGCCGACGGGGCCGTCGCCCGCAAGGGTGCCGCCATTTACGGTGACTACGCTGCTTCCGCTGAGGCTGCCGCTGACGAGGAGTGTGCCGCCGTTTACGGTAGTAGGACCAGTGTAGGTGTTCGCGCCCGAAAGTTCGAGCGTGCCAGCGCCGGATTTTGTCAAGCCCAAGATGCGATTGGCGTCTCCATCGCGAAGCACGGGTGAAAATACGGTGTTGGTGGCTTGCTCCACTTCGAGGGTGCGAATTCCGAACTGCTGATCGAATTGCGGATTCACCGTTCCGGTGCCCGACCCCGAGAGTTCACTAATCGTTGCAGAGGTCCCTACGAAGTCATTGCCAATCGCAAGGCTGCCGGCACCGGAAAGCGAGATCTTTGGTTTCCCATTTTCAGACGTTGTCGTGCGGAACGCTACCGTTCCATCGTTTACTGTGTACTTTCCCGAAAAGGGATTGTTGCCCTCCAAAGCAATCTCGCCAGTGCCCGATTTGACGATTTCGCCAGTGCCGCTAATCGCGGCGCGGAGGATCGAACCGGTACCGGTATAGCTGATCCCGAGTGTGAAGGTTCCGACTTCCACTGTTCCATTCAACCCGCCGCCTGTGAGTGCCCCCATCGTTTCATTTGCACTGAGTTTCAGCCCGCCGCCAGTGAAGATGGTAACCGCGCCTGCGTCTGGAATAGCCGACCCGCCGGTGACTTCGAGGATGCCGGTGCGGATGACCGTGGCGCCAGTGTAGGTGTTCAGTCCGGAAAGAACCGCGGTGCCGGTGCCTGCTTTCGTCACCGTGACGTTACCAGTGCCGTTGTTCGAAACGGCCGACGAGACAATCATTGTTGCGCCGGAGTTGGAAAGAAGCAGATCGCCTGCGGTGTTGTCCGCGCCACCGACGGTCAATGTGCCATCCGTGATCGCAACGCCAGCAGTGCCAGCTCCCGCTAAGACCGCGCCCGCAGCGCCGAGGCGTAGTGTGTTACCGGTTCCAACCGTGACGGTCGTCGCGCCGCCCGTCGAGGAGTTTACGAAGCTGTTGATATTTGTGGTCCCTGCCGCTGCCAGCGTGATATTGGCGGGTGCGCTGCCACTTCCATCGACGATGCGAATCTGCTGCGTTGCGCCATCGGAAATCGTTTTCGTACCGGATTCGAGACGCGTCACATCGCTGTAACCGGTGAACGCAACCACGTTGTTCGAACCATCGTTCGCGGCGAGATTGGCTCCGCCAAGTGTCACGCCTTGAATGATGCCGTTGAGGTTTGTGGTGGTTGTATTGACAAGGTTGGCGCTCTCAACATCGAGAAATCCGCCGGTACTGCGCGTAATTGCCCCGAGGGAAATTTCTGCAGCGTTTGTGCCGCTGCGGCGGGTCAGAGCCATGCCGTTAATCGTGGTGGAAAGAACGATCTCGTTGTGCGATCCGCTTGCTCCCGATAAAACAATGCTTGCGCTGCCGAGTGTCAATGCCGCTGCGTCTGCGAGTTTGGTCGTATCGTTCGTTCCGTAATCAAGATTCAGCGTTCCCGCGCTGACGAGCGTAGTTCCTGTATAGCTGTTCGTGCCTCCCATCACGAGTGTACCGACGCCCTGCTTGGTAAAGTTCCTTGCCGTCGCATCCTGAGAGATGTTGTTCGTGAGCGCGAGCGTTCCTCCGTTTACCGTGATCGTCCTGTTTGCTGCAGCAAGCGAAACAGCACCGGTAAAAGTCATATCATTGGTGCCGTTAAACGTCGGGCTTCCTCCGCTGAGCGTGAACGCGTTGCCCAGCGTAAGCGGACCGCCTGTCACGTTGTCAAAAATGCCATTGCCGCCAATTGTGAAAGCCCCTGTTCCGAGAGCGTTGGCATGGGCGATTCTTAGCGTTAGTGCAGTTTGAATTGTAGTCCCGCCGGTGTGGGAGTTGTTGCCGCTGAGCGTGAGAATGTGCGACGCTGGGGTGCTTGTCAGACCGATGCGGACTAGTCCGGTTCCCGAAATAGCATTGGCGAATTCCCAAGTATTGGTCCGCGCCAGCACAAGTGTGCCGTTGTTCACGACTGAGGCCGTCCCGAGCGTGCCGGTGGTGCCCGCGCCGGTGGTCGTGTCATTGCCGCCCACACCTCCGATGCGTAAAACTGCTGGGGAATTGATGGTAACTGTGCCGCTTAGGGTGTTCGTGTTCGTAAGGATGTAGCCGGTTTCATTCGACTGTCCGCCCGCACCAGTCTCCGCGAACACAAGATTGCCGCTGCCTGAAAGCACGCCTTGCAATTTAAGAGAACGCGTAGTTCCGCTCGTATTGAAATCGTCTATTGTGGATGTCGTGGCGGCATTCAGCACAATGTTGTTCGTCCATGTCCAGCTACCCTGCTCCTGGCCGATGGTGCCGCCGTTCATGAATATGGCTCCCTGTCCCCAAGCATGGGTGCCATTGCGAAGTCCGCGCACCGAGCCGTTACTGATGGTCCAGTTCCCCGTGAAGGTGTCGTTTCCGTTCCCAGCCGTGAAAGTGGTGCTGCCCGCGTCGCCGGTCAAAAGCCGCACGATGCCGCCGCCGGTGACCTCGATATTGCCGGAGCCGGTGAGGCGCTGGTTCGCCGTGTTGGAATTGCTGAATAACTGAAGGGTGCGACCCGCTCCCACGTTCCAAGTCTGGCTCGCACCAATTGCAATGTCACCGGCGACGTTTGTGGTGCTGAGCAGCGTGAGGTTTTGCGTCGCCGTGGAGAGGTCAATCCCGCCGGAGCCGATGGTGAGCGACTGGCCCGCTGCGTGTGTGACAGTGATCGCGCCGCCGGGGGAAACTACGCGCATGCCGAGCCAGTCGGCGTTGCCACCGAGAGCGGCTGTGGTGTTTGCCACGAGGACGGTGCTGTTCCATTCGGCAGTGTCCGCGTTCGTTGGCACCACGCCACCGACCCACGAGGTCGTGAGATTAAGCGCGTTAACGTTGTTTTCCTTCACGATCGTCGCCGCGTGGAGTTGCGGAATTATCGCGGCGATTGAGAAAGCGAGTGGCAAAGCTTTGCAGGCGAAAGAGCGGCTTGAACTTTTCATGGCGCATCGACCATTGCAGTCGGATCCTGTTTCGCAATGCTCAAGGCGCCTGTCTTTTCATCAGACAGGTCTTGTACGGTGCGCAGACATTCCAGTTTCCGCTGTGACCCCGCGGTCGAGCGGGTTAAAGCCTCGCAACATGACTCGCCTCACTTTCATCTCAACCTGCGTCCTCATCGCGAATACGGCTTTTTCCGCCGAACCGGAGAATCTCCATGCGTGGTATCTTTCCGAGGGAATCAAGGCCGATGGCGCGAATGTGCGGACGTGGGAAAACGCGGCGGCATCCGGTGCTGCGAAGTCGCTGGGGCGTGCGTCGGGACTGCCGCTGGCGAGGCGCGTGGGAACCGCGACAGGCGAGCGGACGGTGGTGCGATTCGACGGCGAATCCGCGCTTTGGCAGCCTGCGGGCAATTGGGGGACGCTGGGTGACGGATGCACGGTTGTCGCGCTTATGCGGCTCACAGATTCCAAGGATGGATTTCTATTCGATGGCTCGACGATGGCTGGGATGACGCGGGTGCAGACGCGCAAGGGAAACTGGAATCTCGGCCTCGCATCCAAGGCAGCCGGCCCGGAACAAGTCGGCGCTGATACGCACACGGCGAGAGTCGGGGAGTGGCAGGTTCACTCGGCAGTTTTCAAAAAGACCGGACCGCTCACGACCCGATACATTCACCGCATCGGCGGCGACGAAAAAGCACTCGATACGGGCGTCGCCGCGCCGCTCGGTGGATTCATCCTCGGCGCAAATGTCGCGACAAAAAGTGGTCTCGCGTGCGATGTCGCGGAGGTGCTCGTTTTCAACGCGGCACTCGAGGGCGAAAGGCTTACCGCGATCGAGAAGGACCTCGCTACGCGCTGGGGTTCACCCGTTGACCTCCCGGAAGCACAGCAGCCAAAGGCGCCCGGGCTTCCGGACGATCCCCGCATTTTTCGCACAACCGTTCGCAAGCGCGGCCAGGACGGAGTGCACACCTACCGCATTCCCGGGTTGGCCACCACGCCGCGTGGCACGCTCATCGCGGTCTTCGATGCGCGTAACAAGGGCGGAGGAGATTTGCCCGGAGACATCGACGTGGGCATGATGCGCTCGACCGATGACGGCGCGACATGGAGCGCGATGCTGCGCGTCATGGACTTCGACGCCGCAGAACCCGGCTCGGCAGGCAATGGCGTCGGCGACCCGACAGTTCTCGTGGATGCAAAGACCGGCGCGATTTTTGTCGCCGCGCTTTGGAGCAAGGGAAAGCGTGCGTGGTTTGGCAGCGGGCCGGGTATCACGCCCGGCGAGACCGGGCAGTTCGTGATCGTAAAGAGCGCCGACGATGGGCTCACGTGGAGCAAGCCGGTGAGCATCACGCCGCAGATCAAGCGCCCCGAGTGGAAGCTGCTTTTCAACGGCCCCGGCAACGGCATCCAGCTCCGCGACGGCGCGCTGGTTTTCCCCGCGCAATTCAAGGACGAAGGCGGAGTGGCGCACTCGTGCTTTATCGAAAGCCGCGACGGCGGGACCACATGGAAAATCGCGCCGCCGCCGATTCCCGAACGCCCGCCGACCAGCGAGGCGCAAATCGCCGAATGCCGCGACGGTTCCCTGCTGCTCACGATGCGAAACGAGGCACGCACCGGCCAGCGCGCATGGGCCCGCTGGCGCGATGGAAAGTGGAGTGAGCCGTGGTTTGCGGTCACGGATCCGACGTGCATGGCAAGTCTCGTCAGCCACCCGAAAGGAGTGCTGCTCTTTTCAAATCCCAACAACGCCGCGCGCCGCGTGGCCATGACCATCCGGCATAGCACCGATGATGGGAAAACCTGGAGCGACGGCAAGCTGCTCGACCCCGGTGTTTCGATGTATTCCAGCATGACCGTTTTGCGCGACGGACGCATCGGCATCCTCTACGAGAGCGGCGATGTTGCCGGACTCGTATTTGCGCGCTTCCCGCTGGAGTGGGTGATGGAGAAGTAGCCGAACTTGTCATCCTCGCGTACATGCTGTTCCGGGCTGAGGTTTCGATAGCTGGGAAGATTGTCAGGCGATGACAAATTTGATCCGCCACCTTCATATTCCAGCGTTCGTTGCACTCGCGTCCCAGGCATTTGCAGAGCCGCGCCGCGACTTCTCGATTCCGGTTCTGGACCTCGCCAAAGAGGACTCTTTATTCACCACAGTGGAGCGGCGGGTCGGCTATCTCGGGCACCCGTCCACTGTCCTTTTCCGCGATGGAAAAACTCTGCTTGTTGCTTATCCGGACGGGCACGGACGCGGGAATCTGATTATCCGGCGAAGCACCGATGCGGGAGGTTCGTGGCAACCGGTCGATATTGCGGCACAGCGCGTCGAGGAAACGCCGATCCTTTACCGCCTCGATCTTCCCGGAGGCGGCGAGCGTGTGCTGCTCGTGACCTGCCGGCCCGGGCAAAGCGTCCTCGAATGGATGTGGAGCGACGACCGTGGAAAAACGTGGTCGGCCCGCCAGCAGTGGAAGCTGGATGGCACGCGAGGAATCATCGTCGCGCTCGCATCGCTCTGGCCGGTGCCCGGCGGCGAACCCCGATGGCGCGGAATTTTCCACGACGGAAATTTCGACAACTACACCGTGGACCTGCGTCTCGATGGCAAAGCCGCGTGTCAGTTCGAGAATCTGCGCCGCCTCGAATACGCCACACCCGCGGGCCGGGACGAAGCGCGCCGGGCCGGACTTTGCGAAGCCGGTCTCGTCGCGCGCGCCGACGGTAAACGCATCGCGCTGCTTTTCCGTCCGGAAAAGCGACTCACCAATTCCATGGTCGCATTTTCAGACGACGCCGGGCTGACGTGGACTGACCCGCGGGAACTGCCCGGTGCCTACACCGGCCACCGCCACGAATCCGTGAATCTACCGGACGGACGCACGATGGTTTTCATGCGCGATTACAGCCCGCTGAACAAAGGCAATCCCACACACGGTGACTGGGTCGCATGGGTCGGAACTTTCGACGACATCGAGCAGGGGCGCGAAGGCCAGTATCGTATCCGCCTCCGCCGCAACTACGGCAATTCAACCAACGGCAACATCGGCGACTGCGGCTACACGGGCGTCGAACTGCTGCCTGGCGGAAAAGTCCTCGCGATCACCTACGGTCATTGGGAGCTCGATGCAGGCTCAAAGCACCCCAATCATCCCGACGGTCGTGGCAAGCCGCCTTACATCCTTCAGGCAATCATCGACCCTGAGCAGACGGATCGCTGGGTGAAAGAACCCGCGCGACTTCTGCAGGGGAAATAGCGGCATCCGGACGCCGGCTGAGCGGCGCGATCGCCCGCTTGTATTTTCACCAAACAGGTGCATCCTCCCAGCCGTGAAAACTTTGCCGCAGCGCGTTTCGCTCGTGGCGCAGACGGTTTCGATTCTGCGCGATGCCATCGCCGAAGGGCAGTGGCCGCGATGGTTGCCCGGCGAACTGGAACTCTGCCGCCGCCTGACAGTCAGCCGCGTCACATTGCGCCACGCACTCGCGGAGCTTGAGCGGGAAAAAATCATCAGTTCCGGCCAGGGGCGGCGAAGGGAGGTTCTGGTGACCAAAAAGCCTGCGCGACGCACAGCGAACAAATCAGTCGTGCTTCTCTCTCCCACTCCACTCCACCGGCTGCCTTCTTCGACAGTTTTCTGGATGGATGAGCTCCGTGAGCACCTCGACCACGCCGGACGTCCGCTTCTTTTCCACGAACGCCCGACTGCGTTCCGCGCGCGTCCCGTGCATGCTTTGGAGGAGCTTGCAGCGCGTCTGGATCCGTCCGGCTGGGTGCTTTATCGCTCCACTCCGGAGATGCAGCGTTGGTTCAGCGAACGCAGCCTTCCCGCAGTCATCACAGGCTCGCGGCACGAAGGTGTACAGCTTTCCTCCGTGGATATCGACCACGCCGCCGCCTGCCGACACGCTGCGGGACGCTTTTCCGGCGCCGGACGCAGCCGCGTCGCGATCATCCGTCCCTCATCCACACTCGCAGGCGACCTCGGCAGCGTCGCTGCGTTCCGCGAAAAACTGGCAGACACAACCGATGCGACCCACGACGGAACGATTCGTGGTATCACGACGGTTCTCGCGCGGCTGTTTTCCCGCCCGGAACGACCGGACGCGCTGTTCGTCTTCCACAGCGATCATCTGCTCACCGTTCTCGGCTGGCTCAACCAATCCGGGATTCAAGTGCCCCGCGATGTCTCGTTGATCTGCCGCGACCACGAACCGTTTCTCGAGTCCGTCCTGCCAAACCCGGCGCGCTACACCGTGAACGCGACGGCATTCGCGCGAAAAATCAGCCGTCTCGTGCTCACCATGCTCGACGCCCCGTCCACCCGCCCTTCGCAGCAGTGGATGATGCCGTCATTTATCCGCGGCGAAACTGTGCAACGGAACCAATGAAAGACCTGAAGCCATCCCAAAGCCCGATAGCTGAGAAACTGCCATCGAAGCAGTTGTCGTCAGAAGCTCGAACGTGGGCGGTAAAGTTCGGATTCCCAGTTTTGTTTCTGCTCATGGGAATCCCCCTGCTGTGGTTTCTCGATAAGGAAACTCCTCCATTTCTGTGGGTGTTTTTCGGCGCGCTAGTCATTGGCGGATGGCTATTGGTTTCGTGGTTGAAGCCCGTGAAACGGGTTATCCGGGATGGTGATCATTTTGTGATTTCCGACACCCGCAATTCGATCACAGTTCCAATTTCACACCTTTGCCGGGTGGAAGCTGACCGGGAGAACAGAACCCCATCAATACTCATCTACTTTGCGCCCACGACGGCCTTTGGCGATTGCGTCAGGATTATTCCATCAAGGCGGGCCGTGAGGAGCGGCGAATTTGAAAACATGGTTGCGCAGCTTTTCGACATTGTCGTCGCGAACGGATATCACCCGACGGCATTGCCGATCCCGAGGTTGAAGAATCATCCCCGGAAGTGACGAATGGAACCGAGGCGTGTGATGCGCACTCCTTCTTGTTACCGCAACAGACAAGCAAGCCGCTTTTGTCCATCCGGCAATTCTGCGTAGGGTTCGGGCGATGAAACGCTTCGTTCTGCTACTTTCCCTCCTCGCGTGCTCCGCTGATGCGGCGCAATCCGTCGCGCTTTACGACGCGGGTGTGGCGGGCAATCCTGCGGTGGCTTCATCGCCCGCGAGTGCGGCGATTCCTTGGACAGGGGCGGGGCCGGCTTCGGATGCGGCGAACTTCATCAATGCGGCGGTGTCGCCGGATGGGGCGACGGGATTTAACGCCTGGCGGATGCTCGATAACTCGGCGGCGGGCAGCGCGTTTATCACCTGGACGAAGACGATGACCGCGCAGCAGCACACGGATGCGGCGGCGTATGGGTGGAAAATGTCGGCGCGATTGCGGGTGGCGGACCCGGTGGCGGCGAATGGGGGCAGCAATTCCGTCGTGCTGCTTTATGGCAACAACTCGACCAGCGGCACAGCGAAGCGGTGGATTCTGTTTTTCGACATCAACGCGGCGGGCGAGATCGTGACCACGCTCGTCGGTGGGCCGACGGTCACGCTCACGGGCGTGGATGCCACGCAGTATCACGTCCACGAATTGCGCTACAATCCAGCAGTCGCGCAGGCGGAATACTACGTGGACGGAGTGGTAAAGGCCACGGGCTACGCGGGCACTGGGACGAACTTCAACGGCGTGCAGTGGGGCACCGGCAGCAGTGGAGGCAAAGGTGACGGCTATTGGAATGCGGTCGAGTTCACCATAAACGACCCGCCAGCGCCGCCTGCTCCGGCGGTGACGACGAACCCCGCGTCGCAGTCCGTTGTCGCGGGCGCTTCGGCGTCGCTCGCGGCGGTCTTCAGCGGCACGGGCAACACGTATCAGTGGTATAAAGACGCCGCGCCCATCGCGGGGGCGACCTCGGCGACGCTGACGATTCCGAGCGTGTCGGCGGTTGATGCGGGCGACTACTGGCTGCGCGCAACGAATGCGAGTGGTTCGGCGGAGACACGCACAGCGGCACTCGAAGTGCGTGGCGGCGCGGCGCTCGTCATCAGCGAATTCCTCGCGGAAAACGACCACAGCCTCGTGGACGCGGACGGCGAGCAGCACGATTGGATTGAGCTGCACAACCCGACCACCGCGCCACTCAGCACGGCGGGCCTTTTCCTCACCGACGACGCGCTCGTTCCGGCAAAGTGGGCGCTGCCTGCAGTGAACATCGCGGCGGGCGGATTCCTCACGGTCTTCGCTTCGGAAAAAAATCGCGCCATCGCGGGCAGCGAGCTGCACACGAATTTCAAAATCGCCAACGCAGCCGGCTATCTCGCGCTCACCGGTGCAGGCGGCGCGGTGGTGTCGTCGTTCAATTACCCCGCGCAGTATTCAGACATCAGCTTCGGGCAAACTGTCCACGCCACGCCGGGCGCGAAGTATTTCCCCGTCGCCACGCCGGGCGCGCTGAATGTGGACGGCATCACGAATGTGCGGCCAGAGCCGGTGTTCGATGTCGCGGGTGGAACCTTCACTGGCACGCGCACCGTCGGTATTTCCACCACGATGACCGGCGGCACGCTGCGCTATACAACGAACGGCGCGCGTCCGCAATTTGACTCCGCCGCCTACACCGCGCCGCTCTCGCTCACAGCCAGCACGCATCTTCGCGCCGCGATGATTTTTCCCGGCGAACGCTACGGCGCGAGCAGCACTTCGTCGCATCTGCGGCTGGGAAATGACGTGACCTCATTCACCTCGCCGCTGCCCATCGTAGTCCTGCACAACGGCGGCGCGGGCGCGGTTCCCGGAGTCCAGGCCAATGGGCCGAATGGAGACGGTAGCGACGTGGTGGAAATCCCGCTGCAATCAACGTCGATGACGATTCTCGACGAAGCAGCCAGCGCCACGGCGATGACGTCGCCCGTGGTGGAATCATCGCGGGTGGGGCTTCGCATTCGCGGCAGCAGCAGCTTCACTTTTTCGCGCAAAAGCTACGCACTGGAGACGTGGACGGAAATCAACGAGGAGCCCAACGAGAAATCGCTGCTCGGGCTTTCCGCGGAAAGTGACTGGGTTCTTTACGGGCCGGATTCCGCCTCGAACTTCGACGTGCCGCTCATCCACAATTCGCTCATCTACGCGCTTGCGCGACAGTCTGGCTTTGATGCGCCGCAGTTTCGATTCGTCGAGGTCTTCCTCAACACCGGCGGCGGCGACGTGACGATGTCCGACCATCGCGGCCTTTATCTGCTCGTCGAGAAGCCGAAACGCGCAAATCGCCGCGTGAACTTCGAGCGCCTCAATTCGAACGGCACTGCGGGCGGCTGGATGCTTTCGATTGATCGCATGGAATCGCTGCCTGTCGGCTCGACCGTCGGTTCGCTTGCGCCGCGCCATTTTCACACCGCTGGCCCCGACGGGATTCTGCAAACTCCCGACGACAATTCGCGCGGCTATCAGGCGATAGTCAACGGCGTCGCCAGTGGCAGCGGCATTCTGCCGGCAAACGACGACATGCCGAACTTCTACCACTCGTTCTTCAACTTCGAATCGCCGCGCGGATGGGAAATCACAGCGGCGCAGCGCACGCCGATTCAGACGTTCGTACGCGGCTTCGACACCGCGCTCTACGGCGCGAACTACACCAGCCCCACACTCGGCTACGCGCCGTTCATTGATGTGCCGAACTGGGCGCATCATCTCCTGCTCCAGAGCTTCGCAAAAAATCAGGACGCCATTGTGCTCAGCTCCTACCTCAAGCGCGAGACGCCAACCGCGAAGATGAAGTGGGCGACGATTTGGGATTTCGACCGCGGCTTTAACCGCAACCTCAGCAATGGCGGCGGCGGTGCGACGCTGAATCTCAATTGGGCGCACAACCGGATGCACTACGCCCGACTGATGACGGATCCGGAGTTTGTGCAGGCCTACATCGATAAATGGCAGGACATCCGCCGCGGGGCGTTCTCGACGGCAAATATACACGCTGTCGTGGATGCGCAGGCTGCCGAAATCACCAGCACTGTGGCGGCTCGTAGCGGCACGACTTCAACCGCGTGGGCAACCAACCTTGCAACCCTCAAGACGTGGCTTCAAGACCGCGGCGCTGCGTTTGATGCACAGTTCACTGCGCCAGCGGTTTTCCCGCAGAACGGCGGCGCGGTACCGGCGGGATTCTCTCTCACGATGAGCGCGTCCACCGGAACCATTTATTATACGACGAACGGATCGGATCCGCGGGCAGTCGGCGGCGGAGTGGCTGGAACCGCCTACACGGGTCCGGTGCCTATTGCCGCGACAACGACGGTTTTCGCACGCGTGCTCAATGGCACAGCGTGGAGTGGAACAACGATCGCAACGTTTTATCCACCGCAGGATTTGCAGACCCTGCGTGTGACGGAAATCTACTACAACCCGCCCGGCGCGGGAGCTGTGGACGGCGATGAGTTTGAGTTCCTGGAACTGCAAAACACCGGTCTTGTGACGCTCGACCTCGGCGGTCTGTCGTTCGGGGGAATCACATACACCTTTCCAGCAGGAACATCGCTCGCACCGGGCGCGTTCTATTTACTCGCGAGAAATCAAACGCAACTCGCGAGCCGTTTCCCTGGCGTCACGGCAAATGGCATTTACACCGGAAAGCTCGACAACAACGGCGAACTCCTCTCGCTCGTGCAGGGCGGTGCGGCGGTGTGGTCGTTCAATTATGGCGACACTGGACCGTGGCCGATACAGCCGGACAACGGTGGCGCATCGCTACAACGCCCCGACACCGCAGCGATCGGCTACGACTCGGCAACCTGGGCTGCTGCGGTTCCTACGCCCGGTGCTGCGCTTTCTGTGGCAGACATTGATGGCGATGGTTTGCCGGACTACTTCGAGACGCAGCACAGCGTCACCGATGCAAATGGCGATGCTGACGGCGACGGCGCTACGAATCTCGCCGAGTTCAACGCAGGCACAAACCCTCGCGACAACGCCTCGGTTTTCAAACTCACTGCCTCATCGACAACCGAAACCGGAACGCTGGCGCTCGATTTCACCGCTGTCGCCGCCCGGAGTTACACTGTGCAATATCGCGACTCGCTCGCGACTGGAACGTGGGAGAAGTATTATGACGTGCCTGCCGGGCCGAACACCCGCTCCGAACTCATCACCGTGCCAATGAACACCACTGCCCGCTTTTTCCGAATCATCACGCCCGCCGTCGCCGGAGTCGCGCTTTTGTTGCCTGCCAGCGGTGGCGACGCCGTCGCACTCGATCCCATTTTTTCAAACAGCATGGTGCTCCAGCGCGACATGAAGCTTCCGGTCTGGGGCACCGCCGCTGCGGGCCATGAAATCACGGTGACTTTCAACGGCGCGGCCGCAAGCGCCGTGGCGGATGCGCAGGGTCGCTGGCTTGTCGAGTTACCCGCGCAGTCCGCCAGCAAGACATCGCGCGAGCTGAAAGTGCTCGCAGGCGGACAGCCGCGACTGACCGTGAGCGACGTGCTCGTCGGCGAAGTGTGGCTATGCGCAGGGCAGTCCAACATGGAGTTTCGCTGCGACCAGGAGGCAACGTGGGCAACCGAATCGGCCGGTGCCGCGCTTCCGCACGTGCGTCTCCGCAACATGGGCTATGCGGGGCAAGGTTTCGGTGCGACAGCTTATTCCGCCGCCATCGTCGCGCGGCAGACAGCGACGGATTTTTATAACGCGAGCAGTTGGGCGGCTGCGAGTTCAACGACCGCCGCACCATTCTCGGCGGTCGGCTACTTTTTCGGAAAGGAAATCCGCAACGCACTCGATGTTCCGGTCGGTCTTATAAATATGAGCGTCGGCGGCAGTCCGGCGGAGTCGTGGATGCGGCGCGCCATCATCCCGCCCGCGCTCACCGCTCCCGGCTGGATTACAAACAACACCTACCTTGAACCGTGGTGCAATAGCCGCGCCACGGTGCAACTCGGCGGGAACATCAGCTCCGCGCCCGGCGACGACATGGGTCCGAACCACTCGTTCAAGCCGGCTTTTTTATGGAATGCCGGACCCGCGCGACTCGCGCCATTCGCGATTCGCGGCGTGCTGTGGTATCAGGGCGAAAGCAATGCACTTTCGCACATCGGCGAGATTAATCCGAAGTGGCGCGTGGACCAGCACGAGACGCTCTTCCCGCTGCTCGTGAACGACTGGCGCGCGCAGTGGGGACAGGGCAATTTTCCCTTCCTCGTCTGCCAGCTCAGCAGCATCAGCGAGACAAACTACGACTCCCATTACTGGCCGGAATTCCGCGATTACCAGCGGCGTGCCACCGCGCTTCTCCCAAACATGGGGCTCGCCGTGACGAGCGACATTGGTGCCTCCGCCAATGTGCATCCGACCAACAAACGCGACGTCGGAAAACGTCTGGCCCGATGGGCGCAACGCTACACCTACGGCGACGCAGCCGCGCTCCCGTGCCCGCTGCCCACGACCGCCACGCGCACCGGCGGCACCGTCACGATCAACTTCCAACACGCCGGTCCGTCGCTTGCCACCAGCAACGCCGCCGCACCTGCGACATTCGAGTTGGCTGGAGCAGACGGGGTCTTCTACCCCGCTACCGCCACAGTCTCCGGTACGACGGTTGTCGCAACCAGCCCCAGCGTCCCCACGCCATCCAAAGTTCGCTACGCATGGCAGCCATTCTCCGCAGGAAACCTCGTGAATTCCACCGGCCTCCCTGCGAGCACCTTCTTACTGAATGTGAATTAGAGTCGTTCCCGGAGGTCGGCTTTGAGTGCTCCGGACGATGTCTGGCACTTTGGTCGGTTTCGGTAACGAGGGGCGATTATGGTGGGCGCGTTTCCGATCGCAACTGTACGGAGCCGCTTGGCGTTGTTTCGCAATCTCCGATACCCCGACGCCGCAAACGGGCCAAGCGAATCAGAGGGATTCACGACGGTCCGAACAATTGTGCTCAATGTGACGTGGCGTAGTCCTTTCCGCGTACCTCCCGGAACTGCCGACTGCGCACGATGAGTTCGACGAGAGTGCCGAATCGCAAATCGCTTTTCATCATTTGCTCAATGAGCGGCTTGTCGGAAAGTTGTGTGCTGCGACCAAGCGAATAGCCGAGGAGTTTGCGGCAGAACTGCCGCGTGAACGCGTCGCGGCGTTTTGTGACGAGATACTCGCGAAGGCCGACGATTCCGTCGATGCTCGTGCCGTCGGGAAGCACGGTCCGAGTGTCCGCCGATCGGCTTCGGCCGATGGCGTCGAATCCTTCGAGTGCGAATCCAAACGGATCTATGCGGCGGTGGCAGCCTGCACAATTCGGATCACTGCTGTGTCGCTCAATCAACTGGCGCTCGCTGAGGCCCGCGGGTGCTTCCTCCGGCAGCACCGGAACGCCCTTGGGCGGCACCGGCAGCTTTTCGCCGAGCACGACTTCCGTAAGCCATGTGCCGCGCAGAATCGCGCTCGTTCGGGACGCGCCGGAATGTTTTGAAAGCGTCGCCGCGAATCCAAGGATTCCGCCGCGGCCCTTTTCGCGAAGCCCTTCCACGCGCTGCCAATCGCCCTTCACATCCATGCCGTAATGCTTGGCAAGCTCGGCGTTCACGAAGGTGTGATCGGCGTCCAGCAACGACAGGATGCTGCGATCATTCTGAATGAGGTCGATGAAAAAGCGGGTCACTTCCTCCTGCATTTCATCACGGACATTTGTGAACGTCGGGAAATGGCGTTCGCTTTTCTCGTCAAGCGCAGCCACGTCGCGAACGTGCAGCCATTGGCAGCCAAACTCCGTGGCGAGCCTCCGGACCTTGTCACTTTTCAACATGCGACGTGTTTCGGCGACGAGCGCTTCGGGATCGTGAATTCGCGCGACCGAATTGCGCAACGCGTCATCCGGCGCGGATGACCATAAAAAGTAGCTGAGTCGCGTGGCCAGTTCTTGCGGACTCACAATCCCGGTTTTCTCCGGCGCCATCTCGCCGCGATACAGAAATGCCGGCGAGGTGAGCACACGGACGAGCATGAGCCGGGGCTCAAACGCCATCAGTCCGTTGATCTCCACTGGCGTGAGCGGACGCCTCCAGGCCTTTTCGGCAAACGCGAGGACCGCGGCTTTCTGCGGCTCGATCGAAGCGGTCTTCAGCTCCCTGAATTTTGTAGCCGCCGCGATGATTGGCTGGCGCATCGGCTCGAAGGCTTCGGGCTTTGCGTCCTGCGTAGCGAACTGCCAGAGCTGCTCGAACGCATCCACCTGCTTGAGCGGAGCGTCGCTTACAAAGAGCAACTCCTCCCACGCGCGATCGAGTTCGCGTGAAGCCGCGTCATCGAGCATGAGCCTGCGAAGATGGTCGTCCTCGCGGTAAAAAAGAGTGAGCGTCACGACCTCATCGACCGGGACGATTCGCGGATAGCAAAGCGCGATGGGAAAAAGGCTGCGGAATTCATCAAACGCAGCCTCGAAGCGGGTGCGCGCTTCGCTGCCGTCATTCACGATGACCGGCGCGCTGTGCTGGGTGACAAGGTTATTGTCGCTCCACTGGCCGCTCTTGAGCCCGGACTCCGACTTGCCGGGGACGAGGCTCGCGGCAGCTTCCGGCTTCTGTGTGAGCACTTGCATCTGAACGCTCCCGCCGGTCCTCGATGCAAGTCGTCCCGTCACCACGAACTCCGCACCATTTGCAAATGCGGCGGGAATCTGAACTTCGAGAACCGACGGTGCCTTCGCAGTGAGATTCTGCGGCTCGGATTGTGCCGACCAATCGTTCTGAAAGCGCCGCAGCAATGGCGAGGTGAGCGGGAAATCCTTCTCCAAATACCGACGCACTTTCTCCGCAAGTTCCGGCGATGGATTCCTCCGCCATTCCGCGATTGGCGCAGGCAGGTCCGGGGCGGCGGCAAGTGCAGCCGGCTGGCTGAGAAAATGCCATGGTCCGTGTGGATTGCCCGCGAGAATGTTTGGGGAGACATCTTTTGCGAGGTCCCATTCCCGCGCGCCATCATGGAGCGTGAGATTTACCGCAGTAAGATCGCAAACATGACTTCCATCCCGCGGCCCCACGACGAGCGCGACGACCTGACCGGGCTCAATGCGGACATTTTCAAACGGGCCGAACTTGAACACTTCCGCGCCTTTTGTATCGCCCTTCGCCAGCACTTCGGCGGTGTTGCCGCGCCGCACTTCGAGAGTCCATGTGACGCCGTTTCCGCAATCCGTGTGCGCATCGGCGACGTCGCCGACGATCCGAAAAGCTCCGCCCTTTTCACAACGCCATGCGACGACCGAAGCACGATCCGGCGATGGATGGGTGGCAACGCTGTGTGCTTTCATCGTGCCGGGGATTCGCACGGTGGCGTCGGAAGAATTCGCGAGCACACTCAAAGCCTGATCGCCCTGCCAGCCCTTGATGAAGGCGTATTCGGGAGTGCTCTCCATCTTTTTCGCGATGAGCGGCTCCAGTGTCGTCGTCCGAAAACCCAGATAATCCCGCCATGCAGCGACCAAAGTGGGATCGGGATCGTCCCTGCCGCTCGCGATGGCATTCAGGCACTCCACGGTGGTGGCGATGATTTTCGCCCGCTGCGATTCAAGGTGCGTGACCAGCGCGGGAAGACTACTGAGCGGCAGGTCCGGCTTGCCTGCCGCGACAAGGCGCGGGCTCTCCCAAATGACCTCGTCATCCACATTCCCGTCGCCGGCATCGCCAGTGGAGAGATAAAGCGTCACATCGCGACCCGGCGCGAGTTTCACCCTCATTTCGTGTTTTGAAACGAGCGTTGCCACAGGCTCCTGCCATGACTTCGGACCGTTGACCTTGCCGATGTGACCGACGTTTGCAAAGCGCCACAGCACTTTCTGCCACGGCTCTAAGTCGGCGGCCGTAAGCTTCTTCTCACGAAACTTTGTCCGCAATGGATCGAGGAGTTGCGATGGTTTCGAGCCTGTGAGCGCGTCGCGAAGAATGGTGAGATACTTCGGACTCAGTCCGTCGGCGCTTCCACGCTCCTGCAAAGCGTCGAGGTATTTCGCAAGCGGAAGGCGGCCGTTTCCGGTGCCGGTGTCGAGTTGAATGCCCTGCGCGACAGTCTGCGAGGCATCGCCGGTGGTGGTGTGCTTTGCGTAGATGGCCCGAATCCGCGCCAGCGCTTCATCCGTCCAGTCCTGCGCAGAGGTACTGGGCGACCAGCGCAGTCCATGCGGTGTGAACACGGCGTGCGCGGCGGTGTCCTTCGCCGCGTCGAGATACTTGGTGAGCAGAGCAGGGGACATGACGAGCGCCGCGCCGGCATTCGTGAAGCCCTCGCCTGCTGCTCCATCGACAGGAAACTCCTTCGCGGGGTCGAGCGAATCCACGCCCGTCAGGTCGCGCAGCGTGTAGGTGTATTCCATGTTCGACAACCGTCGCAGCACGACCGGTCCGGGATCGCCGGCCTTGGAAAGTGCAATGGCATCCAGCGTTCCCCGCACCCAATCCACCAGTAGCTTTTTCTCATCCGCTGTGAGCTGCTTTTCCTTTTTCGGCGGCATCTCGCCGAGTTCCATTTGGTCCAGCACGTTCTGCCAGACATGAGGATCCTTCTGGATATCCGAGGTTTCGAGATCGAGTTCGCCTTTCTGTTTCTCGGTCGAGTGGCAGTTCAGGCAGTAGGTTTTGAGAATTGGCTGCACATTCTGCGGCGCTGCGAACGAAGCACTCCCGAAGGCGAGCGTGAGGAAAATCAGCCGCCTCATCACACTTCCTCCAGCATCGATTTCGCGTCGCCGAAGTTTTTCGGGCGGACGTCCATCTTGTCCATCATCGACATGAACAAACGGCAGAGCTGGCGGTCGGGCTTGTCCTTGTAGTTAAGCACGCGTCCGCCTTTGAGCCGCCCGCCGCCGCCGCCGAGCACGATCACCGGGAGCTCATCGTTGTTGTGCGCAGCACCGACCATCATGCTGGAGCAGTGCATGAGCATCGTGTTGTCGAGCAGCGTACGCTCGCCCTCGCGAACTGCGTCGAGCTTTCGAGCGAGGTAGGCGAGTTGCTCCATGAAGAGCTGGTTCACCTTCAGATAATCCTCGCCGTCACTGTGCGAAAGCAGGTGGTGGATCATGTAATCAATTCCATGCCCCGGCTGCTGCACGCTCGGCAGATTCGGAAAGCGAAGCGCGCTGTGGTCGTTGTTGAGCTTCAGCGTGGAGATGCGCGTGGTGTCGGTCTGGAATCCGAGAACCATGATGTCGCACATCAGCCGCATATGCTCCGCGATGTCTTGCGGGATTCCGTCGGCCGGACGCTCGATGTTCGGTTTCTCCAAAGTAGGCCGCCAGCCTTGCAGCTCGCCGCGTTTGCCCGCGTTTTCGATGCGCTTTTCGACTTCGCGGACGCTGTCCAGATACTCGTCGAGCTTCCGCTGGTCGCTGGCGCTGATTCCGCGCCGCAGGTCCTGCGCATCGACCAACACCGCATCGAGCACACTCTTGTCCGCGGGCGACGACTCGTCCTTGAACAGCCGGTCGAAAGCCAGCGCAGGGTAGAGTTCCAGCGGCGTCGGGGTGGTCGGCGAACTCCACGAAATGTGCGAGCTGTAGAGCATCGAGTAGTTTTTGTGCACCGAGGGATTCGATTTCTCACATGCGAGCACGAGACTCGGCACCTTCGTGCTTCGCCCATACGTCTGCGCGAGAAGCTGATCAAAACTGGTGCCCGAGCGAATCTCGCCGCCGGATGAAATTGGAGCGCCGGAAAGCATGTTGCCCGTCTGCGACGAGTGGATGTTTCCTTTGCGAGCCTCCTCGTGGTACAGCCCGCGCACGAAAAGCAGGCGTTCGCGAAAGTCTTTCAGCGGCGCGAGAACGCGCCCGAGCTCCATCGCCGAGCCCTCACCCTTCGCCCACCACTCCTTCGACTGAAAACCGTTTCCCGAGAAGGTTACGCAGAGGCGCACCGGAGCCTCGCTGGCGGGCTTATTTTTCGTCGGTTCATCGCCCCAGACGTTGATCGATTCCATCCACGGAAGAGCCATGGTGACGCCGACTCCGCGGAGAAAGGCGCGACGGGTAAAACGGTGTGAGTTCATAGGGTAATATGATGCGATTCCGGCTGAAGGTTTAGAATCCGCCGAGCTTACGTTCTACCCTATGTACGGCGATGTACGAGACAAAATGCGCAATCGCTCACGACTCACATCAGCGCATTCCACGCAACGTCTGGCTGCGAGTGTAGCGGCAGCAGGGCTACTCCATCCCGGCAAGAATCTCGGATTCCTTTTCCCAATCGACGCTCAGCATCACGATCTCCGTCGTCGTGCGGGTCAGCTCCCGGCTCAGTTCCGCAGCGTTTCCGCCAGCGGCGTGCACGGCTGGATCCTCCATTGCTGCGGTCAACTCACGCTGCCTGGCCTCCAGTGCGTGAATCTTCGCTTCAAGGTCTGCGACTTTCTTTTCCTGAGCGCGCTTTGCTTTTGCGACGGCTTTGCGGGCCTCGGCTTCGGCGCGGCGGGCTTGTTTTACTTCGCGCATACTCATGCCGGTGCGGTCGGGTTTTTCAACGGCGGCTTTGGGCTGGTGGTCGGAAAGCTGTGTGCCTGCGACCAGACCGGCCTTTTCCGACACGGCGTTCGATTTATCGAGATAGTAGTCGTAGTCGCCCGCGTAAGGCGTGAGTTGCCCGGCGCTGATGTGCAAAACCTGCTTCGCGAGTTTGCGGATGAAATGCACGTCGTGGCTGATGAAAATCAGCGTTCCTTCGTACTGGTCGAGTGCACCGATGAGCGCGTCGATGCTCGGGATGTCGAGGTGCGTCGTCGGCTCGTCCATCAGCAAAAGATTCGGCGGCGCTAGCAGCAGTCGGGCAAGTGCGAGGCGCGATTTCTCACCACCGCTCAGGACGGCGACAGGCTTGAAGACATCGTCACCACGGAAGAGGAACGATCCGAGAATCGTTCGTGCCGTCTGTTCGCCCGGTCGGTTTGGCAGGTCTTGCGCGGACTCGAGAACAGTGTGACGCGGATTGAGCACCTCCACGCGCTGCTGCGCGAAGTAGCCGGAGACGACGTTGTGTCCGAGCGTGCGCTCGCCGGTTTGCACAGGCAACACGCCGGCGAGCAGTTTGAGCAGCGTGCTTTTACCCGCGCCGTTCGGGCCCACGAGCACGATGCGCTGGCCGCGTTCCGCTTCGAAATTCAGTCCGCGATACACGGTCAATTCGCCGCCCTCGGCGAGCTTGTAGCTGTGGTCCACGTCCTTGAGTGTGATGACGCGGTGCCCGCTGCGAGGCGGCTGCGGAAAGCGAAACTTCACGGTCGCCTCGGCGTGCAGCGGTGCCTCGATGAGGTCCATCCGCTCAATCTGCTTGAGCTTGCTCTGCGCCTGCGATGCTTTGCTGGCCTTGGCGCGAAAGCGGTCGGCAAAGTCCTGCAATCTCGCAATTTCACGCTGCTGGTTCTCGTAGGCGGCCGCGTGCTGTTCGTCGCGCGCGACTTTCTCCACGAGGAAATCGTCGTAATTTCCGCGGTAGCGATTCAGGCGTGCGCGCGAGATTTCCACGATCCAGCCGACGAGCTGATTGAGGAAATCGCGGTCATGCGAAATCATCACGATCGCACCGGGATAATTGCGAAGATGCTCGCGGAACCAGACCAGCGATTCGAGATCCAGATGGTTGGTGGGCTCGTCGAGAAGGAGCAAATCCGGCTCCTGCGTGAGAAGCCGCGCGAGATGCGCGCGCATGATCCAGCCGCCGCTGAGGCCTCGCGCCGGGCGGTCGAAATCCCGCTCGCGGAAAGCCAGACCGGCGAGGATGCGCTTTGCTTTCGCCGTGATCGCGTGGCCGTCGTGCTCCGCGAACTCCGCGAGAGCCTCGTGGTATTCGTGCGACTCGTGGTCGTCCGCGCTTTCGTATTTGCGGATGATTTTCCGCGCCTTTGCGAGCTCCGGTGAAATCGCCGTAGCGAGGTCCAGCACGGTTTCATCGCCCACCGGAGCGCTCTCCTGCGGGAGAAATCCGAACGTGATTCCGCGTTCCATGCTCACGCGCCCCTCGTCGGGCGTCGCTTCACCAAGAATGAGCGAGAAGAGCGTGGACTTCCCCGCTCCGTTCGCGCCGACGAGGCCGAGACGGTCGCCACGATTGACCTGCAGCGATACGTCGCGAAACAGGACGCGGCCTGCGAAGCTTTTTGAAACAGCGGATATGGTGAGCATGAAGCAAGTCTTTGTCGCCGCTGGCGACCCTGCGACGCAAGCGCAGAACGGAAACGGCGCGATACCCGCCTTGCCAGAGGGAAGGCGCGTCGCTTTATTTCAGCGATGCAAAACGTCCGCAGCCGCTGTGCTTTCCTTTCCGTTGCAACACTTCTCGCGTGCGCCTGGGTGCCGGTCGTTGCCGAATCAGGCACTCAGGCAGGTGATGCGGCGATCACCGTGGCGGACCTCACTTTGAACGTCCCCGCTCCTGCGGGAACGCGCGCTGTGTCCAAGGCTTCGGGTGTTTTCAAGTCGGTCGAGTCGGCTCTGCCGCCGATGCTGCGACTTGAGGCGGCATTCTACGGCATCAGCGAAGCGTCGAATGTGGAAGCGGGAAGCAAGCCGCCATCGGGGCCGTTTTACCAGGTGCAGATTAACAAGACCTTTGAAAACAAACGCTTTTCGACGGCGGACTTCGCAAACGTGAGGAAGTCGATGCTGAAGGAACTCGGCGACTCAGCGAAAATGGTCGCAGAAGCGGAGAAGGCGCTTGGCGACACGTCGAAGCGGATCGCGGCGAGCACCGGCGGCGATGTAAAGCTGACGCCCGGCCAGAGCGTGTTCATGCCGCCCCATCTTGATGAGGCTTCGATGCTCGGTTTCAGCTTCCGGATGGGCTTTCAGGTCAACGGTGCTGGCGGAGTCGGCATCGAAGAAGAGATGACCGGAACCGGTATCATGGCTCACGTGCGCGGGAAGGCCGTGCAGCTTTATGCCTACTATCCGGGCTCGGGCAGCGAAGCTCTGGAGTCTTCGCGCAGGACGGCGAAGGAATGGGCTACCGCTGTCATCGCGGCGAATCCGATTCAACCCGGGGACGAGGCGTCCAGCTTCGGGCTCGACTGGTCGCGAATCGGCGACAAAGCCATGATCGGCGCCGGAATCGGAGCCATCGCAGGCGTTCTGGGAGTGTTGTTTAGGAAGAAGAAAACCGCCGCGTAATTTCGCGGTCGGCGTGCGGGTCGGTCCCCAGCCGGAGTCATGCGCGCCTGACTCCGGACCGGGTTGCCGGTCCGCTTACTTGCCCGTCGGGACGTAGGTCTTGCCGGTGGGTTTCACGGGCTGGACGGGCGCGCTCGAAGAGCATGCGGTGATTGCGGTGACCGCGAGAGCGGCGAGGACGATACGGATGGTATGTTTCATTGTGTATGTGTTTTGTTTTTTGTTCCGGGGAAATGGTGATTACGCCTCAGGCGGTGCGGCGTAGGTGCGGTTGGTCGGCACCGGACGCTGGGATACTTTTCGAAAAGCCTCCTGGCCCTCCTTCGGCGACGCTCCGGCGCGCTCCTGAAACACAGCGACGCCGATGACGCCGACATTCGCAGTGCCGCGCTTCTTCAAGTTGGCGTAGCTTTCGGGCACGGTTCCGAATCGAAACGCCGCCACGCTGGAGTCGCTCGTGCGAAAGCCGTCCACTTCAAGTTCGGCATCCGGCTCCACGATGTAGCCGCGCTTTTTGTAGTTCGCGGCTTTTCCGTCGAGGACGTCGAGCCCGTCCACGCTCAGCACAATCTCCAGCCGGCGGTCGGTTTCGTTCTTCACGACGATCGCGTACCGCTCGCCGGTGATGCCCGTGACGAACCGCTTCCCTTTCAATTCGTGACCGGCGAACCAGTGGCCGTCCTTGTCACGAAGCCCGATGCTCACGAGTTCGTTCGCCGTGGGATAAAGTCCGGTTCGCGGCTTGGGTTCGCCGCCGAGGAAGTCGAGCATCGCGTCAACTCCCTCCGCGTCGTTGTAGTACAGCATGCCCGTTCCGCCGGGACGATCGATCCAGCCGCGGACGAAGCTCGCCTTTTCCACGCACGATTCCCGCTGCTCGCCCCACGCCGTGCCGATGCCAGGCCGCTCGCCGGTGGTCTCCACATGCGTAAGCGGTGCACGTGCAGTCGGGGGTTGCCGCTGCGAAGTCGTGCAGCCGGTGACGAAAAGCAGAATGCAGATGAGCGATGGAACGATGAATTTCATGCGCGGTCGGTTATCATCGGAACGGGCAAATGCACAGCTACTTCCGGTGCGCCGCGACGACTCCGCTCCAGAATGAAGGGAACTCCTTCAGCAACTTCTCCACGGCTTCGCGCTGCGCCTGCTGCTTGCGGCGCGCGAGCGCGTCGCTGCTTCCGGCAACCATCATGACACCCGATTTCGCCGCACTCTTTTCCGAGGTCCCATAAACGTATCCTGTGCGCGTATCGATGAGAGCCGCCAAGCCGGTTGCGACGATTTCGTAGCGGTTGTTCGGGAAGAGCCCGAGCGTCGCTGTCGTGAGCGGCGCGAACATCTGGCCGTCCGTGGCGTTGGTCTCCACGGAGATCAACAGCACGACATCGGCATGCAGTCGCGCCGCGGCCTCGCGCAAGCGAAGCAGCGGGACATTTCCCTCATCCTTGTGGTCGGCGGAGTTTTCCAGCAGGGACGTCGCCATCGGCAGATTGCGCAACTCGGGGAGCGACTTCAGCGGCTCGAGTCTGCCCAGCGCATCGAGCGCGCGGATGTGCATCACCGCCTCGGAGCCCATCGGCGCGATGGCGACGGTTGCTGGAAAACGCATCGTCGGCTGTGCATTGTAAGCCTTCGAAATAAGCGAGTGCGAAAACGCCTCGCGGCGCTGGGCCACGGCGGAGCGGGCGGCGGGTGAGTTGACGTAGGAGGCGCATCCGGAGAAGAACGCGGCGGCGGCGAGAGCAAGGAAACAAGCGGGTTTGGTGTTCATGTGCTAAAAATACAGCAGATTCCCGAACAGCCGGCAAGGACTTTCTGCTAAAAAACCTGCACTTTCTTTTTGACGCGCCGTTTTTTCGAGGCACAATACCCATCGTGCCTGCTGAACAGAACGATCCACTTTCAAGACGCGAGCGCCAGATTATGGACATCATCTGGCGGGCTGGTCGCGCGTCGGCGAATGAAGTGCACGAGCAACTATCCGATGCGCCGAGTTACTCCGCCGTTCGCGCTTTGCTCGCGGTGCTGGTCACGAAAGGTCACCTCCGCCACGAGCGCGAAGGAAAGCGGTATTTTTACCTGCCCACCGCGTCGCCCGAACGAGCCAGCAAGAACGCGCTTAAGCGAATCCTCTCCACTTTTTTCAACAACAGCCCCGCGGAACTTGTCGCCACGCTGCTCGACCCGAAGGACGTCGATGACGTGGAACTCGCCCGCATCAAGGCGATGATCGACGAAAGAAAAAAACAATGAGCCTCATCACGTTCACCTCGGACTGGATCATTCGTTCCCTCGCAATCGGCGGCCTTGCCGCGGCGTGCGTATTTTTATGCCCGGCGGCGTGGCGCAGCAGGCTCCGGCGTTCGGTGCCTGCGGTTGCATTCGTGATGCTTCTGGTGCTCCCGCTGTGGAAATTCGCGCCGGTGAAAATCGATGCCCCCGCTGCTGTTGCGGGGCTTGCCGCTGCTGCGCCTTCCGATGACTGGCAATGGCTGGCGCTGGTCTGGATCGCCGGCGCAATCACCTGTCTCGCGCGTCTGCTGTCTGGTGTTTTTGCAATCCGCTCCCTGCTCGGTGAAACTTGCGCGGTGCCGGGCGGAGAATGGTCCGAGTGCCTCGCCGCCGCTCAGGAAATGCTGGGGATTCGCGGTCGCGTGCATCTGCGGCTCGCGGGCCCGGGCTTCATTCCGAGTGCGACAGGTCTTTTCCGCCGCACCATCCTGCTGCCCGACGAAGCACTGCACTGGACTGTCGAGCAACGTCGGCTCGTGCTTCTCCATGAACTCGGACACTTCCGCCGCGGAGACCTCTGGATTCATGCGCTGGGCCGCTTTGCCTGTGCGTTGCATTGGTTCAATCCGTTCGTCTGGGCGCTGCAGCACCAGCTCTCTTTGGAACGCGAGTATGCTGTGGATGAACTCGTCGTGGAACACGGTGTCGCGCCGGCCGACTACGCAACGGTCCTTTGGGAAATGGCGAAGTCCGCGACGCGCCGGCCCTCGGCAGCCGCCGCATATCTCGCGATGGCACAGCGCCAGCAGGGCAAGCTCGAGCAACGCGTCCGCCGCATCCTTGCGCCGGCACGCAGGACGAGCCGCATGGCTGGTGCGCTCGACGCGGTTGTCGCAGCCGGAGCGGTTGCGCTTCTCGTATTCTGCTCCGCGTGCCGCCCCGCCGCGATTGCATCTCCAGCCGGATACCCGGTTGAGGAGATCAAGCTCCGCCTCGGCGCGAATCCGTTCCCGGGCGAAGCCCCGTAACCGCGGGTCCCGGCTTGCGCGGGCTTGCCGGCTTGTGTTTGTGAGTGAGGCACCACCGTCATGCACAGCCGCCGTCAATTCATCCACGCCGCGTTTCTCGCATCCATCGCAGCATCCGTCCCCGCGGCGGAAAAGCGCGCGCCCCGCATCCTGCTGAGGTCGTCGTGGCAGACGGTGAACATCGGCGACATCGCGCATACGCCGGGCGTGCTTGCGATTTTGGAAAAGCACTTCCCCGAAGCCGAGGTGCGGCTCTGGCCGGGCAGTGTCGGGAATGGCGTCGATGCCATGCTTCGCGCACGGTTTCCGAAGCTCACCATCGTCCAGGATCCCGCGGCTTTGAAGGCGGCGTTTGACGAGTGCGATTTCCTCCTGCACGGCTCGGGACCTTCGCTCGTTGCGGAGAAGGACGTCGTGCGCTGGAGCCGCGAGACTTCGAAGCCGTATGGCGTTTTCGGAATTACCTTTTCGATGACCGGTTCCACGGCGACGAAGCCGGCTCCGGACAGCGCAGTGGCGCAGACGATTGCCGTCCTCAGCGGTGCGAGCTTCGTATTCTTCCGCGATTCCGTTTCGCTCGAACTCGCGAAAGCGAAAGGCTGCACGAGCCCTGTCATGGACTTCGGGCCGGACGGCGCGTTTGCAACGGACCTGCGCGATGACGCAAAGGCCGACGCGTTTTTAAAAGCCAACGGCCTGGAGGACGGGAAGTTTCTCTGCTGCATCCCGCGGCTTCGCTACACGCCTTACTGGCTGATTCCCGCGAAGAAGGCGGCGCGCGACGAGACGAAGCACGCGCGCAACGAGGCCATGAAAGAGCATGATTGCAAGCCGCTCCGCGACGCGATCACGGCGGTCGTGCAGCAGACGGACCTCAAAATTCTCCTCTGCCCCGAGGACGAGACCCAGATGGCTGTGAACAAGGAAATGATCCTCGATAAACTGCCCGCCGACATCCGCGCGCGGTGTGTGTGGCGCGAGAATTACTGGCTCACTGCCGAGGCGATCAGCACCTATCGCCGCAGCGCGGGTCTGTTCGGGCACGAGATGCATTCGCCCATCATGTGCATTGGCAACGGCATCCCGGCCATCGTCTGCCGCTGGGCCGAGCAGACGAGCAAGGGCATCATGTGGCGCGATATCGGGCTTGGCGAATGGCTGTTTGATTTCGACCGCGACGCGGACCTCGAAGCCATGCCCGCCGCAGTGCTCGCGATGGCGCGGAACCCGGCGGCTGCGAAGGAAAAGGCGGCGAAGGGGCGCGCCTTTGTCGAGCGCCGCCACCGGGAAGGTGTGGACGTTCTGCGACGAGCAGTTTCGCGAGCGGGGGGTTAGTTTCTGCCGCTCCAGAACTCGACAGCGGTCTGCGCCGGTTCGCCCGTTTTGGCGCGGGTTGTGGAAATTCGTTCAAGCTGCGGAAGATTGCGGAGCGCGCCGGCATTTAGCGCGCCCTCGGGGAACGTCAGATGCCGGAGGCTTGGCATTCCCGCCAGCGGTGCGAGGTCCGTCACCGCTGTCTTTCCGATATCCAGACCGGTGAGGGTTGATTTGGAAATCAACGCCAGATTATCAAATGCCGGATCGCGGATAATGAGCGTGGTAATTCCGTCGGCGCGCTGTGAGATCGAGAAATCGGTTCCCGCGAGCGCGGGCAGCCAGGTGAAACCATCCCACTCCTTCCAGAACTCGGCTGCGGTCCGCGAGGGGCGGAATGTCTTGCTGCTGAAGTTAAATGCAAGGTAGCGCAGGCGCTCGTGATTGCGGAGGCTTTCCACGGAGAGGGGGCGGTCGGGCAGGATGACCTCCTCGAGCGTGGCGATGGACGCCAATGGCGCGATATCCATCGGGTTCGCGCACTTGTCGAAATACACGCGGCGTAGAGGAAGTCCGGCGAGCGGAGAAAGATCCTTGACGGGAGTTTCCGCGAACCAAATCTCGTCCAGCTTCATTTGCCGCACCGGCGTCAGGTCCTCCACTTTCGTATGGGCAAATTTCAGGATCTTCAGCGGGACGCCCACCAGCGGGCTTATGTCGCGCACATTGCAGCAAAGGCTGACGTCCAGTGCGCTGATATTTGCACCTTTGAAGATGGCGAGGTCGTGAATTTCGGGGCTGCTCCATGCGGTTACGTGCCAGGAGCCATCCGGCTGTCGTGTGATGCGGGGAGTGATGCCCACTTTTCGCAGACCGCGCTGCCAGGAAACGTCGCGATCCCACTCCGCCCAAAATGATTCTGCAGTCTGTGCCGCGGCAGGCACGGAGCCTTCCGGAAGGCGGCTGGTGAGACGCTCGATCACGGGATTGCTGCGCAGACTTTCGATTGCGTCGAGATCCGCGTCGCTGAGTTTTTCGATGTCTGACGGGAGCGCGAGCGTGTTGAGCGATTTCAGTTCCGTCAGAGCGGCAAAATTCACTGCGTCCTTCGCCTTGGTGAGAATGAGGGTGTCAAGGGGAAGCGTTCGCAAAAACTTGAGATCGCCGACTGTGCAGCCCTGCAACCAGAGCTTCTTGAGGGGGAGGCCGGCGAGCGGCGAGAAATCGGTGACGTTAATGTAGGCACAACTCAGCCACTCGAGCGGCATGTCCGCGAGCGCGGCAAGTGACCCCACGCCGCGAGCATTCTCCAGATCAAGATACTTGATCGGGAGTTTGCTCAGCGGCGTGAGATCGCGAGCCTCGCTGTAACCAAGCTGCAACATACTGAGCTTGAGGTTTGCGAGCGGACCTAGGTCGGACGCCGGGGTATGTGAAAGATTAAGTTCTGTGAGCGTGGAGGAGCCCGCCAGGGGTGAGAGGTCTTCGACCGATGTGCGCGAAAGGCTGAGCCATTGCAGAGGCATTCCGCGGAGTGGCTCGATGCTGCGGACGTCGCGGCAATCGCCGAGATTGAGGCTGCCGACGGGCGCGCCGGAAAGAGGACTGAGGTCCGAGATGCCGGTTCCTTTCAAATCGAGATCCAGCAGCCCATCCTTTCGTACGCCGAGGCGATCCGCAACAGGCTTGTCGGAATGATTCGTCAGGCCGCGGAGCCGGGCGCGCCAGTATTCGAGGGCGATTTCGTTCTCCTGCCCGATTTTGCGTGCCACGAGCATGATCTCGCCTGGCGGACGGGATTCGGCGGACATTGCGATGCGCAGGGTCGCGAGGGCTTCGCGGCCGATGCTGCCGTCCGGCTGGCGGGGACTCGCGAGCAGTTTGTTGCAAAGCGCGAGATTTGCCGTTGCGCGGGGATGTCCCGGTGAAAAGGCGAGCACTCCGCGGTAGTCCAGCGCCGCATCCTCCAGACGGCCCAGTGCCTGAAGGATGTCGGCGCGGGATAGCCGGTACTCCGCAGAGTCCGGCTGAAGTTTAATCGCGTAGCCGAGCTTTTCGAGCGACGCGTCGAATGATTCGGCGACGGCCAGTTCGCGGGCTTGAGCAGCAAAAGCAGGCGCAGTTGCGCGGAGTTCGCCCAGGGCCTCCCGTGCACGAATCGCCTGACTCACGCTGATAAACGTCGCGCATACCAGCGTCGCAGCAATGGCTGTGGTGGTGAGGAATGCGGCCTTGTTCCGCATGATGAGCCTGCGAGTACGGTACCCGACCGTGGGAGGTCTCGCGACAACCGGCTCGGCGCGGAGGTGGCGCTCAATATCCTCCGCCAGTGCCGACACAGAGTCGTAACGACGGTTGCGTTCTTTCTCGATGGCTCGCATCACGATCCAATCGAGGTCGCGCTTCAACGCACCAATCAAACGGGGAGGCTCGGTATGGCGGTGCTTCGCCACAGTAGCCAGCTCGACATTGCAGAGCGTTCCGAGTGCTGTGGATGGACGTTTCGGTTCGGTGTTTTTGATGATGTTCCGAATCGCTTCGATGTTGCCGCTTTCAATTGCGTCCCGGTTGAACGGCGTACTCCCCGTCAGCAACTCATACAGCACAATTCCGAGGCTGTAGACATCGCTTCGCGTGTCGATATCGAGCGTAGTCGTTTCGGCCTGCTCCGGTGACATGTAAACGGGTGTTCCGATAATCTGGCCGAACTCGGTAAACAGGGAATGATCCGTGAGTCTCGTTTGCGTCGCCTTCGCCACTCCGAAATCGATAATCTTCGGCTCCGCCACACCGTCGACTGTTCCCACCAGAATATTCGAGGGCTTCAGGTCGCGATGGATGATGCCCTTTTGATGCGCGTGATGGACCGCGTGGCAGATGCGGACAAAGAGACGGAGCCGTTCCTCCATCGAGAGTTTGTGCGTATCACAAAACTCCGTGAGTTTCGTTCCGCGCACCAACTCCATCACGAAGTACGGGCGTCCCGAGGGCGTCATTCCCGCATCGAATACCCGCGCGATGTTCGGGTGATCCATCAGCGCAAGCGCCTGCCGCTCCTGATCAAATCGCGCGATTACCTCCTTGGTGTCCATCCCGAGTTTCACCACCTTCAGCGCAGCCCTGCGGCGGACGGGGCGATGCTGCTCGACCATCCACACCGTGCCAAAACCGCCGTGTCCGATCTCCTGCAGAAGCTTGTAGGGCCCGATAAAGTCACCGGCATCCTCGGGCTTCAGCCGCTCGATTTCAGCCAGAATCTCCGGCGAAACCGGTACATCCATGAATCCGGTCGATTCATGGGATTTCAAAAGCCGCTCGACCCGGCGCCGCAATGCCAAATCGCCGCCGCAGGCAGATTCCAAATACTGCGCGCGTTCAAACGCCGGTAGCGCAGCCGCGCATTGGAAGACCTCCTCCTCAGTCAGCTTAAAGTTATCGGGCATTGGAGCAACGTTGCTCATACCCATACATGCGGAAAATTTGGGCAAAACGTATCACCAAAAGTGAAGATTTTTTAAAATTCTTTTGATCGGCGCTCGGAAATGTCCTGGTGAAGCCAGGCGCGCGCGTAGGCCCAGTGCCGGTTTGCGGTCGGAACGGCGATCCCCAAAAGCGCCGCCGCTTCCTCGATGGTAATGCCGGCAAAATAGCGCAGTTTTACAAGTTCAGCCTTCTGCGCGTCCACCGCGGCGAAGCGCTCAAGCGATTCGTTTACAGCGAGGAGCTCATCGTCCGTCCCACACGGTGCCTCGATTTCCAGTCCGGCGATGTCGACATGCTCCACGCCTCCACCGCGTTTCGCCGCATTTCGCCGTTCCGCGCTTTCGACTAGAATTCGCCGCATGGCTTCGGCTGCGGCACCGAAGAAGTGCGCTCGGCTTTCAAAAGCCACACCGGCGTCAGCGCTAAGGCGCAGCCATGCATCGTGAACAAGCATCGTCGCCTGAATAGTGTGCGCGTTCTTGTCCTTCGCGAGTTTATGGGTGGCCAGTCTGCGCAATTCGTTGTAGACGAGCGGGAGAAGATTCTCCCCCGCTCCAGGGTCACCGGTCCTTATTGCTTCGAGTAACAGCGTGATATCCTGCACGGGCAACGATTTAAGCCGGTTCGCTTCAGGCTGGCGACCTTATTCCTAGGCGAGCATCCATTCGCGACTCGCACACCAGGCGCCGTTGAAAAACGGGAGCACGACGACCGAGAGCGGCCCCTCGCGAAAGCGGATGGTCGCGGTCAGGCCTTGCTCCCGCAGCCGGGCGTACTCGGCCGCACTTTGCCGGAGAACGAAGACATCCCTCGGCGTCGCATCACGAATTGCGATATAGACGGACTCGTGCGGTTCATCGGCGAGCGATGGAAGCGCGACCGTCACCGAGCGCTGGTTCACGAGACCTTCCGCGAGCACCCAGCCTTCGGTCGCCTTGCTGGGTGGCGGTTCACCGGTGAGCGCTGACGGGTGGATGACCTGCCATCGGAAATCGACGCCAGTCCATCGCTCAAATTCCGCAAGCGAACGCCGCGTCCCGAAACCGTCGGCTCCGCCGATGAGCGGCTCGTGGCCAAAGAGCCGCCGCCATTTTTCCACGCTTTTACTCTGAAGCTCACGCCAGGTGGATGAATGATCATCCCAGTGCCTGCGAGCACCCCCGCGCCCGTAGCGGTGCCAGACGACTGAACGCCGCGGATGAAAAACATCGTAGCCGTGCGTGAAGGCCCGTGCGCTCAGACTCACCTCCTCGCCGAAGAAATAAAAATCAGGGTCGTACGGGACATCGCGGACGAGTTCCCCGGGCGCGAAGATGAAGTGCCCGGAAAGGTAGCTGCCGCGAACTGGTGGCCCTTCGATCCCGCCGGCGATCGGATGGAAGCGAAGGTGGAGGACACCCTCGGGATCGAAATGGGAAGCGCGGAGCGTGCCCCCGCGCGGATCGAATTCACATCCTTCGGGAATTGGGGGAAGATAGCCGCTGAAAATGGGACGCTCCGATTCGCAGCGGCGAAACTCTGCCATTAGCTTCGCGTCCCATCCCGGCGCGAAGCGGTGATGGCCGTCGAGTTGGAGATAAAATTCCTCCCCGTCGAAATGCTGTTGAAGTCGGGCCCGGGCCCAGCCGACGCCTCGGCTCTCCGATGCTGGGGCGAAATCGTGAATGAAAGTGATGCCTTCGGGAAACGTGCTGCTCGGGAGCCGCGATTCGCTTTGCTCGAAAATCGCGACAACGAGGTTCTCCGGCTTCGTCGCGTGGGAAACAAGGTCGCGAATGGTCTGCGGCAGCTCGCTATCGCGGTAAGCCGCGATCGAAACAAAAATTCGACTGTTTTCCGTCAAGTATACGTAGGCGGAATTGAGGGTGTCGGCGTTGGTGTCGGCGTTGGTGTCGGCGTTGGTGTCATGGTTGTTGGGCTGATTGAGTTTAGGGGCCGCATTCCGAGCGTTCGAATAAATCTACGATTACTCTGGAATCGTGCTGAGAGTGGGCGCATCGGTTTTAGATTCAAGCCGATTAACATTCAACCGTGCGGTTATTCGCTTCGTCGTTGATGAAATTCTGGAGGCAATCGGGCGCTGCGCTGCTGTTTCCCATTCGCGGCGTGTCAAAGCGTTGCATTCAATCGCCAACTCAATGAAGCCACTTTTCGCACTTCTAGCCTCTCTTCTCGCAATCACCGGGCTTTCGCACGCAGCGGATAAGCCAAATATCCTGCTCATCGTCGGCGACGACATGGGTTACGCGGATGTCGGTTTTCATGGCTGCAAGGACATCCCCACGCCGAATCTCGACGCGCTCGCGAAGTCCGGCGTCCGTTTCTCCAGCGGGTATGTGACGGGCCCCTACTGCTCGCCGACACGGGCCGCGTTGCTGACCGGCCGGTATCAAAACCGCTTCGGTCATGAGTTCAACCCCGGCGGGGCCACGACGGGGATGCCGGTCGGCGAGACCACCATCGCGGACCGACTGAAGTCGGCAGGTTACGTCACCGGGCTTGTCGGAAAGTGGCACCTGGGCAATCAGGAGGCGATGCAGCCACAAAAGCGCGGGTTTGATGAATTCTTCGGCTTCCTCGGCGGTGCGCACAGTTACTTTGAGTCGCGTGGAATTCTGCGCGGGACAACACCGGTGACGGAACTCGATTACACCACCGACGCTTTTGGTCGCGAGGCCGTCTCATTTATCGATCGCCATCAAGCGAAGCCGTGGTTTCTCTACCTCGCTTTCAATGCCGTGCACACTCCGATGCACGCTACGGACGAGCGGCTCGCGAAATTCTCCGGCATCGCCGACAAACAGCGCCGCACCTACGCAGCGATGATGCTCGCGATGGATGAAGCCATCGGCAAAGTGCGCCGGAAACTTGCGGACGCAGGGCTTGAGCAAAACACGCTGGTCTTTTTCATCAGCGACAACGGCGGACCGACAATGCCCGGCGTGACGGTGAACGGTTCGCGAAACGAACCGCTGCGCGGCTCAAAGCGGACGACGCTCGAAGGTGGCGTGCGGGTGCCGTTCCTGGTGTCGTGGCCGGCGCGCGTGAAGCCGGGCGTTTACGATCAGCCGGTGAATCAAATCGACCTTTCCGCCACGGCGCTGGCGGCTGCGGGCGTGGAGGCAAAACCGGAATGGAAACTCGATGGCGTGGACCTTGTGCCGTTCATCACCGGCGCAGCGAGGGAAAACCCACACGACGCACTCTACTGGCGATTTGGCGCGCAAATGGCGGTGCGCTCGGGCGACTACAAACTTGTCCGCTACGACACAAACGCCGATACCGGCACAGGCAAACGAAACCAGCCCGTGAGCGCGGCGAAGCTCTACAATCTGGCGAACGATATCGGTGAAACGAAGGACCTCGCAGCCGCCGAGCCCGACAAAGTAAAGGAGCTGCAGGCAAAATGGGATGCGTGGAATTCCACGAATGTGAAGCCACTGTGGGGAGACGGCGGTGGCGACAGCGACGGCAAGGAACCGGGCGGCCCTCAACGCAAACGGAAACAGAACGCCGAGTAAAGCGTTGCGCCTCCGCGCAATTTAGGAACCCATCGGCGTTTTCTTCCGGTCCGCGTCATCGCCGTTCGTGCCGAGATTCTTCGCCGCACACGATGTCCCGCATCCGCCGCCGCATTCCGCTTTTTTGCGTCCACGCAGAATAAGATACACAATCGAGCCAATCACGGCTGCCGCGACGACGACCTGTTGAACGGCGTCGCTCACTGGAAGCCGAGGAGTTTGCCGCCCTGATAAACGACGAGCGCCGCGAGGTAGGCGAGGCCGGTCATGTAGGCGATTTGAAATAGCGGCCATCGCCATCCGCCGGTTTCACGACGGACGATGGCCACGGTGCTGATGCACTGCATCGCGAGCACGTAAAACGCCATGAGGCTCAGACAGACGAGCGGCGTGAACAGAGGCGAGCCATCCGGGCGGCGCTCGGAACGCATTTGCTCACGGAGCTCTTCGTTCTCCTCATCGGCATCCTCGATGTTATAAATCTGTCCCATCGTGCCGACAAAGACTTCACGCGCCGCGAAGCTGGCGATGAGACCGATACCGATTTTCCAATCGTAGCCGAGGGGCTTAATCACGGGCTCAATCGTGTGCCCCATGCGGCCTGCGATGCTGTGAGCGAGAGCTTCGGACTTCGTGGCATCCGGGTTTTCAGGCTTCGGATACGTCATGAGCGCCCAAAGGATGATGCTCAGCGCGAGAATAACGGTTCCGGCGCGGCGGAGGAAAATGAGGCCGCGCTCCCACATGCGCTGGACAATTCCGCGCAGTGCCGGCGCGCGATAAGGAGGAAGTTCCAGCAACAGCATCGGCGTCTCGCCTTTGAGCAGCGTATTTTTGAAAAGCCACGCCATCACAAAAGCCGCGATGAGGCCGAGCAGATACATCGAGAGCATGATGCCCGCGCTTTGAAATGCATTCGCGGCGGGAAGCATGACGGCGATCATCACGATGTAAACGGGCAGCCGCGCCGAGCAACTCATCAGCGGAGCGACGAGGATGGTTACGATGCGGTCCTTCCGGTTCTCGATCGTGCGCGTGGCCATCACGCCGGGAATTGCGCACGCGAAGGACGACAGCAGCGGCACAAATGACTTTCCGTGGAGCCCGACGCGCGACATGAGCCTGTCCATGATAAAGGCGGCGCGGGCCATGTAGCCGCTGTCCTCGAGTAGACCGAGGAAGAAAAAGAGCACGAGAATCTGCGGGAGAAAAATGACCACGCCGCCGACGCCGGAGATGATTCCATCGACGACGAGCGACTGGAGATTCCCCGGCGACATTCGCGCCGACGCCCAGTCCTTCAGTGCGGAAATGCCGCCGTCGATCCAGTCCATCGGATACGCAGCGACGGTGAAAATGCAGAAAAACATCAGCGCCATCATCGCCACGAATGCGACCCAGCCCCAGAGCTTGTGCGTGAACACCATGTCGAGCCGATCGCTGAGCGTGAGTCCTTCGGTGTCCTCACCCTGGCGGCGGATCACTGCTGAGCAGATGACTGCGACCCAGTCGTAGCGGGCATCGACAGGTGCTGCGATGGGATCAATTCCCGCGGCGCGGAGACGGCTTTGCGAGGCATTCACCGCCGCGAGCATGGACTCATCCAGACCGGACGAAGCGAGCCCCTGCTGATCGAGCGAAAGATAAAGCATCGCGTCCATCCGCGCGACTTCAGCGCCACCGCCCGTGGTTTTCGCAAGCGTGCTGATTTCGCGCTCGAAGACAATCGGGAGCTGCGCGCGTTGCTCCGGCTTCGGCAGCGGCGAACGGGAGACGGCCTGCTTGAGTTCAATGATTCCCGTTCCCTTGGCCGCAACCATCGGAATCACCGGCACTCCCAGCCTTTCCTTCAATTCCACGAGGTCGATGATCAGCCCGCGCTCCTCGGCGACATCCACCATGTTCAGCGCGACGACCACGGGGATTCCCAACTCCAGCATTTGGGCGGCGATGTAAAGATGGCGGTCGAGGTTTGACGCATCGACGACTGCAATGATCACGTCCGGCCTCCGCTCGCCAGCCACGCGCCCGAGCAGCAAATCCCGCGCGACCGCTTCATCGGGCGAGCGCACCTGGAGGCTGTAGCTGCCGGGTAAATCGATCAGTTCCATCTGCTCACCGTGGCTGCCGAAAAAGCGCCCGGTCTTTTTCTCCACCGTTACACCGGGATAATTCCCCACCTTCTGACGGAGCCCCGTCAGCGCATTGAAAATCGTGGTCTTGCCTGTATTTGGGTTCCCCGCGATGGCCACGCGGCGAAACAGTTCGTCAGCCATAAGGTTTTAAAGAGTTATCGCCAGTTCGCAGGCGGCAGGATTCCTCAGATCCGCTGGACTCGGATCTGGGAAGCTTCGTTTTTTCGCAAAGAGATGTGCCCGCCGCGCACCTTGTATTCGACCGGATCGCCGAGCGGCGCGACTTTCACGACCTCGATAGTCGTGCCGATGGTCATCCCCATTTCCATCACGCGTCCGCGAGCGGCACCGGGCAGTTCGATTGTGGAAATACGACCCTTTTCCCCGGGGACGAGGCTCGAAAGCGGGACGTTTGTGGCGGCCTGTTCGCTCATATTGGTCGGAAAAATCAGGCTGCGAGGCGCTCCACCTCGATGTGCTCGCAAAGCTCCCGACCGAGCGCCATCCGCGTTCCCATGATGACGCAGATGACAGCGTTCCCGTCTGCAACCTTTTTAATCACCATCCGGTCGTGAAAGCCCATCTCCCGCAAACGCAGGCAATGCGGACAATCGGGACAAATATGAACGACACGCAACCGGTCGCCGCATTTGGCGTCTGCGAGAGTCAGCTTTGTCGGGTTGCAGTTCATGTTCTGCGGAAACGATGGCGGGACTGAGACTCGTTCGCAAGAACTATTTGCGAATCAGTCGCATTTAGGTGGTTTTTCAGAGAAAAGAGGCGTGTCTCGGCATCACGGCTGCCGCTCGGAAACGGGGATATGGACCACCGTCACCACGACGGAATCCCAAGCCTTCGTACCGCGGCTGTTGTTCCATGTGATGTAAAGTTTGTCGCCGGCTGGGTCGATGGCGGTGCTGTAGGTGCCCTTCAATGTGCTGCCGTATTTTTGAGCGAAAAGCGGCGAAAGAAACGCGAGTAATTTCCGCGTTTTTGTTTTCACGTCGAATTGAACCACCGCGCCGCCGTCCTTGTCGCTGCCGCCGTGTGCGCCGGGCACGTAGTAAAGGTAACGTCCGGCCGGGTCCACGTCGAGCGATGCGATGTAGCCCTGCGTACCTACCGAAGCGGGACCCAGCGACTCGGCCTGCTCGGTTTTCGTGTTGAAGGCATAAATCTCGGGAGCGTGGCCGGCTTTGCCCTCGGATACCGTGTAAACAAATCCATCCTTCGTTTCATCCGACGCCGCGCGGATGCCGATGGTCGCTGCGATCCGCACGGGCGCCCCGCCTTTCTCCGGGTCGTAGCGCAGGAGTTCGCCGGACTTGCTGCCGTTAAAATAGACGCGTCCGGTGGATGGCGCGAAGACCATGTAGCGAGCGGGGCCGTCGGCGCCGGAGTAGAGCACTTTGCGCCCGCGGATGTCGTAGGCGAAGAACTGGATTCCCAGCGGATCGCTGTCGCTGCCCGGTGCGGTGCCGCCGTAAAAAACCATCCGCTTTCCGTCCAGCACACTGCACGGGATGCAGTGCTTCGGCACGGGTGCGTGTGCCACGATCTCGCACTTTCCGTCCGCTGGATTGCATCGAATGATCCAGTCCCCCTTGTAGAAATTCGCATCGGTCGTGATGCGCGTGGAACCGCGATGGGTGGAACAGTAGAGCCAACCGTCGCTGCCGAGGTCGAGCCGGCTGTGAATCTTGCCCGGCGTGTAGTGTCCTTCTGGAAGTCGCAGCAGCTTCTTCACATCGGCGAGCTGGCGGAATTGCTTCGTCGCCGGATCGAATTCGTACACAAACGCATTCCCCGGCGCGAGGTGGTCGCCCACGGCGGCATAGTATTTTCCGTTCACCGCGAGGCTGTCGCCCCACGCCGACCACGGTTTGCCCGGATAATCCTGCCCCGGAATAAACGCGAAATCCACGGTCGGCGCAGTCTTTGCGATTGCCACATCCGCAGGAAAACCAGCGGGCGCCTTCAGGAATTCGGGCGAACTTTCCGTGACGCTCGATGCGCCATCGGAAAGCCGAGGAGGGAAGGTGACATCAGCGGGCTTGTCCGCACAAAAGCCCGAAAACGCGGGCGCCAGCAGTAACGCGGCGTGAAGAAGATGTCTCATGGTTGTTCGACCCGCAGGGTTTGACAGGCTTTGGTATTCGGAAATTTCACGACTGTGGAATCCGGCAGGCGGACTTCGACATCCACCGCCTCCGCATTGCCCAGCCCAAAATGACACACGGCCGGCTGACCGCTCGCGTATCCAAATCCCGTGCCGATTTCCTGCGTGCCAATCCGATGCCCGGGTTCGCCCGAATGCCCGGCTGCAAAAACCTCCACGCGGGATCCGATTCCCATCGTGTTGAACGTACGTCCCTTCACGCGCACATCGAGCCACGCCTTCGCCGGAGCGTCATTGCGCAGCAGCCGTGAGTGATTCCCCGCGAACCAATTGATGAGGAATAAATCGAGCCTCCCGTCGCCGTCGAAATCCCCCGACGGTCCGGCCGGATAATAGACCATCGGCATGGCGATCGTACGCGGCGGCGAGAACCGCGGGACACCGTCCCGCACGCCATCGTGATGATAAATCAGCGGCGTCACCCGGCCGTCGTCCACCCACGCTGCCGACACGTAAATATCCGGCCAGCCATCATTGTCGAAATCCTGAATCTCAACATGCGGGCAGCGCACCGGCACCACATCCGCAAGCCCGGCCTCCGCTGTGATTTCCCGAAACTGAGGAGCGCCGTCCTTCATCCCGCCGTTCAGAAACACCCGGTTCCGCGCCTTCACCGAATGAGCGCTGACAACGAGATCCATGCGCCCGTCGCGATTCAAGTCCCCAAACGCCGCTCCGCACGGCCAGTCCTCCGCGTCGAATGGCGCGTGCTTGAACACCGGCGCAAGCTCCACAGCCTCGCGATACCGGTTCCCCGGCTGACTGACGAACAGCCGATTGCTGTGCCCAACGAAAAAATCCGGACGCCCGTCTTCATTCACATCCGCCACCGCGAGACCGAGACCGAAAATGTCCGACGGCAACCCTGCCGCCTCGCTGGCGTCTGCAAACTTCAAGCCACCGAGATTGCGCAGCAGCACCGAGCGCGGAGCTTTTGTGAACTTGTCCTCGACGATCAAAAGATCCAGCAGTCCGTCCCCATCGAAATCCAGCACGCCCACATTGCGGGCCGTGAACAGCGACTCTGGGCACGCACCGCTCGACGTAGAAATATCCGTGAGCCTGCCTGCGTCGTTGCGAAACAACTGGCTCCGCTGTGCCTGCGCCGGCTTTTGCGGGTTCCTGCCCGTGTGCTGTTTCGCATTGTTCGCCACGTAAAGTTCCAGCGTCCCGTTGTTGTCGAGGTCTGCAAAAATCGCGCCGCTCGTCCGCGCGGGCACGCCCAGTCCGGGCACGTCCACCGGCGCGAACTTCCCGCCTCCATCATTCCGAAACAGCCGGTTCAATACAGGCCCTGGCGCAGGCGCGTACTCCGCATCCGGGCGGTCCGCAAACCCGCCGACGAACAAATCAATCCGTCCGTCGCCATCGAAATCGCCCCAGGCCCCGCCATGCCCCATCAACCCCGCCAGTGGCTCCCGCAGCCCCGCCGGCCCAGTCACATCCTCAAACCGAATATCCGCAGCGCTCAACGCCACGAGCGGAGCGAACATCAGGGTGGGAAAAAGAGTGCGTGCGTAGTTCATGGGTGAAGCTTGGACTACTCTTGCGCTTTTGAATACGGACCGTCGAGCCCCTTTCAAAGCAACCGGGTTTCGCGGCTTTCAAAGCGCCGAGGGATTTCGGGTGGTCGAGCACACCACCGAAATTAATCTGAGCGCGGCTGCTTGCCCGCCATCATTTCCCTTGCGCCTCGCGTTTCGATGATCGGCCATGTCGCCCGGTCTGGGCTTGGGTAGGGGCCGATTTTCTCGACGGGGATTTGCTCGAAGCCGAGGGCGAATGCGGGGCTGTCGGGTGCGAGGCGGTAGTCGTCTTTCTCGGGTGCCACGAACTTCGGGTCGGCGATGACACTGTGAATGTCGCCGCCGATTTTTTGCCAGCTCTGCCATTCGTCGAGGGGCTCGGTTTCTTCGAGGGCGATGTCGTCGGCAAACAGCGCGCCTTCTTTCTCCGCCCAGTCGATGCGGAGGCGGAATGTCTTCATGCGCTCGTGGTAGCCTTTTTCGCCTTTGGCGGGGATGGCGAATGCGAACTCGACGTCTTTCCATTCGCGGGTGACTGCGACGCTGCTCGGGCTGCTGGCCCAGAAATGACCGGGCTCGCCGTCTTTTGCGCCGTGGTAGTATTGGAGCATGAGGGCGGCTTTTGCGGTGTCGCGGTCGGTGCGGAAGCGGGCCCGGATGCGGTAGGTGGTGCCGGGGCGGAGTTCGATTTCGCGGGCGACGACGATGGGGTAATTGTCGCGCTTTTTGGCGTCGTCAAATGCGGCGTCGATGCGGAGGACGCGCTGGCCGGCGTCCTCGACGAGCGCCGCCTTCGCAGCGGGCGGGCGGATCTGGAATGTCCAGTGTGCGGGCATTTTTCCGGGCTCGCCGGTCTGGAAGCCGGGGTTCGGGGCGAGGTTGCCGCTGATGATCTTTCCGGTGACGCGGATGCCGGTTTTGAGCGGCTTGCCGTCGTGCCAGTAGAGGTTGTGGTCGAACGTATTTCGCGCGGCGCTGAATGCGACGGTGTTGAGCGCTTTGGCCTCGTCGTTTTTCCACGCCATGATGTTTTTTTGGAAGATGTTCCCGGACATGACGCGGCCTTCGGCGTCGGGGATGTCGCGCGGGTGGATGTTCATTCCGCGCATGGTTTTCCACGCGGGGAGATTCGCGACGGACTCGTATCCTTTCACCATGGAATCGAAGTGCGAGGTCCAGAAATGATGGGTCGTGAGCCAGCCGTTGAACTCCCACTGGCGCAGTCCACCCTCGACGAAGATGTTGTTTTCCACGCGGGCATCGCGGGCGCTGTGCCCGTGGAAAAGCGAGCGTCCGCAGCGGGCGACGATGTTGCCGATGACGTCCACGCCGCCGGAATTGTCGTCGAGATAAATGCCCCACGCGAAGTAGGGCGACACCCATTTGCCGTTCCATCCAAAGCCGAGGACGTCGTGGATGAAATTGTAGCGGATGACGGTGCCGCGCGGGGAAATCCAGTCGCGCCCGCCGCAATACGTTGCGCCGACATCCTCGGTCTCGAGGGCGAGGTGGCGCATGTGGTTGAACTCCAGCGTGTGGCTGTTGCCGGTGAACATGATCGCGAAGCGCGGCGTGTCGTGAATGAGGCAGTGCGACACGCGCTGGCCGACGCCGCCGAGCGAGACGCCGACGCCCTGTTTATAAAAGACGCCGGTGTGGTGAATGTAGCAGTTGTCCGCGAAGTTTTGCGCCCCGGTAAGCGTCGGCACATCGCCGCCGCCGAGGGCGATGCCATTGCTGCCGGTGAACGAAACATCGCAGCCGACGATGCCATTATCCACGCCGTCTTTGACGCTGATGCCGGTGCCGCCGAGGTGCCCGACATTGCGCACGGTGCAGGCGATGACGCGGTTGTGGTTCGCTTTGGAAAACGCGATGGCGCTGCCCTCTGCGCATTCAAACGTGAGGCCGCGCACGGTGATGTATTCGGTGCCGTCGAACCGCACGATGTCGCTGGTGGTCGGGGCATAGGCTTTCGCGCTGTCGATGGGCGCGGGCGGTTTGAAAAAGAGCGTGGACGTTTGCTTGTCGAGATACCACTCGCCGGGCGCGTCGAGTTCCTCGATGGCGCCCTGGAAATAGTAGCGGTCGTTTGCCCGCATGGCGTAGCTAGCGTCCTTCGCGGTGGTGACGGTGTAGCTCGACTCGTCCACGGATTTTACGTGGAGGATGTCGTTCCACCAATTGTAGCGCGGGAAGACGAACACCTCGACGTCCTCGGGCCGCGACCACTTTCGCCAGTCGAAGTTTTTTACCTTCAGTGTGTGCCGGTCCTCGCCGTCCTTGTCCGCATACATCGGCCACATCTCGCCATCCGCGTAGGCCCAGCCGCCGGCGATGGGGTCCTTCGCGTCGAAGTTTGGATACCGCGCGAGCACCTGCCGCTGCCCGGCGAAAAGCAATTGCTTGAATGCGACGCCGGCAAATCCCTGCGCGCCGACATCGGTCTGCAGAATGCCATCACGCCACGGTTTCCAGGCGGAGATGACGCGCCCGCCAATCAGCAGCGGCGTCTCTTTTTCAAATGCCTGCCACACGACCGGTGCGTCCTTCGTCCCGGAGTCGGCCGCAGAAAAATTGAGGCCCTGCGGAAGTTCATACAGCCCGCCGCGAATATGCACCGTGCGCTTTTCCTTCACCCCGCGAATGGCGTCGCGGGCTTTCGCGAGCGTGGCGAAAGGGCCGTCGGTCTTCGCCGCGTTCGGCGCGGAAAGTTTGCCGGACCACGCGTCATTTCCATCCGGCGCGACATACCAATCCGCGGCGTGGAGCGACGCGGTGACGAAAAGAATTCCGAGAAGGCTGCGGACGATCATATGTGCTCCCCGTTTCATTCTCGGTAACTCCATTCTCCAGATTCAAGGTTCAGAATCTGACGAGGCCCCAAGGGCCAATGGTAAAATGACACTCGGATTGGTTTCTTCGTGATGATTTTAACTGGCGTGCCTGGCACGTCGGACCAGAGGCTTGCTTCATGGAAGTACTTAGACGACTTGCCGTTGGCTTGGAGGTCTTGGGCAACGGCCAAGGTCTGGCGCTCTCGACTACTGTTAATCGTTCCGCAACCTGAGAGAAGGCAAGCGGCCGCTGCAAATATGACGAGTGTGTTCATGTTCTCGCCCGCTACCCGACAAACTTGCCGGGATTCAAAATGCCTTTGGGGTCGTAGGCTCTTTTCAGCGCGGCGTGGATGTCGCGTCCGGTTTCGTTCACGGCGAGCGGCCACCAGCGTTTCTTCGCGAGGCCGATGCCGTGTTCGCCGGTGATGACGCCGCCGGCTTTGAGCACCCATTTGAAAAGCTCGTCGAGCGCGCGGTCCACGGCCGCTTTGATCTTTGGCTGCTCGTGATAGTTCGCGGCCATGATGTTGACGTGGATATTTCCATCGCCCGCGTGGCCGAAGCACGCGACGGGGAAGTCATGTTTCTTTGCCAGCCGCTCGCCGAATTCCGCGAGCTCCACGAGTTTGCCGCGCGGGACGACGATGTCTTCATTCAGCTTCGTGAGGCCGGTGGCCTTGAGCGATGCGCTGTACGCGCGGCGCAGGCCCCAGAGTTTTTCGCACTGTTCGTCGCCGTGTGCGGTGAGGACGGCAATAGCGCCCATCGCGTCGATGCGCTTTTTGAGATCGGTGGTTTCGCTGCGGACGGACTTTTCGTGCCCGTCGAGCTCCACGAGCACGAGCGACTTTGCGCCGGGAGTGATTTCGCGTCCCAGATATTCGCGCGCGCTTTTCAGCGTGAAGGGATCGGCGATTTCCAACGCGCTCGGCAGATAGCCTGCGGCGAAAATACGCTGCACGGCATCCGCAGCTTCGCGGAAAGTGCGGAAGCTCGCGGCGAGCGTGGAGCGCGCGGGCGGATGCGGCAGGATGCGCAGCGTCGCTTTTGTCACCACGCCGAGCAGACCTTCGCTGCCGACGAAGTTGCCGATCAAATCGAAGCCTTGTTTGTTTTTGTGAGTGCGTCCGCCGCAGTTGAGCTCGCGGCCGTCGTCGATCACGACTTCGAGGCCGAGGACGTAGTTACGCGTGACGCCGTATTTTAAACAGCGCGGTCCACCGGCGTTGGTGGCGATGTTGCCGCCGATGCTGCAATCGCGCAGCGATGCGGGGTCGGGCGGGTAGAACCAGCCGAGTTTGCGGACGGCGTCCTGGAGGTCGCCAGTGATGACGCCGGGCTCCACGACTGCGACGCCGTCGGCGGTGTTGATTTCCACGATGCGGTTCATTGGTGCAACGCTCAGGACGATGCCGCCATGCGATGGCACGCAGCCGCCGACGTAGCCGTAGCCTGCGCCACGCGTTGTCACGGGGATGCGGTGTTCGCTGGCAAAGCGGAGTGTTTTTTCAACGTGCGCGCGCTTTTTTGCGAGCACCACGACATCGGGCTGGCGCGATGCAAACCAACGGTCCTTTGCGTGTGCGGTGAGTGTCGGCTCGTCGGACGCGACGATGCCGGGACCGAGGATTTTGCGGAGCGATTGGGCGAGGTTCATTATTCGTTGCCGAATAGTTTTTTGACGGAGCCGCCGATGCGTTTGATGGCGTTGGGACGCGGCGTCGGCGCGGGCGTCGCTGCGGGTCGTGTAATTACGAATGGCTTCAGCGGCGTGGGCGTGGGTGTGGGTGTGGCTGCCGGCTTGGTGGTGGCGACTGGTTTCGCGGGCGCGGGCGTTGGCGTCGGCGTCGGCGTCGGTTTGACGGGCTTTGGTGGCGCGGCGGCTTCGGTGGGCTGCTTGTCGAATCCATCATGTCGCTCGACGGTGCCGGTGCGTGCATTGATGATGAGGATTCCCAGCGGATCGCCGGCGGGATTTTCCACGCCGATTCGCCACGCAGGCGTCGCACCTTCGCCGTATTTGCCGAGTTCGTAATTGAGAGCGCCCATCCGCATTCCGTTTGCGACGGTGTAGCGTGCGGCGATTGCGGAGACGGCATCGCTGTCGATTTTCACGGCGTCCGCGCCGATCACCTCGGCAGGCTTGATGATGTCCGCAAACTGCGAGAGCGAGCGGTTTGCCTTGAGCCCGCCGTCGGCGACTGCGAATTCACGGAGTCCGCGGGGAAGGGCGGGGTCGTGGACGAGGAAATACCAGCGCTCCGGCCACGGTGTGCCTTCGCGGGCCTCGATGCGGGCGAGGCGCTTCGCTGCATCCTTTGGGATTAGCTTCATCGCCGAAATGGCGGTGCTGTTTTCAGCAAATGAAACCGTGGACAGGACCAGTAAACCAGCAAGAGCGGCGCGCGACATTGGCGGCGACGTTAGCGGTGACCGCGAAGATTTCCAGCGCGCAGTGCCAAAGTTCCGGCGGAGTCGCGGGTTCTCCACGGACGCGGCGAACCTGCGCTCGACAAAAATCCGGGCTCCGCTAGATTCGCCGCTCTTTCCAATATACCGTCCAAATGAAAACACCTATCCATCCAGTATCCCGCCGCTCATTTCTCCGCAACGGATCCGCCGGTCTGGCGGGCGCGGCACTCGTGAGCAGCTTCCCTCATATCGTCAACGCCCAGGCTGCGAAGGCTGTGCGCATCGGCATCGTCGGTTGCGGCGGTCGCGGCTCCGGCGCGCTCGTCGATTCCATGAAGGCCGACCCATATGTGGAACTCGTCGCGATGGGCGATGTGGACGCCGCGAAACTGGAGGCGAGCCACAAGAATATCTCCGCGAAATTCGAGAAGCAGGTGAAGGTGCCGGACTCGAACAAGTTCGTGGGCCTCGATGCGATCGACCGCGTGCTCGCGACGGATATCGATATCGTTTTCCTCACGACGCCTCCGGGCTTCCGTCCGGCGCATCTGCACAAGGCCATCAACGCCGGGAAGCACGTGTTCTGCGAGAAGCCACTCGGTGTTGACGCGCCCTCGATTCGCCACGCGCTGGAAGCAGTGAAGAAGGCGAAGGAGAAAAACCTCGCGATTCAGACCGGCTTCTGCTGGCGCTTCAACGTGGCCGAACGCGCGACCTGGAAGAAGCTGCACGAGGGATACATCGGTGATATCCGTGCTTATTACGGCACGTATCTTACGAGCAGCCCATGGCAGCCGAAGGAGCGTCAGGCTGGCTGGACGGACCTCGAGTATCAGCTTCGGAACTGGCTCTATTACACGTGGCTGAGCGGCGATATTCTCGTCGAGCAGGCGGTGCATAGCGTGGACAAGATGAACTGGGCATTTAAAGACGCGCCGCCCGTGCGATGCACAGCGCTGGGTGGTCGCGTCCAGCGCGTGGAGAAGGAATTCGGCAACGTGTTCGACAACTTCGGCGTGATGTATGAATTCCCGAACGGCGGGCGCGGCTTTATCTTCTGCCGTCAGCAGGCGGGCTGCTCGAACGAGAACGCCGACTACATCGTGGGCGCGGACGGAAAAGGCCAGGTAAACGGCTTCAAGCCGCTGCACGTTTTGGAGAAAACGAACGGCGACCGCTGGTTCTATGAGAAAAACGGTGGCGAGGGCGGAGTCGAAGGACCGCGGAACGAAATGTATGTGCAGGAGCACCTTGAGCTCATCCAGAGCATCCGCGCCGGCAAGCCCGTCAACAACGGCGAACAGCTCGCGCACAGTTCCATGGTCGCCATCATGGGCCGCATGAGCGCCTACAGTGGTCGCACCATTGAGTGGGAGGACGCAATCAATTCCAAGGAGTCGTGGGTGCCGGCGAACATCGACACGATCAAGCTCGACGCCGCGCCGCCAGAGCCGGTTATCGCGGTTCCGGGGCGTTACAAACTGCCCGCGTAACGCGCAGCAACAGACCGCCGATTTAATGAAAAGCCCGCTGGTAAAACGGCGGGCTTTTTCATTTCCGCCTGCGGGCTGAGTCTGTAATAGACCGCCCTGTTACTGATTTTGTGAAAGTTTCTGTCCTCAAACTCCGCCACGCCATCGTCACTGCGATATTGCTGATGATTTCGTTGAGTCCCTTCGTCCGAGCGGAACGGGAAGGGGAGCAGATTGCCGAGGGTTTGGAGGGGCGCTTCATGTTCCGAATGTGGGAAACGGCGGAGGGGATTCTTCCGACCTCCGTCAAGGCCATTACGCAAACGCGGAATGGATACGTGTGGCTCGCTGCGCAGGACTCGATAGTGCGGTTCGACGGAGCCCGTGCGAAGAGTTTTTCCGGGACGAGCGTGCCGTTGATGGCAAGCCCGCTGCGTTCGCTCGCGACATTTGCCGACGCGGGCGGGCGGTTATGGTGTTCATCAACCGACAAGTCGCTTTACGTCATGGAGAGTGATGTCTGGCGGAAATTCGGCGCGGACGACGGTTGGGAAGCTGCGGATACGGTGCGGTCCTTTACGCAGCACGGCGGCGGGGAGTTGGTTGCAGTTGCGGGCATGCGGCTGCTGGCTTTTCGGAATGGAAAGCTTGTGCCGTTGCCGCTTCCGGCCGGTGCTGCTGCGCTGCCCACGCTTCAGGCGAGGCACGCGCGCGACGGGAAGTTGTGGATGGCGACCCGGACGTCACTCTGGATTCGCGTGGATGAGGAGTGGATTGCGGCGGACCGGAATCTTCCTGTCGATACGTCGGCGGAGTCCCTTACACCGGGAGGGCCGGACGGAGTGTGGATTTCGACTGGCAAGGAACTGAGGCTTTACTCGCGTGCCGGTCTTTTGAAGACGGTGCCGCTTCCTGTCGGGATGCGGGTGGAGCCGCTGCAAATGCTCGAGGACTCCGGTGGTAACGTGTGGTTTGGGAGCCAGAGCAACGGCCTGCATGTCCGCACGGCGGATGGGCGGATGCTGGAGTCGGCGGGCAATCGGGAGATGCTGCGCCCGCAGGTAACGTGCATTTTTGAAGATCGCGAGCGGAACGTCATCGTGGGCACTGCTGGTGCGGGGATTGCGAGATTCAAGCCCGCGAATTTCACCGTGTTGCTTGGTGAGTCGGGAAGCCTTTCAGGCACGATGGTGAACTCCATCGCCGTGACCGGTCCCGGGCGTGTGCTGTTGGGCACGGAAGGCAACGGGCTGGTGGGCGTCGAGAATGGCGTAGCCTCGCGTCGCATTGTCACGGCGGATGGCGCGTTGGATGCGCGGGCGCGCGTGACATCGGTACTCGCCCTGCGCGATGGACGCGCGATTGCGGCCGTCGCATCGCACGGGCTGTTTCTCGTTTCGGACGGCCAGACGACGGCGATTCCCTCGCCGCCGGACGTCGCGAAGCTCGTGCGGTCACTTTACGAAACGATGGATGGCAGCGTGTGGATAGGTTGTGAAACCGGCGTGTTTACATGGAAGGACGGGGTTATTGCGCCGCTCCCGGCGAGCGGGGCTGCGACCTTGCGCAATGTCCGCGGAATTGCACAGCGGGCCGACGGCACCATCGTGGCGATTCACGATGCGGGCGTGTATCTGGTCCGCGGAGGTCAGGCGATCCCGGCACCATTCCAGATTCCCGCCGGGACGCCGCTGGCTCTGGCTAGCGAGGCAGCGGGTCCGCTTTGGATTGCCGTGGAGAAAGTCGGACTTGTGCGCGTCGACGGTGCGCAGGTTTTCGTATTCAACGCGGATAGCAGGCTCCCGAGAGGATCAATCGGAGCGATTGTGCCGACGGCCCGGGACTTGTGGCTGTCGACGGAGAACGGCCTTCTGCGAATTCCCCGCCACTCGCTGGAGGCTGTTGCGACGGGGAAAAAGCCGCACTTGCAGAGTCAGATTTTCAACCGTGGAGACGGACTTCCGTCGGACCTGTTTCGTCGGGGATACCAGCCTACGGCGGCGCGTGAGCCGGACGGAACGCTTTGGTTTGCCAGCCACAAGGGGGCGGTGGGAACGAAACCGGACAGAATCTCGATGCCGGCGTACGACGTTCCCGCGATCATTGAGGAATTCCGTGCAGAGCGCCTTGCCATACCAGTGACGGCAGCAAACCGGGACAACGTGGTCATCCCGAAGGGCACGCGAAATATCACCGTGCGGTGCACCGTCCCCAGCCTCAGCAAACCGGAATTTGTGAGGATCGATTTCAGCCTCGAAGGCACAAGGGCTCAGTGGCAGCAGGCGGACAATGAGCGGGTGTTCCGGTTCTTTGACCTTCCTCCCGGGAAGCACCGTTTCAACGTTCGGGCGATTGGTTCCGACGGCGCGGTGCTGGACCCGCAGACAAGCGTCGGCTTTACAATCCTGCCCGAGTATTGGGAAACCACCTGGTTCCGTGCGCTGATGGTTCTGTGCGCGCTATGCGTCGCCGGCTTCGTATTCGGGCGGATCAGCAAGTTCCGGCTCGGGCTTCGCGAAGCACGTTTGCGTGAACAGGAGTCACGCACGACGCTCGAAAAGCAATTGCAGCAGGCCACTCAGGTGGAGGCTATCGGCAGGCTCGCCGGAGGTATTGCACACGACTTCAACAACATCCTCACCTCTATCCTGGGCAACGCGGAACTCGCTCACATGGAGTTCGGGCGGGACCCCCGGCTTGCTCCCCTTTTGAATGATATCATGACGGCAGGCAGTCGCGCCCGCGACCTCGTTGTGCAGATTCTCACTTACAGCCGCCGCCGGCCTGCAGCGCTGGCTCCGCTGAATGTCGGACCTGCCATCAAAGACTCGCTCGCCCTGCTTCGGTCGGGAATTCCTGCCACGGTTTCCATTGATGTGCAGGTGCCGGATGAACTGCCCTTTGTTCTCGCCGACGCATCGCAAATCCAGCGCGTGATTGTGAATCTGTGCACCAACTCCGCGCAGGCGCTCGGCCCCGGCGGCGGATCCATCCGGATCAAAGCGGAGCGCCTCCGTGCCGATGCAGCCTTCTGCGCGGCAAATCCGAAGATTCCGCGCGGAAGGTATGTCCGCATATCGGTCTCGGACACGGGCTCGGGCATGGACGATCACACGCTAAAACACATCTTCGATCCGTTTTTCACGACCAAAGGTGTCGGAAAAGGCACCGGTCTGGGTTTGGCAGTAGTCCAGGGAATTGTGGACAGCCACAACGGCCTGATCACCGTCGAGAGCAGGCTTCGCGAGGGTACGACATTCTCCATCTACCTCCCGGTTACCGATCCGCCGTCCGGATCCAGCGAGCCCGTAACACGATCGATTGTGATCATGGGGAACAACGAACACGTGCTCCTCGTGGATGACGAACCGGCGGTGCTCAACATCGCCCGTCGGTATCTCGAAATGCTCGGCTACACGGTGGATGAGTTCAATTCGCCGAATGCGGCCGTGGATGCGATCACCGCGAACCCGGATGCGTTTGATCTCGTGTTCACCGATTTTGCGATGCCGGGGATGAATGGCGTGGAACTTGCCCAGCGAATTCGTGCCGTACGAGCGGATATTCCGATTATTCTGTGCACCGGATTCGGCGGTGCTGTGGACGAGGATGCCGCCCGGAAGGTGGGGATCGCGCAGATTGTGAACAAGCCCTACCAGAAGGCGACGATCGCCCAGGCTCTGTCGAACGCACTGCAGAGTCGCGCGAATTAAGCCTCCCAGCGACCGTACAAGCCGCACGGCAGCACGCGGCCGTGGCGTGTTTCGGGGATTCCGAGTTCGCCTGCGGAAATGGAGCCCGCCTTTCCTCGCATCATCTCGCCGAGCAGATTCTCAAGTACGATGGGAGACAGAACGGAGGTGTATCCGTTGATCAGCACGAAAAGCGGCGCTTCGCTGAGAATGCTGCGGCATTCAGCGAGCAGGGGCCACAGATGCTGCTCGAGTTTCCAAACTTCGCCGCCCGAGCCGCGCCCGTAGACGGGTGGGTCCATGATGATCGCGTCGTAGCGTCGGCCCCGGCGCGATTCGCGCGCGACGAACTTCTGACAGTCGTCCGCGATGTAGCGAATCGGAGCGGAGGCCAGTCCGGACAGTGCGGCATTGTCGCGGCACCACTGCACTACGCCTTTCGATGCATCGACATGGCAGACGGATGCGCCTGCTGCTGCAGAGGCTACCGAAGCCGCGCCGGTATAGCCGAAGAGATTCAGCACCTGCACATCGCGTCCGGTTGCGTGCGCCGCCGCGATTTTTTGCGTGCACCAATCCCAGTTCGCCGCCTGTTCGGGAAAAAGTCCGGTGTGTTTGAAATCGGTCGGCCGAATCCGGAAGGTGAGCGCGCCATACTGGATGTTCCACGATTCCGGCAGTGGTTTCCTGAACTCCCAGCGTCCGCCGCCGGTATCGCTACGATGGTAGAATCCGTCCCACGATTTCCAGGGCGCGGGCTCGCGCCGGGGCCAGACGACCTGCGGGTCGGGGCGGACGAGCGTGACGTTGCCCCAGCGTTCGAGCTTCATCCCGTCGCCGGTGTCGAGCAGTTCGTAGTCCTTCCAGCGGTCGGCGAGCAGGATGCGGCTTTGCAAATTCATCCGCAGCGTCTTATCCGGCTGCGCCGCGGGAGTCGAGACATGCGGGAAATGGACTGTCGCAATTCGCGATTGCGACTCCGAATGGGCAAAGAAAAAACGCGCCCCTTTCGAGGCGCGTTTTTCCGGTTTGAATTGGCAGCTCTTTACGCGTGCTTGGTCGTGACCCACTGGCCGGACCTTGCCGACTGGAGCACTGCGTCGCAGACGTATTGCGTCTCGAGCGCATCGCGGAAGGTCGGGTGGCAGGGTTTGCCCTCGCCGACCGCGCGGCAGAAGTCCGCGACCTGATGTGTGAACGACTCTGCGTAGCCGATGGCGAGGCCGGGAACCCACCAGTTTTTCATGTAAGGCTGGTCGCCGTCGGTGACGTGGATGGAGCGCCATCCACGCACGATTCCCTGGTCGCTGTAGTCGAAGTATTGCAGACGATGGAGATCGTGCAGATCCCAGCGGATCGAGGCGTTTTCGCCGTTGATTTCAAGCGTGTAGAGCGCCTTGTGGCCGCGTGCGTAGCGGGTGCTTTCGAAGAGCGCGAGCGAGCCGTTTGCGAAATGGCCCATGAAGGTGCAGGCGTCGTCAATTTTCACGTCCTCGACCTGACCGGTGAGGGTGTGTTTGCGCTGCTTGATGAAGGTCTCGGTCATAGCGGAGACGTCGTTGATCGGGCCGTTGAGCCAGATCGCCGTGTCGATGCAGTGTGCGAGCAGGTCGCCCGTCACGCCGCTGCCCGCGGCCTTCGCGTCGAGGCGCCAGAGGCCCGCGCCACCCTGCGGGAGGTCGGCGGAAATCGTCCAGTCCTGCAGAAAGTTCGCGCGGTAGTGGAAGATTTTGCCGAGCTTGCCGGAGTCGATGATCTGCTTGGCGAGCGTGACGGCGGGGACACGGCGGTAATTGTACCAGACGGTGTTTGGAACGCCGGCGGCTTCGATGACTTTCACCATTTCCTCACCCTGCGGACCGTCGAGCGAGAGCGGCTTTTCGCAGAGCACCATTTTGCCTGCCTTTGCGGCCGCGATGGCGATTTCGGCGTGGCTGTCGTTCGGCGTAACGATGTCGATGGCATCGATGTCGGCGCGGGTGATCAGCTTGCGCCAGTCGGTTTCCGTGGATTCGAAGCCCCAGTTGTCCGCGTAGGCCTTCAGTTTTGCGGCGTCGCGACCGCAGGCGGCCTTGAGAACCGGAGTGAGCGGGAGATCAAAAAATTTCGCCGCGTTGTGATATGCGTTTGCGTGGGTGCGGCCCATGAAGCCGTATCCGACAATGCCGATGTTGAGTGCTTTTTTGCTCATAGTGGTGTTATTTACGTGAGAGAGGCGGGATAAAAAGCAGGCCTCGCCGCGATGTGCAAGCGCGGGGAAATCTGCGTGGAATCGCCCGTCCGAATTCCGTGTGGATTGGTGAAGCAGCGTGCGGGAAAGCGGGGAACTAAATGCGCAGCGAATGAAAAATGTTCGTTATTTCCGCAATTTTTCCTTTCATTCATTCGCAGCTTTCACAAAAAGACCGTCCGCTTTTCCACCACGAAACAATAATCAAACCGACAACCAACTGTCCCCTTATGAAAAAACTCGCCGCTATTTTCGCCGCCATCGGAATGCTCGTCGCAGGAGCCTCGGCCCAGCTTGCGACCGCAGTCACGAACAAGAACGTCAAGATCAAGAAAATCGCGCCGGCTGTGGTCTCGACGCCGGAGTATGGAGTGAACATTCCGAACAAGCGTTCGGAGGCTTTGAAATGGTTCGAGATCGAAGTGGAGTTCGAAGTGAATGGCGTCGAACTCGTGGATGAACTGACTTTTCAATACACCGTTCTCATTAACGGCAAGCTCTGCCCCGGCGAGGTGACGCACGTGAACATCCCGAAGGGAAACAATCGCTACTCGGTGATGTATATTTCGCCGCGCTCGCTGGACCGCATTACCGGTGGAAAGACTCTCAATCAGGGCATGATCGAGAACATCTGGGTGAAGGTCACCAAGTCCGGCCAGTTGCTTGGCGAAGATTCGCTGGTGAAGAAGCCGATGCCGAACCTTCCTCAATTGCCCGATCAACTCGTGAAAAAGGGTGACACGCCGTTTCAAGTTCTGTGGTGGGATCGCTACGAGGCTGTCAAAGGCCCCGCGCGCTAATCCGAGGGAATCGAAAAAACTTACATGGCTGCACCAAATCGTATTTACGCGCTGAATCTTGGAACCCAGACGGTTAGTCTGGCCGAGTTTCAGACCAACGCTTCCGGAGGGCTGGTGCTCTCCCGCTTCGAACAGGGCGAGATTCTGGGCGACCCGGCGGTCGATGCGACGCGCATCGCGCAGTCGAAGCTCGAAATCCAGTCGCTCGCCGCGAACTTCGGGCTCAAGGGCGCGAAGGTTAATTACGCGATCGCTTCAAATGTGGTCTTCATCCGCCCGGTCACGCTTCCCAGCGTGGGCGATCAGGCGCAGGTGGAGCAGATCGTCGGTTTCGAAGCCGCGCAGAATGTTCCGTATCCGATCAATCAGGTCGTGTGGGACTGGCAGTTGCTCGACGATGGATCTGATGGCTCCGTGGAAGTTATTCTCGGCGCGATCAAGAGCGACCTGCTTGACGAGATCAATGACGCTGTTGAGAGCGCGGGCGTTCGCGCCGGTGTGATCGAAATCGGACCGCTCGCACTGTATAATGCGTTCCGTTACAATTATGCCGATGCCGATGGATGCTCGCTTATCGTGGACATTGGATCGCGCACGACGAATCTCATTTTCGTTGAGCCCGGCAAGATTTTCCCGCGCCGCCTGAACATTGGTGGCAGCAGCATCACCACGGCGATTGCCAAGGATTTGAGCCTCGATTTCAGCGACGCGGATCGCATGAAAGTGCAGGAGGGGTTCGTCTCGCTCGGCGGCGGCTATGCCGAACCGGACAATGCCGACCTCGCGCGGATGTCGAAGATTATCCGCAATCAAATGACGCGTCTGCATCAGGAAATTGCGCGCAGTATTACTTTCTATCGCAGCGAACATGGCGGCGCACAGCCGGTCCGTGTGTTGCTCGCGGGCGGCACGGCTTCCTTCCCTTATATGCGCGAATTCTTCCAGGAGAAGTTCGCGGGTATGGATGTGGATTTCTTCAATCCGCTCCGCAATGTTTCCGTGTCCGGAAATCTCGACGTGGAGGAAATCGGCCGCAAAGCGCACTCGATCGGCGAACTGGTCGGTCTTGCGCTGCGCAGCTCGAATAGCTGCCCGCTGGAATTGAGCCTGCGCCCGCAGAGCGTCACCGCTGCGGAAGCGCGTGCTGCTCAGAAGCCATTCATTGTGGCCACTGGTGTCTGTGTGCTTGCGGCCCTCGGCGGCCTCTACGCTTACTACAGCAAGGCGGCGACCATCACGGCCGACGAACTCGCCAAAGTGGAGGCAAAGGTCGGCGCGCTCAGTTCAAAAGCCGGCCCTATCAAAACCGCACGCGCTGCGATTGAAGACCGCGTCAAGGAATCGGCGCCGCTTCTGGATGCTGTTTCGGACCGTGAATACTGGGTTCGCGTTATCGACGATATCTCGAGCCGCCTCCCCGCCGAATATATCTGGATCACGGAATTCATCCCGCCGACTGCGGCAGAGGTTGAAAAGGCGAAGCCGGTTGAACCACCGAAGAAGCCCGGTGGTGGCAAGGCGAAAGCCGAGGCGGATGCCGGTCCTGTCATCACAATGACAATCAATGGACTCGTGCTCGAAAACCCGCGCAAGAGCGAGGTGTTCGATGATTTCATCAAAAACCTTGAGGCTTCGCCATATGTCGAGCCTCCGAAGGACAGCGAGAAGCTCAGCCGCCCGTCGATGAACAACACGTTGTGGGCGGACAAGTTCTCGTTCCCGCTCACACTCAAGAAACCTATTTCGCTCAAATGAGTTGGTTCCAGCAAAACAAGTTTACCGCCATTTTCGGCGGCGTCACCGTAGTCCTCGCCGGAGCCGTCGGGTTTCTGCTTGTCGGTGCCAAAGGGGAATACGAGAAGAAGAAGAGCGATTTTGAGAGCAAGCTCTCCGAGTTGCAGGCGCTTCAAGGCGGAAAGCCGTTCCCGAACGACAAAAACGTCGCCGCCTACAAGGCCGAACTGGCGAAAGTGGATGGCGAGATTTCAAAGCTTCACCAGCAGTTGGTGGCGACCGAGTTCCCGGCTGAGGATGTTCGTCCGAATGTCTTTCAGGATCGCCTCAAGCAGACCATTGATCGCATCAAAGGCGAGTCTCTGACGAAAAAGATGCTCCTTCCCGGGCAGAAGAAGGATGACGCCGCCGCGGTGGTGGCCGATGCGACGTTCAATCTCGGCTTCGACTATCTCGACAAGCTTCCGCAGGACGAGGCATCATCCGAATTGGCGCGCGAGCTGAAGGTTATTGAGTTTGTCGTGCAGCAACTGCTCGACAACGGCGTGACCCAACTGCACGAGGTCAAACGCTCAAAGCTTCCAGTGGAAGCCGGCGAAAAAGCGGCTGAGAAAAAAAGGGACGAAAAAAAGCCGGCCAGCGGAGGAAAAAACAAAGGCGAGGATGGCCCGAAGCTCGTGACGACGCATAAATTCGAGGTGAAGTTTCAGGCCCATCAGTCTTCGTTCATGAAGATTCTCAACAACATCTCTCAGGCCAAGCAGCCGTTCATCATTCCTCGCCGTGTGGTGGTCCGGAACGAAAAGCTTGATGGTCCCATCAAGGAAGCACCCGGCCTCGCTGTGGCCCCGCCGCCCGCCGACCCCGCTGCTGCTCCGGCCGATCCGGCCGCTGCGCCTGCGACGCCTGCCACTCCAGCTGAAGGTGCGGCGCCTGCACCGGCCGCTCCAACGCCTGCGGCTGGAGGCTCCGGCAAAATTAACTGGATTGTAGGAGAGGAGAAGCTTGAGGTTGAACTGGAATTGGAGATGGTGGACTTCGCTGACGTGAAGGTCGCTGCCGACACAAAAGCAAAAGCCTCCAAGTAACACATGAACTGGATCAAAAAGAATCCCGCACAGTTGTCGCTGATTGTTGCCGCATTGGTAATGTTCGGCGTCGCGTTTGTGCTTTACTCAAACGCGAACAGTTTCAAGGAGCCTTTCCAAGGTGCCTACGTGAATCCAAGTGAAGACGGAAAAATCCCTCCGACCGACTTGCAGGCTGTCGCCGATCGAATGGCGGCTCTTGAGAAGCCGGCGGCATGGACACCCAAAGCCGCGAGTCCGTTCGTATCCGAGAAGTATCTAGTGAAGGATGGCCGGTTAATTAAGCCTGGAAAAGACGGACCTCCTCTCCATCCTCCTGTTCCAAATGGACCGATTATCGAATGGGGCATTGATATTACTAGCCCAACCATTTTGACCGACGACATTGACAAGGACGGATTTGATCTCGTTTGGGAGTATGCGGGCAATGACGGAGTGCTCACAGCGGTTGCGCCAGTAGAGGAATCGGATGCAACCGACCCGACCAAGGCTGAATCGCATCCACCCTATCACACCCGGCTGTATCTCGTGAGGGTTCACAAGGTCCCATTCCGTCTTTTGCTCCGATCCTACGATTACGATACGAAGGCGAAGAAGTGCAGTTCGATCCAGATCAATCCAATCGATCGCGGAGGGAAAACAGTGTTTGTTGAGCCCGGACAGACCGTGCCGAACACGGAGTGGAAATTCGAATCTTTCGAATACAAGGAAACCGCCGACAAAGACGAATCCGTCGCAAACATGGTGAACGTCCGGACCGGTGCGAAGCTCGCGTTGGTCAAAGACGTCCCGGGGAACTCACCGGAATCGTTTGCGCAATTTTCGTATCGCTGGGTTGCTCCCGGAGCCGAGCCGACGAGGGACTTTGCCAAAAAGAAAGACGAAACGTTTACGCTGGACCCTGAACGCGACAAGACCTACAAGGTCATCGAAATTCGCGACAAGGAAGTGGACGTGCTCCTGCCGTCTGGCGAAAAGAAAACATTTGTTCTGACTGAAAATCCGCCGGCCACTCCTCCAGTGGCAGCCGGAAAATAGCCGGGCAAACCAATCGCGAATCTCACACTTAACCTTTACCAAACCAAACACACTACGCCTATGAAACGACCCCCTCTCTCCACACCAATCGCGTCGCTCCTCGTAGCGACTTTCGCCATCGTCCAACCCGTTGCGATCTATGCGCAAGGTACCGAAGCTACCGCTGAGCGTGAACTCCAGCGCCGCATGCAGCGCGAAGTTCAGGGCCGCCAGGAAACCGAAAAAGGACGCGCGGCCCTTCGCTCGAAGGATTACGAAGCGGCATTTGCCCATTACAAGAATGCATGCGAAGCCATCGCCAACGCCCCGGCCACCCAGTCGGCCCGCAGCACAGCCGTCGGCGGTTTCACGGAAGCCGGTCTTCGCCTCGCAGAACAGCGCATCACCGAAGGTTATTATGTCAGCGCGGTAGAAGCACTGAAGGAAGTACTTCGCCATAATCCGGATTCACGTCCGGTGCACCGCCTGCTCGCGAACATCGAGGCTCCGGATATTTTCAACAAGAAGATGACGCCTCAGTTCCGCGCCAAACTTGAGGAAGTGAAGCAGGATCATCTCGATTCGCAGCAATATCAGGATCTCGGTCGCTATGATTTGGCGGACATCGCCGCCCAGCGCGTCCTGAACAAGGACAAATACAACAAGGCTGCGGAAATGCGGCGCGCTTCGATTGCGAATGAAAAGAGCGACTTCGCGGAAGTTGCGTACGACAGCGCCCGTGCCCAAGCCATGTGGGAAGTCACGAAGGAGTGGCAGCGTCCTTACCGCCGCTTCGACAAGCGCACTGTGGAGATTTCGGAGAAGAGCAAGAGCAATGCTCCGAACACCGTCAACATTACCAAGAAGCTCAATTCGATCATCATTCCGAAGATTGACTTCCGTGATTCGACGGTACGCGAAGCGATCGAATATCTCGGCAAGAAGAGCAAGGAACTCGACGAGGCGAAAGAGGGCGTAAATATCGTTCTCAAGCTCGACCAAAGTGGAATCTCGGCTCCGGCTCCGGTGCCTGCGGCTCCTGCTGGCGGCGGCATCCCCGGCCTCGACCCCGTTCCTGCGGCTCCTGAAGCGCCTGCGGCTCCGGTTGCAAGCGGTGGAGCGGATACGAAAATCACTCTCACGCTCAACAATGTTCCGCTCGTTGAGGCGCTCAAGTATATCACCACGCTGGCGAGCTTGAAATTCAAGGTTGAACCATTCGCGGTATCGGTTGTGCCGATCAATACGGACACATCGGAAATGTTCACCAAGGAGTGGAAAGTGCGCCCGGACTTCCTCGCGCGCATTCCCGGCGGCGGTGGCGGTGGCGGTCTAAATGCAGTGACGCCCGATCCTGCAGCCGGTGGGGTTGCTCCGCTTGGCGCTGCCATGACGGCGAAGGATACGCTCATCGCAGCGGGTGTTCAATTCCCGGCGGGCTCGATTGCAATTTACTCGAAATCGACAAGCACGCTCACGGTGAAGAACACCTCGGAGAACCTCGACCTCATCGAAAAGATAGTCGAGTCGCTCGAAAGCAGCACCGGCGTGACGCAGGTGGAAATTCAGGCGAAGTTTGTTGAAATCACGCAGAACAACCTGAAGGAACTGAGCTTCGACTGGCTGCTCGGCCAATCGAACGTTCCTGGAATCTCGACGAACAGCCTCTTTACCTCGGGTGGAACCCGCGGCACGCTGCCGCAGACCAATCCTGCGGATTTCGTATTCCTCCAAGGCGGAAGCCCGATCGGCCAGAATCCGATCACGGGTGGAAACCGCAGCGGATCGCTCGCCATCAGCGCCAACGCAATCGACGCGCTGCTCTTCGGTGGCGCAGGAAGCTCGGCAATCGCGCCCGGCATCTTCTCACTCGTTGGTGCCCGGACTGATCCACAGTTCCAGCTTGTGATGCGCGGACTGGACCAGAAGAAGGGCGTGGACCTTCTTTCGGCCCCGCGCGTTACGACGAAGCCCGGCCAGCAGGCGGTCATCGAAATCATCCGTGAATTCCGGTATCCGACGGAGTTCGAGCAGCCGCAGATTCCGCAGACCTTCGGCAACACCGGCAACAACGGAGGCGGCGGTCTCGCAGGTCTCCTTGGTGGCGGCGGAAGCGGATCATTCCCGGTCACGCCCACCACGCCGACGGCATTCGAAATCAAGAACACCGGTGTCACGTTGCAGGTCGAACCGCAGATCGGACCGGATGGCTACTCGATTGACATGAATCTTGCGCCGCAGGTTGTGGAGTTTGAAGGCTTCATCAACTACGGCAGCCCGATTCAAAGCACTTCGACGAACGCGCTCGGCCAGCAGGTCGTGAACGTCATCACGCCGAACGTGATCAACCAGCCCATTTTTGCGACCCGCAAGGTGACGACCAATGTTACCGTGTTTGATGGTGCAACCGTGGTGCTTGGCGGTCTCGTCCGCGAAGACGTTCAAAGCGTCGAGGACAAGACCCCGATTCTCGGTGACGTGCCGGTGGTCGGACGTTTGTTCCGCTCCAAGGTTGACCAACACATCAAGCGGAACCTCATCATCTTCGTAACTGCGAAACTCGTTAATCCGGCCGGTGACCTCGTCACTTCGGAAGACGAAGTCGAAGAGAAGGTGGAGGCTCTCCCGATGCCTGATCTCCCGCCGCCGCCGCTCCCGGCGCTGACGGGCTTTGGCAAGTAAGTTTGGTGCCTGTTCTCGGGCTGACCGGAGGAATTGCGACGGGTAAAAGCACATTTGCCCCGCGATTTCTTCGTGAGCTTCCGCGGGCAAAGTATTTTGACTCGGACCTGTGCGTCCACGAGTTGCTCGCCGGCGACGAAAGCGTGAGGGAATCCATCCTTGCGGAGTTCGGGCCGGCAGCGCTCGGGGAGGACGGGCGTCCAAGCCGTGCCAGTCTGAGAAACATTGTATTTTCCAGCGGCGAACGCCGGAAGACTCTGGAATCCATCCTGCATCCTGCGGTTCGAGCCGCGTGGATGGCGCAAGCAATTCGTGCCCGTGCCGCAGAGGATTGGCTGCTGGTCGACATCCCGCTTCTTTATGAAACGGGTGCCGAGGCGGAATTCGATCGTGTGATCGTGGTCGCCTGTCCGCCCGAAACCCAGCGGCGGCGATTAATTTCCGAGCGAGGGCTTGCACTGGAGCTCGCGGAGAGGATAATGGCAGCACAACTGGACGTCGGCGTTAAGACCCAGCGAGCCGATCACGTTATCTGGAATGACAGCACCGTCTCCAATCTCGACGGACAGACCCGCCTCCTCGCGGCCTGGCTCAAGCAGTATTTTGGAGACGGGAACGTATCATATGAACCCAACAAATAATTGTGCGGGGGACGAAGTCCTCCCGATTTACACACCCGTGGCACTGCCCGTGACCGTGGGCGCTTCGGAAGCGCCCGCATCGGCGCAGCCTGCGACTGCGTCTGCGGACGAGAATTTAAACGAGAATGGCGACCCTCGCGCCGTCGTTCCGGAGCTTGCGCCCCGCGACTTGTGGCTTGATGAGCTTCACTCGCTCACCGTGCAGGAATTGCACGATCGGTTCGCGCAGCTTAACATGCGTCCCAATCCTGAAAAGACGCGCCACTATCTCGTGTGCGATTTGCTCCGAGCTTATCACAAGCTTGGCTACAAGCTGCTGGCGGAGGGCGTGACTGAGTTCATCACGAGCGATGGATGTGGCTTTGTGCGTTTCCCCCGTTACAGCTTCCGGCCGTGCCCGCAGGATCCGTTTTTTCCGTTCCAACAGGCAAAGAAATGGCGCATGCGCGGCGGTCATCTGGTGCAGGTGCGGTTTCGTCCTGCCGAGCACAAGGAGAAGCACTTCATGGTCGAGGAGATTGTCTCCGTGGAAGGCAAGCCATTCGCCGAATGGGAGCCACCGCGTGATTTCGAGACGTTGACGCCGCGGTTTCCCGATGCGCGCATCCGGCTTGAAGGAGTGGGGCGCACGTCGGTTACGGCCCGGGCAGTGGATATCATTGCGCCGATTGGGCGCGGTCAGCGTGGACTGCTCGTTGCGCCGCCGAGGGCTGGAAAGACGATACTTTTGAAGGAGCTCGCGATCGCGGCGCTCGCGAATAATCCCGGGCTTCACGTTATGCTTCTGCTCGTGGACGAGCGGCCCGAGGAGGTCACCGATTTGCAACGCAGCGTGAAAGGGGCGGAGGTGTATGCCTCCACGTTCGACGAACCCAGCACGCGCCACATCCAGGTTTGTGAAATCCTTTCGGACCGCGCGAAGCGGCTCGTGGAGCAGGGGAAGCACGTGTTGATTTTCCTGGATTCGATCACGCGGCTTTCCCGCGGATACAACAATGCGCGACCGGGCGGAGGTCGCATCATGACCGGTGGTCTCGATACGAAGGCGCTCGTAAAGCCGAAGAAGTTTTTCGGAAGTGCGCGCAACACCGAGGAGGCGGGAAGTCTTACCATTCTCGCGACGGCGCTGGTTGAGACGCACAGCAAGGCGGACGACATCATTTTTGAAGAATACAAGGGCACCGGAAACATGGAGGTGAAGCTGGATCGCTTCCTCAGCGACCGGCGCGTGTTCCCCGCGATCGACCTTCTGCAAAGTGCGACGCGTCGCGACGAGTTGCTGTATCATCCCGATGAATTCAACCGCATCATGGTGCTGCGGCGGCAGCTTGCGTCGTTGCCTGCGCTGGAGGCGACGGAAGTGCTCATCCATGCTCTGAAGGCGACGCAGTCGAATGCGCAGTTATTGATGGGAGGGTTGCGCGGCTGAACCAGTCGGAGCACGAGAATAGCGAAGTTCCAACACCGCTGGTCCCGCTTACGGACACGAGCGATGCACTCGCCGAAGTACTTCCGCACTTTGAGCCGCATGAGCGAATCGCCGTCGATACGGAGGCTGACTCGTTGCATTGCTACTTCGAGAAATTGTGCCTGATTCAGGTGACCGTTCCCGGGAAGGACTTTCTCATCGATCCGCTTGCTCCGATGGATCTCTCACCGCTTTGGAAGAGCTGGGCGGGGCGTGAGTTGATCTTCCACGGTGCGGACTACGATCTGCGCCTGCTCCGCCGTGCGGGATGCCCGCCACCTACACGGATTTTTGACACGATGCTGGCTGCTCGGCTCACGGGCGTGAAGGAATTCAGCTACGCTGCGCTCATGGAGAAGCGCTTTCAAATCCCCATTGCGAAGGCTTCGCAAAAGGCAAATTGGGCGCGGCGGCCGCTTTCTCCGCAGATGATGGAGTATGCGGTGAATGACACACGGCATCTCGGTGCGTTGCGGGACATGCTGAGCGACGAACTCGACCGGCTCGGGCGGAGAGCGTGGTTTGACCAGTGCTGCGAACGGGCAATCCGGCAGTCGGAAGTGGACAAGGAACACGATCCCGACCAGGTGTGGCGCATTCCCGGCAGTGGATTGCTCCGCGGACGTGCTGCTGCGATTTTCCGCGAGCTCTGGCACTGGCGCGAGGACGAGGCAAAGCGTGTGGACAAGCCAACCTTTCACATCCTGCACAGCGAGATGCTGATCAAGGCTGCGGAGCGGATTCACGCGGGCGAACGTGTGGAGTTCAAGCACATCCGCGGCCCCCGTGCGCAGCGCTTCTTCGAGGCTGCGAGAAAAGGCATTTTGTGCCCCGAGGCAGACTGGCCGAAGGTGATTCGCGCGCCGCGAAATCGTCCGTCCCAGCAACAGTATGCGCGCTTTCTGGAACTGAAGAAAACCCGAGACGCAAAAGCCGAGGAACTCAACCTCGATCCTTCGCTCATCGCGGCGAAGGCTGCACTCGAAGGGCTCGCATTCCGCCCCGAGGAAGCGACGGCGAAACTGATGCCGTGGCAGCGCGAGCTTCTTGGGGTTTAGGCGGACCGTTCCGCCTGAATCGACTGTTCGCCTTGCCCAGGATGCGGTAATTGCCGGGAATGAAAGCTATCTCTGCGATTCGATTCGTCTTCGCTCTGCTCACGTGTTCCCTCGCGGCAAAAGCGGAAGACGTGAAGGTGCTCACCTTTAATATCCGCTACGACAACCCCCGCGACGGTGCCGATGCGTGGCCGAACCGCCGGGAGGCCGTGGCGAAGGAAATCGCGCGGGCCGACGTGGCGGGCTTGCAGGAAGTGAAGCCGAATCAGCGCGCTTGGCTGCGGGAGCGGCTTCCGGAGTTTGAGTTCATCGGAATCGGCCGTGAGAAAGATGATACGGATGAAGCGGTTCCCGTCGCGTTTCGTAAGGAGCGCTTCGAATTGGAGCAATCGGGCACGTTCTGGCTTTCCGAGACGCCGGGAGTTCCTGCAAGCAAATCGTGGGATTCGTCGCTCCCTCGCATCTGCACGTGGGTGCGGCTTCGCGATCGCCGCGACGGCTCGCGCCTCGCCCTGTTTAATGTGCACCTCGACCACCGGGGCGCTGACGCACGCGATCGGGGAATCGGTGTCGTGCTTGAGCGGATGCAGAAGGCCGGCGCGCCGGTGCTGCTGACGGGTGACTTTAACTGCGGTCTGGGCGAGGCCCCCGTTAAGCGAGTCGCCGCATGGCAGAAGCCTGTGTTGGTTTCCGGCTTGGTGGCGCTTGAGCAGTCGGACGAAGGCACTTTCAATGGATTCACGGCCCGTGCGGATGGTCCGGCAATTGACTACATTTTCGGCGAAAAGGGTCGTGTGAAGTTTGTTTCCCGAACGGTTGTGAAGACCAAATATACGGGAAGCGACGGGGCAGAACGGCAGGTATCCGATCATTACCCGGTTGTTGCTGTTGTTTCGATCGACGGAAAGTGAACGAAAACGGTGCCTTGGGGGTCTATTTCCGACTGCTGGAAATAACAACTTTCTGACAAAACTAACATTCCCTTCGGGATAAACGTCGATACAGTCCGCAAAACACCAAAAACAGCCATGAATTCGGCCACGCTCCCTGACTCACTCGTCGCGCAACTTCGCTCTTACGAACAGCGGTTGAAGCGAATGGAAACCATCGCCGCCGTGACCGGTGGCCTTGCGGGTTTGCTGATCACTTACGTGCTTCTCTTTGTGGCGGATCGATTTGTGAATACGCCGATTGCAGCGCGCATCGTGCTGACGGCGACGGGTGCGATTCTCGCTGCGATGTTTGCGCAAAGCTGGGCGCGTTACTGGCTGTGGACGCGGCGTGGCCCTGCGCAGCTCGCAAAGCTCTTGCAAGGTCACTTTCGAGGCCTCGGCGATCGTCTGCAGGGCGTGATCGAATTGACGGAGTCGAAGGATCTGCCCGCGAACATCTCGCCGGCGTTGCTCCGTGCGGCTGTCCGGCAGGTCGCCGAGGAGTCCGGGCGCTGCAATTTCGAAGAGGCGGTGCCGACGCGTCCTGCGAAGCGTTGGGCGTTCGCCGCGACGGTTGTTGCCGCGCTCGCGGCAGCGCCATTCCTGCTCGCGCCGAAAGCCGCGACCAATGCCGCCAAGCGCTGGGCGATGCCGTGGGCCGAGATCGAGCGGTTCACGTTCACGACTGTAGAGCAACTGCCTGCCGAGCTTTATGTCGCGCATGGCGAAAAGTTCGAACTCGCAGTCGGGCTCCGCGCCGATGCGCAGTGGAAGCCGGGAAGCGCGACTGCCCGGATTGGCGAGCAGGAGAAATTGACTGCGGATGTTTCGGACAATCGCGCATTGTTCCAGTTTCCCGGCCAGACGAAGGACGGAGTCATCGCGCTGCGGTTTGGAGATTATTTGAAAGAGATCGCAGTTCATCCGCTCCACCGTCCGGAACTCAAGGAGCTGTCCGCGCGCGTGACGATGCCCGCATATCTCGGTTATCCGGAACAGGCCGTGAAACTGCACGGAAGCGCGGGCGAGTTTCTCGAGGGAAGCAAGGTTTCGTTTGAGGGAACCATCGCGCGCGGAGTCGGCCGCGGAGAAGTGGCGGGAGTGGATTTCACATGGCCTGCGGCTGCCGAGCAGAACTCGTTCAAGACGCCATCCATCGCCCTCGCGGATCTAGGGAGCGAGGTCCGTTTCAACTGGGCGGATGTTCACGGTCTGGCTCCGGTTCAGGCCTACGGGTTGCGCGTTGGGACCGCAAAAGACGCCGAGCCCCGCATTGAGGTGCAGAACATGGAGACGGAACTCGCGATTCTTCCACACGAGTCCGTGCAGTTCACGCTCGCTGCGAGCGATGACTTCGGGCTGAAGGAAACGTGGCTTTCTTGGGAGATGCGTCAGGCCGGTCAGAAGAAGGAAGAGGAAAAGGGAAAGAAGGAGGCAGCGAAGAGCCCGTTTGAGTCACTTTATGCGGATTGGAAAAAGGAGGCGACCGCGAAGAAAGATGCCGCGACTGCAGAGAAGCCGAAGCCCGAAACGCCGCGCGTTGCCGGTGCTCAGACGATGAAGGAGATGGTTCGTCCGGTCCGGTGGGCGCCTGCCGATTGGGGAGTCCCTGCGGATTCGGTTATCGAACTCACGGCAAACGCGCTCGATTATTTCCCGGGCCGGAAACCTGTGCAGTCTTGGAAATACACAATCTTCGTGTTGAGCCCGGAGAAGCACGCGGAGCGCATTCGCGAGAGGATGGATAACGTCCTGAAACAGCTCGATGAGCGCATTCGCGATGAGGAGCGGCAGCTTGAAGAATCGAAGGAAATTGCGGATCGGAAGGACATCGACTCGGAGAAGGCTGGCGAGGACATCAAGCGCGCCGAAGCCGGGGAGAAGCAGAATTCCGAGGAGTTGAAGAAGCTCGTCGCCCAGATGCAGGACATCATGAAGGACGCGCTCCGGAACAAGGACATCCAGAGCGACACGATCAAGGAGTACAGCGAGATCGCGAAGAAGCTCGATGAAGACGCGAATCAGGCACAGAACAAGGCGTCGGATTCGCTCGCGAAGGCCGGACAGTCGTCGAAGGAGCAGCGTCAGGGCGAGATGAAGCAGGCGCAGAATCAGCAGCAGAAAGCGCTCGACGCGATGCGCGAGGCTGCGGGCAAGATGCAGACGACAAACGAGAATCTGTTTGCGCGGAACTTCTACAACCGGCTCCGCCACGCAGCTTCGCAGGAATTCAAGATCTCAGACGGGTTGAAGAAGCTCGCAAAGGCGACGGTGGGATTGAAGCCGGATGAAATCGCCGATGATCACAAAAAGGAGTTCGACGGTGTGGCGGGAAATCAGGACGGCGCCGTGAAGGACGTGAGCGGCATCCAGAATGACATGACCGCCTTTTTGCGCCGCATTCCGAACGAGAAATACGAGTTGGTGGTGAAGGAGATGGAGGAGACCAAGGTGGTTTCCGAACTCGGCGAACTTGCCGGGTTTGTCCGCGCGAACCTCGGACTGAAGAGTGTGGGCCGCGCCAAGCAGTGGGGCGATCAACTCAACAAATGGGCCGAAGCAATCCAGAGTGAATGCAACTGCAAGAACGGTGGGGAAGGCGAGCAGGACCCCGATTTGATGGAGTTGATGATTTCGATGGTCCGTGCGGCCGTGGCGCAGGACACGATTCGCGACCAGACGACGGAGCTTGAGAAAGCCAAGGCAGCAGACAACTACGCTGCCGAGGCGGTAAAGGTCAGCGCGATACAGAGCGGTCTCGCGGGCAGCGTCAAAAAACTCACCGAAGATCCGAAGTTCGCAAAGTTCATGGATAAGTTCGGCCCCACGCTCGAGAAGGTGGACGAGTTGATGCGGGAATCAGCGGGTGAACTCAAGGCGCCCCGCACGGGCGATGAAGTGGTCCAGCTTCACGGCACGATTATCGAGATTCTCGTTCCGCCGGATAAGAAGGGTGGAAGCCAGAGCCAGTCGCAGATGCAGAAGATGATGCAGCAGATGGCGAAAGGCAAAAAGCCGGGGCGCAACGCGTCGTCGAACCCGAGCGCGCTTGCCGGTACGCCGGCGGATGGTGCCGCAGGCCGCAACAAATCGAACTCCCGAGTCGTCGACAAGAGCGGTGGATCTTCAAGTGCGGGCGAGTGGCCCGAGGAGTTCCGCGATGCGTTGCAGAGTTACATCCAGTCGATCGAGGAGAAGAACTAACCTGTGACGCGTTTCCGTTCATCGTGGATCGCGCCGTTGGTCCTCGCGGCCTTGGCGGTCGCGCGCGGGCAAACTCCGCTCGGTGCCGATGTCGAAATTTTTGGAGCGGACCCGGTTGAGGAAAAGCGGGCGCCGGATGTCGTCAAACCGGCGGCGAATTTGCTGCTGAACATTTTCGGTGCAAAACGGATTTCCTCCTCATCGTCCACGCCGAAGACCCCGAAGGTGGAGGGAATGGAGCATACGCTTCTGTTCACTGATGGCCGGCAGATGCGTGGGCGGATGGTGGAACTCACAGCGAACGAAGTCGTATGGAGCCGTATCGATGTGAATCAGCCGCTTCGTTTCGGGCGGAAGGACATCCGCCGCGTTTCGCTTCGCGGGCCGGTTTCCTCCTCGGACAATGATTTCGTCATGCAGCAGGCGGGCACTTCGAAGAAATCCGAGCCGACCTCCATGGCGACCGTGAAGCTGGGCGGGACGGACTGGATGCACGGCGAGGTCTCCAGCGCCGACGGGCAGACCTATTCGGTAAAGCTTCCCGGCTCCACATCGTTCACCGTGACCCGTGAGCAGATTGGCTGGATGTTTTTCGGGAAGGAAGCGGTGGCTGGCTTTGGACTCGATTTCGCCAATGTGGAGGCGTGGACTATTTCGGGCTCTCCAGCGGAGGATTTGAAGGACGGACGGATCAAGTTTCCAAAGAATGCGTTTGTGGCGAAATCGATGAAGCCGCCGAAGCGCTTCGAGGTCGCCTTTGAGATTCCCGTCGCCAAGGCGGAGGAAGCCGCGTTTCAGCTCTGGCTGCAGCCGTTTTCGCCTCGGCCCAATTCCTACAGCACGGGCACTGTGCAGCTGAGCATCGGCGAGAGCGAAATGGAGCGCTGCATTTACGAAAACGGATTCAAGCGCGACAAAGTGAAGCTGCCTGCGGATGCGCCGGCTGCGAAGGATGGATGGCATCGCGTCCGTGTTTTTTACGATGGCGTGGATCGAAAACTCACCGTGATGCGCAATGGCGCAAAAGCCGCGGAGTGGGCGCTCGCGGACGATAAGGTGAACGGTCGCGAAACTCTGCGAGGGCTCTGCTTTAACCGCGAAAACATGGGCGATGTGGTGGTCGGGAACTTCCGACTGTTACCGTGGGACGGCAATCTCGCAGAGACCGAGCAACCTGCCGACACCGACCGGCTTTCGCTGCCGAGCACGCCGACAGAGACCGGGCGCACCACCGCGATTTCCGAAAAGAAGATTACCTTTGGCGGAGTGGAAAAGGATCTGATGAGCGGGACGATGCTCCGGTTTTCCGACACAGGAAAGGGCATGGCGGATGCGGATGCGTTACTTGTTTTTGGCCAGAATGGCGAACTGTCCGCCGGTGGACTCGAGATACGCGAAGGCCGCGCGAAGTTTCGCACGAGCTTTTCGCCGTCGCTGGAATTGGAGACGACTTCGCTCCAGACGATAGCCTTTCCGTCGAAAAGCAGCGAAGCCGCCGTGTCGGACGTTCTGGTTTTCAAAAACGCCGACGAGCTTCCGGGAAAGCTTGTCGAAACGATAAACGGCGGCGTGCTGAAATGGAAGACGCCCGCCGGATTCGATGTGGAAATCCAGCCGGACCGCGTTGCCGGAGTTCGATTCGGCGTGAAGCCGCATCCACCGTCGGCACCGCCCGGAGCGCGGGTCGCGGTGCGCGAGGTGAAGAAAGATGAGGAAAAGGAGGAGGAGCCGGCGAAACCAAAGCATTCCACGCTCGAGCTTCGAAATGGTGATCGGGTCGCCGGGGAACTCGTCGCGATTGGAAAAGACACGCTCAAATTCAAACACGCGCTTGCCGGGGAGCGCGATATCGCCGGCGCGCAGGCGTGGAGTTATTATACCAGCCCGGTCATCGATGGCGCGTCGGATTGGGGACAGAATGATCCCGATTACGGTGGCCGCCGCACGAGTACTCTGGATCGCTGGATCGCGCTGGATGGCGCCTTCTTTACGCGCACATCGGCAGGTGGCAGCGCCTTCAATGACAACTCGTATCTGACGCAGACAGGACTCCCTCTTCCGCAGAGATACGAGATCCGCTGCAGTGCCCGTGTCTTCGGCAACTCGGAGCCGTACTTCACGATTTCTCTCACTTCCAAAAACGGCAACAATCAGCTTAACCTTTCCTTCTCGTATGGTGAACTGAACATCCACGGCTATTCGCAGCGCGGAAATGGGCGGTCGTTCTCCACGGAGGTTCCGTTGCGTGGAAAATTTGGGCAATCGAGCCAGCGCAGCGTGCGGCTGCTTGTCGATCGCGAAAAGGGAACTCTCGCCGTGCTGATGGATGGAGTCCTGTTGAAAAAACTTGGCACGCGCAAGGAGGATACCTTCGTGAACCTCGGTCACACGATCTCGTTCTCCTCCTATTCGGGTTACAGCGCGACAAAGCTTTCGAACTTTTGGATTGGCCCGTGGAACGGTGAAATGCCGGGAACCGGTGCGACCGATGGCGGAGCAATTGCGCTCGCAAACGGAGATGTCGCCGCGGGCAAAGTGCTCGGTCTGCGCGATGGGAAAATGGCCGTTGAGACGGATGTGGGCGAATTCGAACTCCCGATGGACCGCATCGCCGGCGTGGAGTTTGGCGGTGCGCCGTCGCCAGCAAAAGCGGCCGGTCGGATCCGGCTCAAAGACGGTTCCATTTTCCACGTGGATGAGTTCAGGTGGGAGGCTGGCGCGCTTACCGCAAAGAGTGCTGCGCTCGGCGATCTGAAGTTTGCCGCGGCGGACGTGTCCGAATTGATTCTCGCGCCTCAGCCGATTCGCTTCCCGACTGCGCCTTCGTCGCCAAAGGCCGAGGAAAAGCCCAAGCCCGCCGAGGCGGCCGCCCCTGCCGTGCCGCTCGAACCCGCTCAAGCCGTCCCGAATTTATGAACACGCGCATTTTGTCCATCGCTCTGGCCTCCGTGCTTCCGCTTTCCGCGCAGAACGCTCCGGATAATACGTCCGAGTCGGCAAAGGACTTTCAGGTTTATCGCGGCACGCAGGTGTCGCCCGAGGTCGAGCGGATTTACGAGAAGGGACTTCGCTATCTTGTCCGCTCGCAGAACGACGACGGCTCGTTCCAAGGCCAGTACGGTACGGAGCCGGGAGTTGTCGGTTTCGCGCTCATGGCGCTTCTGTCCCACGGCGACGACCCGAACCACGGCCCGTATGCGAAGGCCATTCGCAAGTGCGTGGATTACATTTTGAAGAACCAGGGCGAGAACGGATACATCGGCAGTTCCATGTACAACCATGGGTTCGCGACACTGGGCCTCGCGGAGGCATATGGGGCTTTTCAGGACGAGAAGATCGGTCCCGCGCTGAAAAAGGCGGTGGAGTTAATCATCAGCTCGCAGGATAAAAACCGCTTCAAGGCATGGCGGTATTCGCCCGAGGCGTCCGATGCGGATTCCACGGTGAGCGGTGCGTGTTTCGTGGCGATGATCGCCGCGCGAAATGCCGGGCTGAAAGTGCCGGATAAGAACTTCGAGGATGCGCTGAAATTTTTCACCGACTGCCAGAGCCCTTCGGACGGAAGTATCGGCTACATGCCGCGCTCGGGTGCGCACGGCGGTTCGACGACTGCAATTGGCGTGGCGGCATTCGCCTATGCCAGAAAGCGGGACAACCCGACGTTTACAAAAGCGCTCAAGAAAATGAAGTCGGACGACGAGAGCGGCGGAGGGGGCGGCGGGTATCCGTTTTACCTCGAGTACTACGCAGCCCAGGCCTTTTTCCAAGGTGACTACAAGGGCTGGCAGGAATGGAACGACAAGCAGGTAAAGCGGCTCGCTGAAACGCAGAACGAGGACGGAAGTTGGGATGCTGGTCTTGGTCCCGGAACGTGCACGGCACTTGGCCTGCTCTCGATCGCGCTGAATTACCGTTACCTCCCGATCTACGAGCGATGAGAGTCCGGCGTTTGCACGCTATTTTGAAAACCAGCGCGTTCGCGGCCGGGTTGGTTGTGGCTGCGTTTGGTGCGATGGCTGCCGATGTTCAAGTTCAGGGTGGCGTAATTGAGATCGATGGCAACGTGCTCGAGTTTGACGGAGACGGTCTTTTCGAGTTGGGCGGCATCGGCGATGCAGCGCGGCCCGCAAAGAAGCCCGCTGCTGCGGAACCGGAGCCGGCCGGCAGTCAGTTGCTCGAACTCACCGATGGATCGCAGATTCACGGCACGCTCGTGTCGATGGGGAAAAGCGAACTCGTCTGGCAGCGTGCGGACGCAAATCTGCCTCTCGTGTTTTCGCCGGGCGACGTTCGCCGCTTGACCCTCGGCAAGCGTGTGGCGGCCAAGGACGTCGCAGCAAATGCCACGCTCAAGCTTGCGGGTGGTGACTGGCTCGTCGGGAAGGTCAACGCATTTGCCAATGATCGGTTCGCCGTCGAGCTCGGTGGTGGACCTTCGATCGAGGTGGAGAAAAAATTCGTCGAATGGGCGGTATTCGATCCGCTTCCTCCGGATGCGTATGAAGGCCCGCGCGGCCCGGCGGGTCTCTCCGGTTGGGAGACTCCCATAGCCGGAGCATGGAGTTGCTCGGACGATTCGCTCATCGCGAAGCAGTCGAGTGCAATTACCCGGAAGTTCGATGTGCTTTCAGAGCGTATCGACATCCAGTTTACGGCGGGCGATGGCGGCAATCAAAACCGCGGTCTCACGTTGTGGATTCAGCCGGAGGGAAGGACGACCGGCTACTCGGTCGGCTCCGTGTATCTTAGGTTTCAGGGGAATTCTGTTTCGATGAATTCATACGACGGCAATGCGATGAAAAATCAGTCCGTCAACTTTGAGCAGGACAACGCAAAGGCCGAAAAGATTTCCCGCTACCGTCTTCTTTACGATACGAAGGAGGGAACGCTTCAGGTCCGCGTCAACGGTGTGCGTGCGGCGGAATGGAAGATCGGCGTGCCAAAAACGCCGGCTCGCGTGAGTTCACTGACTTTCCAGCCGAGCTACTGGAGCTCGGATATGGCGTGGACGCTGAGCGGTGTAAAAGTTCAACCGTGGGATGGAGAAGCCATTCCGGACGGCGATCCGGATGACGCCGGAAAGGACATTATCAAGCCGACACCGACGATTCGCAAAGCGGGCGTTTTTGAAGGCCTCACCGCGGAGACCGTGATGTTCAGCGGCGCGGAAGTCTCGCGGAAGGATCCCGTGTTTTTACGATTCGGGAAAAAGCCTGCGCCGTCGGAATCCGCATCGATTGCCCGTGTGTGGCTGGCGCAGCGCGGGGAGTTCGATATTACAGCACTCGGTTTCAAAGATGGCGTCCTGAAAGTGCGCACGCCGTTCGCCGGCGAGATCGCGCTCCCGATTGCGGCGGTTCACGCGATCGAGTTTCCGCACAAGATGGGCGTCATCGATCAGGAGAATGCCGCAGCTACCGACTCTTTGGTTTTCAAGAATGGCGACCAGTTCCGCGGGGCGTTGCTTTCCGCAGCGAACGATCAGGGCGTGAAATGGAAACCCGCTAAAGGCGGCGAAGTGCAGTTCGAAAGCAAGTTGATCGCCGGAATTCAGCTAGCGCCGCGCAAGGATGCGAATCCAACGCCGTCCGGTGATGTCGCCATCCGTTGGAGGAATGGCGACTGGCTGACGGGAAATCTCGTCGCGTTTGAAAATGACCGGCTCGTTTTAAAAACCTCGCTTGCCGACCGGATGGAGATCCCCCGCGAGGGCCTCGCCGCGCTCTACCTCGGTCCGAGCGGCGAAGCGCCTGTGTGGGATGGCGCGAGCGGGCGCGATGTGTGGATGGAAGGTGCCGTGGCACCGGGTTACTGGAATGCCAATCGCGCCGTGAAGGACAAGGGCGCAGCACCGGGGCCGTGGAAGCACTTTGACGGCGCTTTCACGCTCGCGCAGTCGGGGCGCTCCGGTTCCTCGTCCGGCCCGAACGTCGGGCGGATCATCGAGAACCTCCCCGACAAGTGTGAAGTCAGTTTCGATGTCTCGCCGGCCGTGCAGACGTCGTTCGTTGCCCACTTTTTCTTCGATGACAACAAGCCCGGGATCATGGTGCAGGCTTCCGGCAGCTTCGCGTATCTTTACGACATGAGCCCGCGCGCGGCCCGTGCGATTGGGAATCAGCAGCAACAAATTGAACTCGGCGATTCGATCAGCAACGAGGGCAACACCCGGCGCTACACATTCTACGGCGAACGGAGCACCGGGCGATTCTACATGGTCGTGAATGGGAAGCTCGTCGGGCAGCTCAATCGCAAGGGCGGAGGAGACAGTCCAAAGCCCGGGCGTGGTATCTCGATTGCTCCGCAGGCTGGGAGTTCAAGCCCCACGATATCGAATCTTTGGGTGGCGCCATGGAGCGGCTCGTTGCCGCCCGCGGCGGGAAAGTCAAAAGTGAATCAAAATCGAGCTCTTGCGATTCCTGGTCTTCAAGCCCTCGTCGCGCCTCCGCGTGTTGTTGAGGTCAACGGACGCCGGGCTGTGAACATCCTCGGTGTTCCGATCACTCCCGCACAAGAGCAGCCCGCCGGAAAGGCCGAGTCTGCGGAGGAATCATCGGAGTCTGAGGTTCCGCTGGACGCTGTTGCGCTCGTGAACGGCGACGAAACCCGCGGCATTCTGAAGCGCGCGACGGCGGATTCGCTTTTCGTTGAATGCGAAGTCGGTGAGTTGGAGATTCCCGCGAAGCGTGCGACGATGGTTGAGTTTGCTCCTACGCCGGCGATGGCCGCAGCGGGTGCGCGATTCCGTCTTGCCGGAAAAGGAGCGATTACCGCGGAGACGTTTCGTTTCGAAAATGGACGCGTCGTCTGCCAGTCGCTATCGGCGGGCAAATTCGAGATTCCGGTCGCAGCGCTGAGCGAGATCATTTTTACGCCGGGCGCAAGGTCGCCTTTCGCTTCGCCTCCGATCGAGAGGAGCCTCGGGGGTGGAATGTTCAACGGGGCGGGCAACATAATCATCGAAGGCGAGCATCTCATCATCCGCCGTGCAATTCGCGAGCCCTGACGAACCCTGAGTGGTGCGGGATAAATCTGGTCCCGCGGTTCGTCCGGCGCGCAGGCGCAGCCGTTAACATCGAAAGAAGCCCAGTTGGGAGTTGAGGCCGGGCGGGATTCGCGGGAGTATCGCTCCATGATTCTCCGTGCTCTACTCCTGTTTACCGTCGCATCACTTGCGGCTGACGCACCGTTGTCTTTCACCGATTCTGCGCCAAAGCGGTATGAGTTCACTGCACGCGCGAGCGCGATTGATCCTCGTGCGAAGCCGCATCCGGAGATCGACTTCGTTTTTGAAAAGGACGGCAAGCCGCAGGATCTGCAGCACGCATCCGTGGACACGCGCGTTAAGCCGCAGGATCGGCTCGTCATCTGGCTCATGGGGCCCAATCCCGCGCTGTTCGAGCGCGTGAACAGCTACGGGTTGCACGCTATCAGGGTTCATTACGCGAATGGTTGGTTTGGTCGCTTCGGCAAGGAGCCGCCGCCGCCGGATGATAAGTTCCTTGGCAAGATCCGCCTTGAAGCCGCGACTGGTGAGGATTTCAGCGACGTGGTGAACATTCCGAAACCCGACGGCATCCACGAGCGGTCGGTGCAGTTCGTAAAATGGCTTGCGAAGGAGAATCCGCAGGGACGGTGGGATAGCTTCCTGACGCCCGATAAATCGGACCTCCGCTGGGAGAAAGTGATTCTCTCCGGAGCGTCGCACGGCTCCACGACTGCGGCGCGATTTGCAAAGCATCGGCGTGTCGATCGTGTCGTGATGTTCTGCGGTCCGCGCGACCAGTACGAGACCTGGCAGGGCCTTCCGTCCGCCACGCCGGCGAACCGCTACTTCGGTTTCAGCCACACGCTCGATGGCGGATGGAGCGGCGATCACTATTGCCGCTCGTGGGAGTTGCTCGGATTGCGCGAATTCGGGCCTGTCACCGACGTGGACAAGACTGCGCCACCCTTCGGAAACACACGCCGTCTTGTGACGAGCGCGGATGTGAAGAACGACGCGAAGCGTGCGCACGGCAGCGTGACTCCCGGTGGTTCCGCGGTGAAGGGGGCTGACGGAAAATTCCTCCACGAGAATGTGTGGCGCTATCTTTTTACCCATCCCGTCGAAGCGGTGGGGAAGCCTGTGCCGCACGATGAAGGCTGCCGGATGGACCTGCGCCCAGCCGCGAAATAAACCGATGTTCAGAACAGCAATGATTCTTGCGGCCGTTTCATCGGCTTTCGCAACGGAGCCTTTGAAATGGAGCAAGCTTCCGCCGATTCCTGATGCGCTGGGTGTCGCCGCGCCGTATGCGGGCGTCTCCGGCACGTCGCTCATCGTGGCGGGCGGTGCGAATTTTCCCGGCGGCATGCCGTGGGAAGGCGGGAAGAAAGTCTGGCACGATCGAGTGTGGGCGCTCGACAAGCCGGACGGCAAATGGCGTGAAGCCGGCAAGCTGCCGCGGCCGCTTGGTTACGGCGTGAGCGTGACTGCGCGCGGCGGCGTGGTGTGCGTGGGCGGAAGCGACGCGGATCGCCATTATGCGGACACATTCCTGCTCGCCACCGAGCCCGACGGCTTTCGGATCAAGCCGCTCGCGCCGCTCCCCATTCCGCTCGCAAACATGGCCGGTGCGCTCGTTGGTGATAATGTCTTCGTGGCAGGCGGCGCAGAAGTGCCCGGCGAAAAAGAGGCGACGAACCGCGCGTTCATGCTGAGTCTCGAGAAGAACGAGTGGAAGGAAATCGCTTCGCTTCCGGGAAAAGCGCGCATTCTAGCCACGGCGGCATCGGACGGTGACCGTTTCATGGTCTTCGGTGGAGTTGCGCTCGTTCCGGCATCGGATGGGAAAGTCGTCCGCGAATACCTGCGCGACGCGTGGGCTTATGACCGCAAAGGATGGTCGCAGCTTCCGGATATGCCCCGCACAGTCGCGGCCGCACCGTCGCCGCTGCCCAGGATCAGCGGCGCGTTTCAAGTGCTCGGTGGCGACGATGGTTCACGATTTGGTTTCCAGCCCGTGGAAAAGCATCCGGGATTTCCCGGTGTGATTCTCGCTTTCAAGGCCGACAAGTGGACGGAGCTTGGCGTCGTCCCCGCTCCGCGTGCGACGGTGCCGGTGACTTTCTGGAACGGTGCGGCGACCATTCCCAGCGGTGAAGTGCGACCTGGAGTGCGTTCGCCGGAAGTGTGGAGGCTGGAGGGTGCGGAAGTTGTGCCCGGCAATACACGCTCCACGGAAGGCCGCCAGCGAGTCCGGGTGATCGGTCGTTGATTCGAGCTTGTCCGGAATGCGTACAGGCAGACCGCCGTGGCATTGGCCGGGTGTTGTGATATGCGGGAACAAGCCTTGAACCACTCTACATCCACATCGCCCATGCGCACTGCGTGGCTTGTCGTCGCGCTGCTCGTCCCTGTCGCGCTGCTGAACTATCTTGATCGGCAGCTCCTCGCGGCGATGAAGACATCCATCAGCATCAGCATCCCCGCGCTTGCGGACGACGCAAACTGGGGTTTGCTGCCGGCTTTGTTCAAGTGGAGTTACGCGATCTTCAGCCCGGTCGGAGGCTGGCTCGCCGACAAGTTCAGCAAACGCCGGCTGATATTCGGCAGTCTGGTTGTCTGGTCCGGGATGACGATTGCGACGGGCAATTGCCACTCGTTCGAGAGCATGTGCGTCGTGCGTGCTTTGATGGGAATCAGCGAGGCATTTTACATACCTGCTGCGCTCGCACTGATTGCCGATTACCATGATGGCGAGTCGCGTTCGAGGGCAGTCGGCTATCACCAGATGGGGATTTACATCGGAGTAACCCTTGGCGGCTTCAGCGGATTCGCGGCAGGAAATCCGGACGCGGCCGGCTACAACGTGAATCAGTGGCGAATGGTTTTCGATGTGTGCGGTGTGTTGGGAATTGTTTACGCGGTGCCGCTTGCGATGCTCCTGCGGGACGCGCCGAGGAAAGCGGACGCAAAGCCGCGCGGGGTGCCGGCTTTGGAGGCGACAAGGGAATTGTTCACCAATCGGAATTTTCTCCTTCTGGCTGTCTGCTTCACGCTTCCTGCGATTCCGGGGTGGGTGATCAAAGACTGGATGCCCGCGATTTTGAAATCGGAGTTCAAGATCACTCAGGGCCTCGCGGGTGCGCTTGCTACGGTGTTCGTAAACTTCGCGTCGATTTTGGGAGCCGCGTCGGGTGGTTTGCTGGCGGATCGACTCCACGGGCGGACCGAGCGCGGGCGTGTTCTGGTGAGCGCGGCGGGGCTTTCGATTATCACGTGCATGCTGCTCGGCGTGGGATTTGCAAACGGCCTCATCGCGGTTGTCATTTGCCTCACGGTTTACGGTATCGGGTGGGGATTCTTTGACTGCAACAACATGCCGATTCTCAGTCAGGTTTCGCGACCCGAGGTGCGCGCGACCGGCTATGGATTTATGAATTTCATCAGCATCTCCATTGGTGGTTTTGCTGATCATCAGTTCGGTGCGCTGCGGAAGGCGGGTGTCTCGAACAGCGTGCTTTTTGCGTCGTTCGCGGCCGCAGTCGCGGTTGCCGTCGTGTGCATGCTGTGCATCAAGCCGCAGGCCGCGAAGACGGAATCATGATTCCAGTATCTCCTTTATGACCAAACAAAGACTCACCGGCCTCGTGGCCGCGACTCACACTCCGTTCCACGCTGATGGCTCGCTTAATCTGGATGCCGTCGATAAGCAGGCTGCCCATTTGCAAAAGAGCGGCGTCGGGACTGTTTTCATCGGTGGAAGTACTGGCGAAAGCTCGTCGCTCGCGCTGGAGGAACGTCTCGCGCTTTGCGAGCGATGGTCCGAGGTCATCAAGGGCACACCGCTCCGGCTGGTCGTGCACGTCGGGGCAAACTGTTTGCAGGACGCCCGCGCGCTCGCACGGCAGGCGGAGAAGGTCGGCGCGGCTGCGATTTCTGCGCTGTGTCCGTCTTACTTCAAGCCGCGTTCGGTCGATATGCTCGTGGCCTGCTGCGAGGAGATCATCCGCGATGCGCGGGAGATCCCGTTTTACTTCTACGATATCCCGGCGCTCACGGGTGTTTCGCTCTCGATGCCTGATTTTCTCGCTGCGGCGAAGGACCGGCTGCCCAGGCTCGCGGGCTTGAAATTCACGAATCCCGACATGATGGCCTATCAACTCTGCCTTCGCGCGGATGGCGGACGATGGGATGTTCCGTGGGGAATCGACGAGCACATGCTCGGCGCGCTGGCCCTTGGTGCGCAGGGGGCGGTGGGCAGCGGGTTCAACTTCGCCGCGCCGGTTTACAACCGGCTCATCGCGGCATTCGAACGCGGCGATCTTGCTGCGGCCCGGGAGGAGCAGTTCCGCGGAGTCCGGCTCATCCAGCTTTTCGTGAGCTACGGCTACATGGGTGCGGCGAAGGCTGCGATGAAGATGCTGGGCGTGGATGTCGGCCCGGCGCGCTTGCCAAACAATTCGCTCTCGCCCGAACAGACTGCAAAACTGCGCGGCGAGTTGGAAGTAATGGGCTTTTTTGACTGGGTGAAATGAGCATCGACCTCGCGCGCTACGGCGCAATCTATCGCGATGCGTTACTGGATGACATAATTCCTTTCTGGCTCTGGCACGGTCTGGATCGCGAGCACGGCGGAATGCTCACCGCGCTCGATCGCGATGGATCGCTGCTCGACACGGACAAAAGCGTGTGGTTTCAGGGCCGCGCCGGCTGGATGTTCGGCTCGCTGTATAACACCGTGGAGCAGCGTGCCGAGTGGCTTGAGGCTTCGCGGAGTTGCGTGGAATTCCTGCGGGCGCATTGCTTTTCGCCGGAGGGCAAAATGTGGTTCACCGTCACGCGCGACGGGCGACCGCTGCGGATGCGGCGGTATGTTTTCAGCGAATCGTTCGCGGCGATTGCGTTTGCCGCTTACGCGAAGGCGACGGGCGATTTGCGTGCCGCAGATGAGGCGGCAAAAGCGCTCGCGATCTATCTGCACTACAGCTTCACGCCCGGTGCGATGTTGCCGAAGTTTGAGCCCACCCGCCCGATGAAGGGAATCGGCGCACACATGATCGGAATGGTCACCGCGCAGGAAATCCGTGCGAATCTTGGCGATATCGAAGTTTCCGGAAAGACGTGCACCGAATGGATCACGGCCAGCATCGCTGAAATCGAGCGAGACTTTCTAAAGCCGGAACACGAGGCGCTGATGGAGGTCGTCGCGCCGGATGGAGCGGTCATTGATCATATCGACGGCCGCACTTTGAATCCCGGCCATGCCATCGAGTGTGCGTGGTTCATCATGCACGAAGGCCGTCACCGCAAAGACGAGCGTCTCATCGCCCTTGGTGCGAAGATCCTCGACTGGATGTGGGCGCGAGGCTGGGACCGCGAGTACGGCGGACTGCTCTACTTTGCAGATGTTCTCGGCAAGCCCGTGCAGGAATACTGGCACGACATGAAATTCTGGTGGCCGCACTGCGAAGCGATTATCGCCACGCTGCTCGCTTGGAAACTCACGGGCGAGGATCGTTACGCGGCAATGCATGCACAGGTGCACGACTGGAGTTTCGCGCATTTCCCGGATCGCGAGCACGGTGAATGGTTCGGCTATCTCCATCGCGACGGCTCCGTCTCGCAGCGTGCGAAGGGCAACATGTTCAAAGGTCCGTTCCATCTGCCGCGGATGCTTGCGTATTGCTGGAGAGAGTGCGCGCCGGGAACACGATGATTGAACCAGTCCGCGCTGCGGCGTAGATGTTTGTGATGTCCGACCACCCACAACGTCTCGTTTCCCTTGATGCCTTGCGCGGATTCGACATGGCCATGATCATAGGTCTCGGCGAATTCTTTCGCGCACTTGCCACGGTCGCAGGTGCCCCCGCTTTGGCTGCGCAATTTGAGCATGCTGCATGGGAGGGTTTTCGGATCGAGGATCTCATTTTTCCTTTGTTCGTTTTTATCGCGGGGGCATCGCAAACGTTTGCGCTGCCACGCGCATCAAGCCGGTTCGGCAGAAGCGGTGCCGCACTGCGATTGATGAAGCGCTGTGCGGTTTTGTTTCTGCTCGGTGTCCTTTATAGCGGGGGATTTTCGAAGGGGCTGGATGGCGTCCGCTGGCTTGGCGTGTTGCAGCGAATTGCCCTCGCTTCGCTGGGCGCGGGGCTGTTTTCGCTCTGGTTAAAGCCGCGCGGCCTATTGGTGGTGCTCGTTTCGTTGCTCGGCGGATACTGGGCGTTGCTCACGTTCACGAATGGCGGCAACTTCGCGGAGGGGATGAACGTCGCGAATCAGTTCGACGCACGTTGGCTGCCGGGGCGGAAATACAACGGTGATCACGACCCCGAGGGCATTCTCAGCACGCTCCCGGCCATCGCCACTGCGCTCCTTGGCGTCCTGGCGGGAAAATGGCTTCAAAGCGGAGCAACGGCTTCGCGAAAATCACTCTTGCTGGCTGTGGCTGGTGCGACATTGCTCGCGTTAGGATGGTCGTGGAATTTGCAATTTCCCGTCGTGAAAAAGCTGTGGAATTCAAGCTTTGTTCTCGTTGCCGGAGGCTGGAGCGCGCTTTTGCTAGCGCTCTTTTACTACATCATTGAGATTCGTAACTGGCGCGCATGGGCTACTCCGTTTGTGTGGATCGGTATGAATCCCATCACCCTCTACATTGTCGCAAACCTCGTGCAGCCCCGCGCCCTCGCCACGCGGTTTACGGGCCCAATTTCGCACGGTCCGTGGGAATGGATTGGGCCGGCGGTTGCTTTTTGTCTCCTCCTCCTGCTCGCACGTTTTCTCTACAGGCGGGGAGTTTTCATCCGCGTCTGACGCGTTGGAAATCAGGCCGGCGGCGGATGTCATTAATGCCGCGGAAACAAAATAGGCCGCACAGAGCAGTGCGCTCCATGCGGCCTATTAAAAATAATCCGCAGATTAGACTTTAGCTGCGGAGTATTCCCATCCCTGGCGATACTTCGCGCGTTTCACGAACTTGTTGGCGTCGTCGTGATTTGTGACCTTGAGCGCGGCGCTGTCCCACGCGAGGCGTTTCCCGGGGAAGCGCATCGCGAGACCGCCGATGAGGGTCGTCTCAGTGAGCGGAATCGAGTAATCGAAGTGGCCCATGTATTCGAATTCCTTGCCATTTCGAATCGCCTCGGCCCATTCGGCCTGCGGATTTCCGGCACGTACGCTGCGCGCTTCCGTCTTCGGGATTTTGTCCGCAGGGAACGCGTCGCGGCGGGCTTTCGGCCACAGTTCCATGTCTTTCGCCTGGTCGTTTTTGTTCAGGATGACGCCCTCGCTTCCGACGATCATCCATCCGCCTGCGCTGGCCTTTCCTTTCGGGAATGCCTCGGCGAAATCGATCGCAGCAGGGAACTCGGGGAGATACGGCGAGCCATCGGGCTTCTTGCCTTCGTACCAGTAAAACGGAACGTCGCCGTGGCCGGGAACGCCTGTGAATTCAAGCTTCACCACCGAGCCGGTGGGCCAGGCGATGTCGGTTAGGTCGTCGACCTGTGTGGCCGTGACGAAGCTCGGAACTTTCAGCCCGCAAGCCACGAATGGTGCGTCCATCAGATGGCAGCCCATGTCGCCGAATGCGCCCGCTCCGTATTCGAGGAAGCCGCGCCATTTGAACGTATGGACGTTATCCGAGTAGATTTCATCGGGAGTTGCGGCGAGCCACCGTTCCCAATCGAGTGTCGCGGGCACTTTGCCTGAGTGGTTTAAAACCGCGGATTTGCCCTGCGGCCAGATCGGGCGGTTTGTCCAAACGTGGATTTCCTTCACCTTGCCGATTGCACCGGCTTTTACCCACTCGGTGGTCACTCGGTTGCCTTCGTAGGTGTGGCCTTGGTTGCCCATCTGCGTGATCACCTTCTTTTTCCGGGCGGCGATATGCAGTTCGCGGTTTTCCCAAAGGGTGTTCGTGAGCGGCTTCTGGATGAAGATGTGCTTTCCGTGCCCGAGCGCGTGCATCGCGGCCGGATAGTGGGCGTGGTCGGGCGTGCTGATGGTCACGGCTTCGATGCTCTTCACTTCGTCGAGCATCTTGCGGAAATCGGTGAACGCTTTCGCGTTCGGATACTTTTGCTGCGCCTTGGCCAGGCTGTTTGCGTCAACGTCGCAAATCGCGACCATTTCGTTGCCTTCCGCGGCTGCGGAGGCGTCGCTCTCGCCCTTGCCGGCTACGCCGATGGCTGCCATGCCGATTTTTTTGCCGGCACCTTGGGCGAAGATGACATTCGGGAATGCGCTGGCGGCTGTGATGCCGGCGATTCCGCGGAGGAAGGAGCGACGGGTTGTTCGTGGAGTGTAGATCATAGTGTGTTGGATGGAATGTTTGCCGTTGAAGCCGGCGAGGGGAGTTATCCGCAGAGCGCGGTAAAATTAGCGAACGAAAAATCTTCCGCGCAATTCTGTGTTTCCCAACTCCGCGAAAACGCACGAATCGCATGCTGTTTTCGTCAGAGTAGCGCCTCTGATGAAAAATATTTTTTGAAACACCGAGCACGCTGGAATCCTTTGTCCGCCTTGATTTCCGGCTCGTTTTCCACGCCAACCCCAAAATGTTGTGTCAACCGGCGCGAATTTTTTGTTGACCCGTCTAGCGGTTGTGGATACTTCGCTTTCCCCAGAGTGATGTTTACGCCCGACTCTGCAATATTTTTCTCCCACATGATTTTTCTACCTGCCGCCTACTGCGGTCGAAAGGGGGTGTCCCAGAATGGCTACTAAGAAAGCTCCTGCAAAAAAAGCTGCACCTGCTAAGAAAGCCGCGCCGAAGAAAAAGGCCGCTGCAAAAGCACCTGCAAAGAAAGCGCCTGCGAAGAAGGCTGCTGCTAAGAAAAAGTAAGGCTCCAACGCCTGAACAAGAAACATGGGAGGTGAATCCTTGGATTCACTTCCCATTTTTCGTGTACACGAATGACGCAGTCCTTCAGTGTGCGAAAATTTCTCACGCTCCCATTGCGCCTCCCGCCCTCGGCTGATACACCGCTCGGACTTTTGACCTTTTAACGCTCAATTTTCCGACTGCTCATGCCGAAAGACACTACTATTCAGAAAATCCTGCTCATTGGCTCCGGCCCTATTATCATTGGTCAGGGGTGCGAGTTTGACTACTCCGGCGTGCAGGCTTGCAAGGCGCTGAAGGAGGAAGGTTACACGGTCATTCTCGTAAACTCGAACCCCGCGACCATCATGACGGACCCGGAGTTTGCGCACCGCACTTACATCGAGCCCCTCACGCCCGAGGTGGTGGAAAAAATCATCGCGGCGGAGCGGCCGGATGCGCTTTTGCCGACACTCGGCGGACAGACGGCGCTGAATTGCGCGATGAAGCTGCACGAGATGGGCGTGCTGGAGAAATACAACGTCCGCATGATCGGCGCGAAACCGGCGGCGATCCACAAGGGCGAGGACCGGCTGGCTTTCAAGGAAGCGATGATCAAAATCGGGCTCGATATGCCGCTGAGCGGCGTCGCGCATACGATGGAGGAAGGGCGCAAAATCGCGGCGGAGATCGGGCGTTTCCCACTCATCATCCGTCCGGCGTTCACGCTCGGCGGTTCGGGCGGCGGCATCGCGTATAATAAGGAGGAGTTTGAGACGATCGTGGCGCGCGGGCTGGATATGTCGCCGGTGAGCGAGGTG
>SXWH01000160.1 GCA_005791535.1 Verrucomicrobiaceae bacterium | reverse complement strand
GCGGACAGCTTCTTCGTCACGGACAAGAGCGACTACTTCAGCGTGGCGCACGGCCTCTACATCAACCTCAACCTGCCGATGTCGGAGGTGAACTGGATTGATTGGTATGTGAACAACAACGCCGTCATCGCGCGTCTCCAGCAGGGCGAATACAACGGCGACCTTCTCGATAAATACCACGAGCGAATGAGGGACCTGAACCCCGGCTCGGTGAAGGAAGCGAACGGTGAATTTTATAAATCCACCGGTACCATCGAGGACGCGGGCGAAGGCCCTTACGGCCACGGCTCCGAGCGCAAGCTGCTCGCCGCCGGTGTGTGGACAGCGCTGCAACGCTACGAGTGGACATACGCGCTGCAAAACAACGGCTGGAAAGGCCCGAAGCCCGTCATGGATTTCATTGACGGAATGTGGGCCGCGCGCGGCGACACGCACACCGCGCCGAACCCGAACATCCCGGCGCTCCGCGCCTATTTCGACGCGAACCTCGATGTGGACTCGCTGCTCACGTCGCTTGCGCTCGCGAACTGGATGTGCCCGTGGGACGACACGACGCAAAACCACTTCCTTTGGAAGCGCGCGAACGGACGGTGGAATCACGTCCTGTGGGACTTCGACGCGCTTTTCGGAAACGGCGACACGACGGGCAGCAACTCGTGGATTTACCTCGGTGAAAACGGCACACCGTCGCCCGCGTCGAACACGCTCGGCACGGTGCTGGGGAACAATTTCCGCGGACCAAACTGGTTTAAGGATTCCGTCTTCCGCGCCTACCGCACGGAGTACAACAACAAGCTCTGGATTCTCAACAACACCTACCTCACCCCGGCGAATCTCCAGACGCTCACCTACCGCAACGCGAACGGCACGAACTCGACCTACTACGCATTCATCAACGCCGTGAAGGCGAACTTCTGCGAGCAGCGATTCCAGTCGGTGAACATCCAGACCGGCCACGCCGCCGATGGCAGCGACTTCTTCCGCCCGACGCAACCGACGCTCACCACGCCCATCGGCGGAGCGACCGCCCTGCCGCCGTCCTCGCTCACCGCGAGCGCCTACACACACACGAGCGGAAGCACAGCGGGAGGAAACGCGCACGCTTCATCGAAGTGGGAGATCCGCAGCGCGACCGGCAGCTACTTTGCACCGGTGTATGTGACGACTAGCGCGACGAATCTCACGTCTCTGCCAATTCCGTTCAGCGAGCTGACGTTTGGCGAAACGTATTTCTGGCGCGTCACCTACACAGACGCCTCGGCGCACCCGTCGCTTCCGAGCGCTGAGTCGTCGTTCGTCTTCGGCGCGCAGCCGACGAACCAGGTGCTCATCAATTGGACCGACTCGTGGAAATACAACACGACCACCGCATTCACCGATAACTCGTGGACGCTGCCCGCCTTCAACGACAGCGCGTGGACGAACGCGAATGGCGTCGTCATTCAAAGCGGCGAGCCCGTTCCCACACCCGGCACTGCTGGCACGGTCGTCGCAGCACCGGGAACGCTCTCACCCGCAGGCCGCGCGTATCTTTTCAGAAAGCAATTCACGCTCAACGCCGCGCCCGCGAGCGTCACAGCGATTCAAATCCGGCACCTCGTGGACGACGGCTGCGTCATCTGGATCAACGGCAATAAAATTCACCGCTACTTTTTCAATGAGCAGGCGAACTATACCACCGCCGAGTTCACTTCGGGCGGAGCAGGGCCGGGCGAGGCGTCGCTGCAAGTCGCAAGCGCGATTTCCAACACCGCCACATGGGCGTGGGTGGACCCGCGTCCGTTCCTCGTGCAGGGCGTGAACACGATTGCCGTGCAGGTTCATCAGACCGGAGCCGGCAGCAGCGATGTGATGATGGGCCTTGAACTCACCGCCACGATCCCGTCGCTCGGAAACCAACTTGCCATCAACGAAATCTGCGCGAATCCGGGTTCCGGTCCCGATTGGATCGAGCTGAAGAACGTCACGGCCGGCGCATTGGATATCAGCGGATGGGGCCTCACGGACAATATCCTCGTGCCAAATCGCTACACATTTCCCGCGAGCACAAGCGTCGCAGCGGGTGGATACGTCCGCGTGTTCTTCGATAGCGACACGACGCTCGGCGCATACGTCACGGGCTTCGGACTCAGCGCGGGCGGGCAGAGTCTGCTAGTCACCCAAGGTGCGAACAACATCCGCGATTACATCGCATTCGGCCCGCAGGCGCGCGGCTACAGCATCGGGCGCGTGAACGACGGAACGGGTGCCTTCACTTTGACCACGCCGACACCGAATGCAGCAAACAGCACCGCTGTGACACTTGGCTCCACCGCGAGCCTCCGCGTGAACGAGTGGATGGCGCAGCCCGAACACGGCGATGATTGGTTCGAGATATACAATGGCGACACACTGCCCGTGAGCATCGCTGGTCTGTGGCTCAGCGACACGCCCGCCACGCCGCGCATCACGCAAATCCCCGCGCTCAGCTACATCGGGGGCAAAGGCGTCGCCGACTTCCGCGCTGACGGCTCAAACGACGGCTTCGACCACGCGAACTTCAAACTCAGTGCAGGCGGTGACAACCTCATCATTTCAAACTTCGCCGGCACCGCGATTATTGATTCCATCGCAATCACGAGCGGCGGCAGCAACGTTTCGCGCGGTCGCTTGCCAGATGGCGGAGCGGCGCTTGCGAATTTCCCGCTCACCGAGTCGCGCGGCGAAAGCAACTGGCTCGAAAGCAGCGTTGTCGTGAATGAGGCGCTGACGAATTCCGTACTGCCGCTGGAGGATTCCATCGAACTGCACAACCCGACCGCCAGCGCGGTGGACATCTCCGGCTGGTGGCTGAGCGATGACAAATCCGCGCGGCAGAAATTCCAGATTCCAAACGGCACGACCATCGCGGCAGGCGGCTTCGTGACTTTCACCGAGACGCAGTTCAATGCAGGCGGCTCGCCGTTTTTGCTCAGCTCGCTCGGCGACGAAATTGTGCTCACTGCGACAAGCGGCGGCTCCGAAACCGGCTACCGCTCGCAAGTCAGATTCGGCGCTGCGGCGGAAAACGTCAGCTTTGGCCGCGTGCGCACCGGCAACCCGACTGGCTCGTGGAAACCGGAATTCTGGCCGCAAACTGCGCGGACACCCGGCACTGCAAACGCCGCGAGCGTCGTCACGCCTGTCATCATCAACGAAATCAGCTACCATCCGATGGACCTGCCCGGCCCGCTCGACAACACGCGCGATGAGTTCGTCGAACTACACAACCCGACCACGCAGCCTTTGAACATCGGCGGCTGGCGACTGAAAGGCGCCAGCGACTTCACATTCCCAGTCGGCACCATCCTGCGGCCCGGTGACTACATCGTCGTCGTCGGATTCACCCCCGCGACCGATACCGCCTCGCTCGCGGCATTCAGCCCCGGCAGCACCATCCCGCCCGGCACGCAATTCTACGGTCCATTTTCACCGAAGCTCCCGAATGACGAGGGCGACGTGGAAATCGCGATGCCCGGCACCGCGCCCGGCACGTTTGTGAACGTGGACAAGGTCAGCTTCGCCGACTTCGCCCCATGGCCAACCAGTGCCGATGGCGCCGGCAGCACGCTCCAGCGATTCAGCCGCACCGCCATTGGCAATGACCCCGCCAACTGGCAGGGAGTGAGCGCCACACCAGGTCGCAGCAACAGCGGGATCAGCCAAACCGAGATCACCGACAACGACGGCGACGGAATTCCGAACGCCTACGAAGACGCGAACGGCCTCGATAAATTCGCCAACGACGCCGCTGGCGACCTCGACGGCGACGGCCAGAGCAACCTCGCCGAATACCTCGCCGGCACCGCGCCGAACAACGCAGCCGACCGCTTTATCATCACGAGCGTGACAAAAGTCGTCGCCGGTCCCGGCTTCGTCGTCACGTTCCCCGCGAAGGCCGGGAAGACGTACACCATCCAATATAAAAACGCGCTCACCGATGCGACGTGGACGGAACTCGTGGACGTTCCCTCCCAAGGCGGCGACACCGCATTCCAGCATACCGACGCAACAACGCAGACGCAGCGATTCTACCGAATCATTACGCCGCAGCAATAACCGCGACTTTCTTCCCGTGACGCGTAGCAACTGAGCGATTCCGCCGATTTTGATTTCCCAGATGCCGCTTGCCCTTCCCTTGGGCCGCGGGTAGTGTCCGCGCCCTTTTTCAGGGAAAAAATCCATGTCCGAAAACACGCGCAACTTTTGCATCATCGCACACATCGACCACGGGAAGACGACGCTGTCCGACCGTCTGCTCGAATTCACCGGCACGATCCAGAAGCGCGAATCGCAGGACCAGCTCCTCGACGCCATGGACCTCGAACGCGAGCGCGGTATCACGATCAAAGCGCATCCGGTGCGGATGATGTACACCGCAAAGGACGGCAAGACTTACAAACTGAACCTCATGGACACGCCGGGCCATGTGGATTTCGCATACGAAGTTTCGCGCTCGCTGGCAGCCTGCGAAGGCGCGCTACTCATCGTGGACGCAGCCCAAGGCGTGGAAGCGCAAACAGTGGCCAACGTCCACCTCGCAGAGAAGCAACGACTGAAACTGATTCCTGTGATCAACAAGATCGACCTGCCGAACGCCGACCTCGCTTCAGCGTCGCGCCAGCTCGAGGAAATCCTCGCGATTCCCGCAGACGAAGCGGTGCTCGCGAGCGCGAAGCAGGGCATCGGCATCCAGGATATTCTGGAAGCCGTGATCGCGCGAATTCCTCCGCCGCCGGATAATCGCGACGCGCGGCTGCGAGCGCTCGTTTTCGATTCGACGTTCGACACCTATCGCGGCGTCGTGATTTACGTTCGTGTTGTTGATGGCGCGATCAAAGCCGGCGACATGGTGCGCCTGATGGCCACGAACAGTTCATACGAAGTAAAGGAAGTGGGTATCTTCCGTCCGCAGCACCCGAAATTTGTGCCGCAGGATGAACTCGGTCCGGGCGATGTCGGCTACGTTATTGCGAACATGAAGACGGTCACGGAGGTGAAAGTGGGCGACACGCTCACCAGCACACGGCAACCGGCATCCGTCCCGCTCGAAGGCTTCAAGGAATTGCAGCCGATGGTTTTCAGCGGAATTTATCCAATCAATGCCGCAGACTTTGAGCATCTGAAAGCCTCCATGGGCAAGCTCCAGCTCAACGACGCGGCATTTCAATACATGGCGGAATCCTCCGTCGCACTCGGCTTTGGGTTCCGCTGCGGATTCCTTGGGCTTCTGCACATGGAGATTGTCATCGAGCGGCTCCGTCGAGAGTTCGATATGGATATCATCGCCACGTATCCGTCGGTCATTTACGAAGTACTGAAGACGAACGGCGAGGTTGTGAAAGTGGATAATCCCGAAGTGCTTCCCGACCCCTCGGTAATTGACGAAATTCGCGAACCGCTCGTGCGCTGCTTCGTGATGATTCCGAATGAGTTCATCTCGCCGATGCTGCAGCTCATCATGGACAAGCGCGGCATTGTGGATCACACGGAGACGCTGGACACAAAGCGCGTCATGCTCACGGCCGACATGCCACTGAACGAAATCCTCGTGGACTTTGTGGACAAGATGAAATCCATCACGCGCGGATACGGCTCGATGGACTACGAGCACGCCGGCTATCGCGCCGACAAACTCGTGAAGCTCGACATGCTCGTAAACGGCGAGATCGTGGATGCATTCTCATGCATCGTGCATCGCGACAAGGCGGAGAGCCGCGGGCGGGCGCTCGCAGCGAAGCTCAAGGAGGTCATCCCCACGCAAATGTTCCAGGTTGCGATTCAGGCGGCGATTGGAGGCAAGATCATCGCCCGCGAAAGCGTAAGCGCCATGCGCAAGAACGTGACGGCGAAGTGCTACGGCGGTGATATTTCCCGCAAACGCAAACTG
>SXWH01000159.1 GCA_005791535.1 Verrucomicrobiaceae bacterium | reverse complement strand
TCCCCGGTTCGATTCCGGGTCCAGCCACTCCCTCTGATTTTATCCCAGTTTCAGGGATTTTAGGCGGCTTTTTGATCCAATCCGATTGTGGCGTTTTGCTCGGGTGAAAAGATGGCCGGTCGGCTCCATGGGGCAGCATTCACGGTGGTGACGGTAAAGCGATGTTGATTGCAGCGACGAGCGGGGCTTTCAGAGGAGACGGCATACGGTTCTTGATGCGTGCTCTCCCTAAGCGCTTTCGCTCTGAAGGGCCGTTGTTTCACGGTCCCCGGTTTTCTCAGTGTTATGCTTTCTTACTCTTGGTCGAAGGATTCCGAGGGGGCTTTTCTGTAAAATTGCTGCGCCACGCCTTGAACGGTCAGAATCGCGGAATCGCTCTGGGAGAAATCTGCTTACGGCGAATTGCTTTCGATGAGAACGGCACCCGTGCGCTTTTCAATGCCGCGGAACAGTCCCTGACCAAGTTGAAGCTTTTGCTGAACGGCTCCGGCAAATACGAATGTGCTGACTGTCGAAGGATCGAAGAATGTGCCTGAGAAGAGGCCCGTGCTTCCTTTGATGGTAAGTTTGAACTTTTGCAGCGGGGGAGCGACGAGCGCGGGAAATCCATTTGCGGAGAGATTGAGAGTCTGGTTGAGCACGCCGGGAATGCCGCCGCCGCTGATTTGGGTCATAGCATTTCCATCGCCGTCTGGAACTCCGAGGCCGGGAAACACCGGGGATGGCTCGTAGCGCGCGGCGAGAAGGGATTGAGTAAGGCCTGCTGGCCAGCCTTCGGGATAGAATTTGTCTGTCAGGCGGGCGGGCTTGAACCATGCGAGCAGCGTGCTGAAGTCGCTGGCGGCAAGGTTGGAAAATTCCGCCATTCCTGCAATGGACCCGCTGCCGCCGTAGAGCGGTGCGTATATCGGCAGGTAGCCGTCAGAGACAATCGAGCCGGACGTTGCGAAGGGCGTACCGTCACCGAGGACGCCTGCGATTTTTACGAGTCCCGTAGTGGAGATTCTTGCCGTGGCAAATCCCGACCCGTCCGGTGTGTTGCCATTGCCTCCAAGCGCGTCGGGGCCGGGCAGGGTAATAGTGTATGGGCCGGCGAGGGCGGCATCTGGCGCGGCGATGTAGGCGTCGAATGTCGCGCTGAGCGGACCATTGGTGATCGAGCCGCTGAGTTTGCCTGTGCCTGCTACATCGAGTTGAAATGTCAGTAAAACGGATGGCACACCGGGGCGTTTTAATGTGAGGAGCGGCGCTTGCCCGTCAGCTCGCAGGCTTGTTTTGAACGGGACTGGTTTACCCCCGATCACGATTTTGCCGGTGGCGAGCCCGGAGGAGGTGATCTTCGCCTGAAACAGGCCGCCCGCGGCATGGGACGCTGGAACGGAAGTGATGATGCCGGTATAGCTGCCCGAGCGCGTGGGAAACGGGTTTGCGACGAAGGTGGCGTCGAGGACGAGATTCGCAACCATAACGAATTGGAGCGTGGGAAACAGGCTCGTGATGCCATGACTCCAACCGGCGAAAATCTGGCCGGTTCCGGGTTTAGCGATCAGTTTGTAAGTTTTGCCAACGTCGAGGAGCTGGCCATTCGGGTCTGGCGAAACCGTGCCATTGCCGGCGATCTGGATCGTGAGCGGGCTGGGTTCAAACACGGTGAGGGTGAGAGGATTTGTGTCGGTGCCGATCGTATTGGTGGCCTTGATTTGGACAGCAAAAGGGCCGGCTGTATCGGCAGCGCCGGAAATAGTACCTGTGCTCGTGTTCACGCTGAGACCGGCGGGAAGCCCGATTGCATCGAAGCTGGTTGCCTCATGCCGTGCGGTGATGCGGTAGGTGAAGGGTTTGCCTCGTGTGGCTGAGGCGGTCGCGCTGCTCGTTATTATGGGTGTGGTCGGGACATTTTTGACAGTAATCTGACGCGTGGCAGTTTTCGCAACACCGTTGCGAGTAACAGTCGCTGTGAGTTGCACGGGCTTGTCCGCAGCGACATCGCTCGCGGTGAAGCGCCCGGCTCCGCTGATATTGAAGAACGAGGTTCGCCAGCCGGGTGTGACGTTGGCGAGAATCGTGTTGTCGGACAGCGTCACCTTTGCGGTGTAGTCTGCAAAAGCGCCTTCGTTCACGTTTGCCGGACCTTCGATAACGATGCTCTTGATCGTGGGAACGGTAATATCAGGTGCCTTGAGACCGACATTCGGCTGAGTCACGCCACCTTCTGGTGGCGCGGATCCAAGGATGCCAAAAAAGCCGGCTGCGAACCCGCTGTCCTGGAGCACAGCCCCGTTGTCGGTCGTCTCAAACAATAACGCGAAAACATCTCCGTCCGGACCGTTTCCGAGACTTGCAACCGCATCCACGACCAGTTCGCCGTTCGCAGGGACGGAGTCAAAGTTCGCATTTGCGATGACGTTTCCGTCGAAGCGAAACTCAATGAAACCTGGGAACGAAGGCAGGGGTGCGGGATTTTTGATCGTAAACAATGCCCGAAAAAGTCCGCTGTCCCAATTCGTGCCGCGTGACTCGATTCGCGTGATTTTCAGTCCGTGCCCGACTCGGTTCTCCACCGGATCACTCTCCGTGTCGCGGATCACTACCTTGGTCTCAGCATTACCTGTTGCCGCGCCGCCAGTCGGCGATGTCAGTGCAACGGTGAAAAAGCGATAGCCGTCGCCTTCGGATGTATTGATGAGCGGAAACGTGAGAATGCGATCGGTCGAATCGCCAGCGGGCCATGTGAGTGTACCAGCCTTGGCCGCCGCATTATAATCCTTGGTGGCAATCGCAGTGTCGCCAGCAGCGGAAACCGCATACTGCACGGTGACTGCGCCATTGAGAACACCGTCGCGCTTCACAACGACCTGAGCGTTCGCGTCGCTCTCCGGCGCATAATAAGCGGTCTTAGAGAAACTGATCGTATCGAAAAGCTGACGCGCGAATACATCGCCGGCGTTGTTGGTGTCCGCGGCAACGATGCCATTCGCACTTGCGACAAATACCGCTACGCGCCCATCGGCGCTTACGCCAGCGCCGGACGAATTACCGGCGTCTGTGCCGTCCGGAAAGCGTGCGGGCATGAAGACCTTGGCACTGGTTCTGTCCACGATCTCCACTTGTTCGCTTGTGCCCGCAACTTTTGAAACCATCGCAATGCGGCTACCGTCGGCGGAAAGTCGCGGACCATACGAGTAGGTCGCCGAAGGTCGGGGTCGCGACACCACTCCTGTTCGAAGGTCGCGCACGAAAACGTGCAGCTGGCCGTTGCCGCCCGGGAGGTTGGTCGCAGTCGAAACGAATGCAATCACGTGGCCATCGTCGCTGATGTTGCCGTCTGCTGCGAAGGCATTCGCCTGCGCGCCGCCAGCGGTAACGCTTGCGAGGACGGTTGTTTTCGCCACGCGATCATGAAGGAAAATATCAGAGGCGACACCATTGGTGTCGCCACTCACGAGGTCGCTGGCAGACGAGGTGAAAACGATCCGCTGCCCGTCATGGTTGAGGTCTGGCGGACCAGTGAAATTATGCACGGTAAGCGTCTGTACCCCATCCGAGCGGACACTCACCCGCGTAGTCGTCCTTGTCACCAAATCATGCACAAATGCGTCGTCCTGACCGTTTGTGTCCCCTGACACGAGATTGCTCGCGCTCGAAATGAACGCAACGAACCGCCCGTTTCCGCTGATGGCAGGGAAGAACGACGAGCCGTTGGCCTCCGTCCCGCCGGTGGCCACGCTTGCACGCAATATCTTCCCCGTCTGACGGTCAAAAACAAAAATATCGCTCACTCCATTCGTGTCGGACGAGGCCAGGTTCGTAGCTGATGACGTGAAAACAACAAAGCGACCATCCGCGCTGATCGCAGGGTCAGTGCTGTCGTCGTTAGCCTCTCCTCCGATGCCCACGCTCGCGCGCATCGTTTCACGCGTGAGTCGGTCGCGGACAAACACATCCCGCTTGTCGAGCTGGTCGTTGCTGACCAGCTCGCCTGACGCGGAATCAAAGGCAACCCAGCGCCCAGTCGCGCAAACCGCCGGGTTTCGACTTGGAGAAAAGCTACTCGGCTCACCTCCCGTACTAACACTGACAATTTCCGTCGCGCCGAACCCTGGGATCCGCAGGGTTAACGAAAGCATGGTGAAAACGAGGAGAACCAAACCTTGGGAGCGAAACGCTGTTTTCATGTGCGCTAAAGTAAGCACCAGCTCGGTCACTTACAATCGCGCATCCTGCCGCGATTCAATCTTCATGGAACCTAATCAGCACCTTCGTTGGGCATTTTGGGAGGACAGTCGATGATCGCTTGAGCGGGGCCTTAATCCGCCCGATTAACTTCCACATTGAAGCAATCAATGCCGCACCGCCGGAGATGGTCGGCTGGTCTGGAGTATGGAGATCACGGGCGAAATGCGCGCGAAAGTCTTTTGGTATTCATTCACGCGATCCACGTTGAAAGCAATCGTCCTGGGAAATGTGTCGCTGCCGTTTCGCAAAAGCATACTTTGGTCAGTCAGTTGCTACGGTCTGCGCCAAAACCTCGGAACCAGCAGATATCCAGTCATCTTATCCGAAATCGCCTGACACGCATTGGGACGGAATGCGCTTTCATCGTTTGAATTCGCAGTTGGATTCGCTATGCACGCGCTCGCTGAGAGAGCGCCGTTTTTTTGCGCTTCCATCATTTGATCCATGCCGACATCCCTATCGTTCGAATCTTTCAAGAACTGCCCGCATCGCTTCGCGGTGGGTGTAATCGGAGTTCTTGCCGCAGTTCCATGCTCAGCTTGCGCGCGAATGTATAGAAAGGCGCCCCGAACTACTGATGGCCGCGAGGTGCATACGGCGCATGTGGTTGTCAGTCCTTGTGCCGAGGTGGAGCGGGTCTGCGACGGCAATATTTGCGGAACTATGCGACCATTAGGCCTGAATGGTGTTGGTGCGGTATTCGCGAAGACGTTAGCACGAATTTTTGCGAACTTTAATGTGTTCACCGGTACCTGCGAATCGAAAGGAAGGTGCATTACATACGTCGCATCCAACCTCTACGATCACCTCGGAGTCGCCAACACACGCCGCTCCATCCCATAACCGCCGCACAGCAAATGAAACGACGCTGCTCAATCGAACAACCGGGGATCAACGGAAACGTGAAAACTCCAAATTTGTTGGGGGCTCCCAGTCTGCTTTTGCCCCTCGTGGCGTTTGCATCCTTCGCATTCGGACAAGACGCGCAGATTCTGGAAATCGAGAACATCGTTCAGGTCGCAAAGAGCGGTATGGCGGCGTGGGCGGCGGCGACTGATGCGCAATCTCTCGCCGTCAGCGACCGCATCCGCACCCGTCAGAAGAGCCGCGCGACGGTCAAGCTCACGGATCTCTACACGATGCGGATGGAGCAATTCACCACCATCGAGATTTCGCCGAAGCTCGTCAGTGGAGGGAAGCCGGAGCTCAATCTTTCGGGAGGTGCGGCGTTCATCTTTAGCCGCGAGGAAGGCGGGGAGATCGGAATCAAGACACCCGCCGCGAACGGAGCTCTCAAAGGAACACAGCTTTTCGTGCAAGTGTCGGGCGGGCGCTCTTTCTTCCATGTGATCGAGGGTAGTGTGGAGATGGGAAACTCGCACGGACGCGTCTTGCTGAATGCCGGCGAGGCAGGCGAAGCCGCGCCGGGCAGCGCTCCGAGAAAGACCGCGTCCATCTCCGCGAAGAACATTCTGCAATGGGCGCTCTATTATCCCGGGGTGCTCGACCCGTCGGAACTCGGCATGAGCGCTGCCGAGCAGCGAGCAGTTGCAGCATCGCTTGCTGCCTATCGGGAAGGCGATCTACTCGGTGCGTTGGAAAAGTATCCCAATCGCGCGCCGGGCAACACGGGTGGCAGGCTGTACAAAGCGGGCGTCCTGGTCGCCGTCGGTCGCGTGGATGAAGCGCGTGTGGCGTTACGTTCCGTTGATGTGAGTAATCCGGGACGCCGTGCACTGGAGCGGATGATCGCGGCGGTGAATTACAGCCCTTCCATGGATCGTAATGCCAATGAGCCGAATCCAGACCCTTCTGGCGTAAGCGTGTCGGAAGAAATGGCGGAGAGCTATTTCCTGCAATCGCGCGGTAATCTTGAGGGAGCACTGGCTGCCGCACGCAGAGCCGCCGCCGGTGCGCCGCAGAATGGCTATGCGTGGACGCGCGTGGCGGAGTTGGAGTTTTCGTTCGGGCGGACTGCCGCTGCTCGCCGGGCGCTGGAAAAGGGCCTATCCCTTACGCCAAAGAATGCGCAGGCCCACGCGCTGCACGGGTTCATCCTGAGCGCGGAAAACCGCATTCGTGCCGCGCAAGATGCGTTTGAACAAGCCATCAGGCTCGACGGCGCACTCGGAAATGCGTGGCTTGGACGCGGGCTGGTGCGAATCAAAAGCGGTCGGCAGGAGGAAGGTCGCGCCGACTTGCAGACGGCGGCAACGGTGGAGCCAGCGTCGGCGATTTTCCACAGCTATCTCGGCAAGGCATTCAGCGCGGAGGGACGCAAGAGCGATGCGCGCAAGGACCTCGATCTGGCAAAGCAGATTGACCCGAACGACCCGACGCCGTGGCTCTACTCGGCGGTGCAACACCAGCAGGAGAACCGCTACAACGCAGCGATTGGCGACATCGAGGAATCGCTCCGACTGAATGACAACCGCCGCATTTATCGCTCCCAGTTCTTACTGGATCAGGATCGAGCCATACGAAGCTCGAATCTCGCGAAGGTTTACCAAAATGCGGGGATGACGGATCTTGCCGTGCGCGAGGCGACTCGAGCTGTGGAGAGCGACTACACGAACGCTTCGGCGCATCTTTTCCTGTCGAACAGCTTCGACGCACTGCGCGACCCGAACCGCATTTCGCTTCGCTATGAGACGGTGTGGTTCAACGAACTGCTGCTGGCGTATCTGCTCGCACCGGTCGGCGGCGGGCCGCTGTCGCAGTTTGTTTCGCAGCAGGAATATTCAAAGCTGCTGGAGGCCGAGGGCGTGGGCGGGAGCTACTCCGGCGAGTGGCGAGATAATGGGCGACTCGACCAGCGGGCGTCGGTGTTCGCCACCTACGGGCGACTGAGCCTCGGTTTCGATTTCTCCTACCTTTACGACAACGGCGACCGCCCGAACAGCGAGACTTCGCGCGAGGAGGTGTATTGGCAGGCGAAGTATCAGGCGTCGCCGGACGATGTCTTCTACACGCTTGGAAAATGGCAGGATCAAGAGAGCGGCGACCTTTTTCAGAACTATGGCAATTTGCCGGGAAGCCTCGGTCTGGACTTCGAGGAAAAACAGGAGCCGGGACTGCTTCTGGGCGGGTGGAACCATCGCTGGGCTCCCGGTGTGCATACGCTTTTCCTTGGCGGGCGGCTGGCGGCGGAGCAGGTGCTCACAGATCCAGCCACGAGGCAGTTGCTGCTCACTCGCGTGCCGAATCCAAAGCTCGGCGCATTTTTGAATCAGTCCGCCGTTTCTGGTCAAATACCAGCGGTGGTTCAGAATCCCGACCAGTCGCTGACTTACTCTCGTGAATTTCTCCGTGGTCTCGCACCATTTCTGGGGCGCGGAGCGGTGGCATCCGCCAATAGCGAACAATTCAGTTTCGCGACATTGCGGCAGTTCGAGATTTATACCGGCGAGGTTCAGCATATCTGGGATACGAAGCACAACACGCTGATCCTCGGTGGGCGCTGGCAGGGTGGCGAGTTTGAGACGGATACCCGGCTCGGGCTGCTCAATCCGGTTAACCAAGGGCTGTATCCACTGCCAGCCGTCAGCCAGCATGTGAGCTTGGATTTCGAGCGGCACAGCCTCTATGCCTACGATTTCATGAAGCCTGCTCCGTGGATTACGCTCATCGCGGGAGCCTCGTGGGATCATATCGAACGCCCGGAAAACTTCCGCAATCCGCCAGTGAGCGAACGGCAGACAGAAGTCGAGCGGCTGAACGGGAAGTTTGGATTCACGCTCTCGCCTTCGCGCTGGTTCACGGTTCGCGGCGTTTATACGGAAGGGCTGGGCGGCGTGACGTTTGACGAAAGTGTACGTCTGGAGCCCAGTCAACTTGCAGGGTTCAATCAGGCTTTCCGCACGCTCATTTCCGAGGACATTGCGGGTTCGGTGGAAACGCCGCTTTATAAAAACTGGGGCCTCAGCATTGAGGGCGCACTGCCGACCAGAAGTTGGTGGGGCGCTTCGTTCAACATCTTGGAGCAGGACGTGGAGCGAACTTTGGGCGCGTTCGATTTGATCAATCATCCGATTTTTCCAGCCGGGGCAGCATCTTTACCCGGTGGCACGACGCAGACACTCGCATACCGTGAGGAAGTTCTCAGCGCGGGGCTCAATCAGCTGATTGGCAGTGAATGGGCGGTTGGCCTTGGCTACCGGCACACCTATGCAGAACTACGCACAATTTTCCAGGAAGTGCCGGTCAGCATCGAAAGAGGAGCGGATCAATTCGATCAGGCCGTGCTGCACGAGGGCACGGTGTACGCAAATTGGAACTCGCCCTCCGGCTTATTTGCGCGGGCCGAACTCAACTGGTATTCGCAGGAGCTTGATGGCGCGGTGGCGGGAGCGCGCACAAACGGCCAGCCGGGCGATGACTTCTGGCAGGTGAATGCGCAGCTCGGTTACCGGTTTCGCAACAATTTGTGCGAGGTCAGCGCAGGTGTGCTGAATTTGAACGACACCGACTACCAACTGAGCCCGCTCACCTATCTGCGGGAACTGCCGCACGAGCGCACTTTCTTCGTGCGTTGCCGCTTTAGCTTCTAACGCAATGCCCGCGTCCAACCAGTCACGCAGTCGATTCCCCGGCATTGTGCAAATTACGGAAGGGCGCACCCGTCTCATTGCGGCGATCGTCGGACTATTGCTCGCGGTCGCTTCCGGTGTGCTGGCTCTGACGCGACTCGGCGGTAGCGTCGTTACGCTCAGCTACGACCTTCCGTTCATCTTCCACCGCAGCGGCACGCCTGAGAACATCGCCATTGTTTATATGGACGAAACCGACGGTGACGCCGTGGACCGCAAAGCGCAGCCGAAGCTGCTCGACATACTCGGTGAGAACGGCGCAGCCGCAGTGCTGTATGATCTCGATTTCCAAGCCCCGTGGAAGGACCCGAAAGTGGACGAGGCTTTCGCGGCTTCCATTCGCAAGTTTCGTGGAGTGGACGCCGACAACAAGGCAATTGCCGGCCAGAAACAACGTCCGGTGTTTTTCGCGTTTATTCGCGAATCCATCCGAAAAACGGGCGTTCAGGGCGAGCGGCTCATCCCGCCCACCGACGTGATCTCCGACGCTGGTGATCCGTCCGGCGAAGACAAAGGAATTGTCGCATTCGTCCACGATGAACGATTCACCGTTCGTGAGCTGATGACGGGCACGCCCGATGAACCCTCCATGACCTGGAAAGCCGCGCTCGCTCTGGGAGCAAAGCTTGATGAAACAACCCGCCTGAAACCGCGCTGGCTGAACTATGCAGGCCCGACTCCGAACCCGGAGGATCCGAATGCCACACCGGCCATCGCTTCGTATTTTTGGAAGGACCTGAAGGAAGGTGCCGCGCCGGGTCTATTCCGGAACAAGATTGTCATTGTCGGCGGGGCTCCCGGTATCGTGGGAGCGGCTGCTGGCGAGGATTTATTCTCTACGCCGTTTCATCGACTTCATCACCGGAGTAATCTCCCGCTCATGAGTGGCGTCGAACTCCAGGCCAATGCGCTCGCAAATCTTTTGAAGGGCAACTGGCTCACGCGCACACCACTCGCGCTTGATTACGCATTCATCGTTGGCGCTGGCATCGCTGCAGGCGTTTTGCTGTCGCTCTTCCGTCCTTTCAAGGCGGTGGGCGCGGCGGTTGCAGTCACGATTCTCCTGATCGCCTATGGCGTTTGGAAGGTGCATTACGTGGGCGTGTGGTTTCCGTGGAGCGTTCCGGCGTTTGTGCAGATTCCCGTTGCACTGGTTTGGGCGATCGGAAGTCGCGCTTACATCGAGCGCTTTCTCAAACTCCGCCTGTCCGAAGAGCAGCGTCGTCTGAAGCAGGCCTTTGCCAAACTCGTCTCTCCCAAAGTGCTCACACAATTGGAGGCGCGCGGCTACGACGTGAAGCCGGGCGGCGAGCGCATCATGGCGGCGATCCTATTTACTGACATCGAAGGCTTCACCGAAATGAGCGAAAACGTGAAGAACCCCGAGCAAATTGTCGCCACGCTCAACGATTATTTCCGGCGCACGACCGGTCATATTTTCGATCATAATGGCACTATAACCAAGTTCATCGGCGATGCCATTGTCGCCGTGTGGGGCGCTCCGGTTCCGGACCCCGATGCCGCAAAAAACGCGGTGAATGCCGCATGGAAGCTCCACGAGTCTGACAAACTCGTCGTGGATGGCCAGGAGTTGCGCACGCGGGTCGGCATCCACTTTGGCGATGTCGTCGCGGGTTACATCGGTACGGAGCAACACAGCGATTACACCGTCATCGGAGACGCAGTGAACAGCGCCGCGCGACTTGAAGGACTCAACAAGGTGTTCGGCACCAGCATCCTCATCACCGAGGAGGTAAAGCAGCATATCGGCACCGACTACCGTACTCGCCGCGTTGGCAAGTTCCGAATGAAGGGCCGAATCGAAATCGCGATTGTACACGAACTCATCGGTCCTGCCCGGCGGGAGGCCGAGCCCGACTGGATCACCGCTCACCACGAAGCCCTCTCCTTCCTTGAAAAAAACGATCGCCCGTCCGCGCAAAAGCTCTTTGAAGAAGCCAACACCCGCCGCGGCCGCAAAGGGGACCCTGTCGCTGCATACTACCTCGCCCACCTCGCCAGTAACAAACCGTGCGTCGACGGAGTGATTGATTTGCTTTCAAAGTAGTAAGTGGCTTGCGGGACCATTGTGTTCCCTGCTGTTCGCGCAATGCGAAGTGGTGTGGATGGCGCGTTGCGTGTCGAGTCACTGCATGAAAGGCTCTAGTTGTGGCAGTTGGCATTTCAGACGGAGGAGGGAGATTCATTTCCTCCTTGGATAATTAAGGCGCAGGTGTTAACAGCAGCGCCATTCCTATGGTTGCCGTCACCAGTTGTGAACGAATAGGCGCACATTCATTCGCTGAGTCGAGCTTTGAGCGACGGTCCATGTCCCACCCCGGAATTTCATGAATACCAATCCGCAGAATGGTGCGAACCATTACTCGTTCAATGGTCTGTGGTGTAACGTGCTCGCTGGAGTTCGAACGATTGCGGACAATGACATTCGGAAGCTCGGTTCACCATATTGGTATCCGATTTATGCCTGGTGGCGGAGGGCCGGACTTCCTGCGAAGAAGGCAGTCTTTGCAACTGAAGGGGCATTTGAGCGGTGGGTTGGTCCCGAGCCGCCGCGTTTGGACGATGCGGGTTCACTTTCAATGAGGGAATGGGCGATTGCGCGGGTCGGGAATCTCGCGGAGCGGGGTGTAAAGTTGCTCGGAGTTCCGCCGATTGGTCTGGACGCGGAGTGGGCGGAAGATCGTTACGCACGCGAACCTGAGGGTGATCCGGATGCAATTTTCCATAGGCGTTGGGCGCTCACGGTATTGGAGATAGCGGTTGATTTGTTGCGCTCAGAGCATTCATCGCCGGAAAAACAGGAAGCTCTGTCGAAGGTATTGCCCCATCTGAGTGGCTCGGACAATGGCGCGCCTGAGGGAGTTGGAGTGGGGATCTCCGCGGTTCGTCGGCGCTTCTGTGAAATTCTGCGCTCGGTCGTCGGAGACACGGTCGCCAATCCGGCCGAGATCGATGTGGAAGTGAAAGTGCTTCGTGCAGCCGTATCGGGCGTGCATCGACCGACCGCTTCTGCACCAGCTCCGTCGAGGCTCGCGGGATTGGAACCGGAGCAGTGGTTTGAGTGTGCGATGCGTGTGGATGAACCGGTGTCGGACCACATGACCTGGACGCCTCCGGGTCTCGATGAAGTGATACGACTTTTTCCGAAATATCAGATTCTTTCACTGATCGCGCATGGGGGGATGGGGGCGGTGTACAAAGCGCGGCAGGCGACACTGGAGCGGACGGTGGCGATTAAACTGATGCCTCTCGAGGTGAGCGCGAATGCGGAATTTGCGGAGCGATTCGGGCAGGAGGCAAAGACGATGGCCTACCTGAATCACCCGCACATCGTGGCGGTGTACGAGTTCGGAAAGACGTCGGAAGGGCATCTGTTTTTCGTGATGGAGTTTGTCGAAGGCGACAATCTGCATCAGATTATCCACGTCGATGGGCTCGAGCCCGAGCGGGCTTTAACAATCTTTGAGGATGTTCTTGATGCTCTCGATTATGCGCATGGCAAGGGCGTTGTGCATCGCGATGTAAAACCGGGGAATGTGATCGTGAACGCGGAAGGTCGTGCAAAAGTTGCAGACTTTGGCCTCGCACGTTTGAGCCAGCCGGGAGCTCAATCCACAGGAATGGCGACGGGAGTGGTGATTGGGACGCCGGATTACATGGCGCCGGAACGGTTGCATAACACACCGGTGGACCATCGAGCTGATATTTTTTCGCTGGGAGTGATGCTCTACGAAATGTTGGTGAGAGAGGTCCCGTGCGGCGTCTTTGACCCGCCTTCGAAGCGCGTTGCTGTGGATGCGCGGCTTGATGCGGTTGTGTTCAGAGCCATGCAGCAGGCACGAGATCGGCGTTACCAGACATGCGGCGAAATGAAGGCTGCGATCCGTGCAATCCGAACGCAACATCCGGTGCCCGTTGCAGTCAAAGGACCTCAGGCTGTTGGAAAGGTCGTCCCCCAATTACCGAGACCTGCGACTGCTGCGCAACCGCGCTCGCGGAAAGGAATGTATATCGGCGGTGGCGCGGTTGCGGCGATTGCGTTTGCGATCATTCTGTGGCCGAAAGGCCGAAACGAAGGGCTGAGCGAGGCTGAGAGGGCGCTCGCAGCCAGAGGGGGCAATTCGAAGGTTGAAGCGAAACCCGAACCCACCCCGAAGCCCACTCCAAAGTCACCGGCAATCCCGATTCAGGATGCGAGTGACATTGCATCATTCGACGGTTCCCGATTCCAACTCGTCCACGGTTCGCTGACGTGGGACGAAGCGAGGTTGGTCGCGGAATCGCTGGCCGGACGTCTCGCGACGGTCACAAGCAAGGAAAAGGATGATTTTCTCCGCCAGGCATACTCTCCGGCGCTGGGTACGCAGGGGAGCTTCGCGATGCTCGGAGGATATCGGTTGAAAGCCGGATCAGCGTGGCAATGGCTTGGTGACGAGGAGTGGAACTATCAAGGATGGGCGCAAGGAGAGCCGAGCCACAATTCGGCGAAAGCCACGGAATTCCCGTTGTATTTGGTTCTCTCGCGCCTCTCGCCGGCAAAAGGCGGAGGGCTCGCATGGAGCGACAAGACGCAGGCTGAATCGGCCCGCACCGATTTTCCGACGAGGTGTCGTGGATTCATCCTCGAGTCGCGAACCGATACGCTTGCTGCTCGTGATGCTGCGGAAAAGGACCGATGGAAGGATGCGTTTGCCGGAGTGATCCCGCCGGAGGGTTGGATGTTTGCCGACGGGGTGCTGACTCACCCGGCAGGCGCGATATCGACCTGGCAGTCGGACGTAAAAATGCGCGATGGAGTGATTCGCGTAGCGTTTGATTGGACGACGGCGAGTAGCGTGCAAATCGGCGTACGCAACGATGGGGAGTCGATGATTCGCCTCGCATTCACCGGGGCAAATGGTGCGGGTAATATTGGTGTGAAGCTGGAGAAATTTCTGATCGGCGATCGGTCGTCGGTGTTGCTGAGTCCCGAACTAAAGGTCGCTCCACAACCTGCGCCGAAGTCGCAGATGAGCGTAGAGATTCAGGCTGTCGGGGATCTGATCATCGTTAGGGCAAATGATCGTATACTGGCCGCACGCGACCCTCAGCCGAAGGAGGGTCAGCCGTACTTGTGGATCAGGAAAGAAAGCGCGCAGTCGGTCTCAAAGTTTGAGTTGCTGAGTCTCGAGCCATCTCCCGCCACCTTTGCTGCAAACACGAAGCCACCGGCGGCTGTTCCTGCCGTTCCTGAGCAGGGACCGATGAAGGCACCGTCCGATGCTCCCATGCCCGCGACTCCGGTGCCGGTCGCTCCTGCACCGGTCACGCCGCCGGTTCCTGTTGTCGAATCCGAAACAGCAAAATGGCTTGCGGCGGCTGAAGCTCAGTGGAATCCGATTTTCCAACGCGATGTCACGGCTCCGTTCGAAAAAGCAGTCGCGGAACTGCGCCAGCAATATATCGCCACGCTCGACAGGAACATTGCTGCTGCGAGTCAGGCCAACAACCTTGACGAAGCTCTGATCTGGCGGAACGAGCGGATCCGCGTTGGAGCTCAGGCACCGCATGAAGATGTGAATCCTCCGCCTACGCACCCTGCGCTCATTCAGCTCCGGGATAACTGGCGTAAGAACTTCATAAAATTGGATCATGCGAGATTCACCCAGGCGAAGATTTTGCACGCGCGGTATGATGCGCTCCTCGACCAAAACCAGAAGGCGCTCACACTACGCCAGCGTCTCGACGATGCTCAACTGGTGAAGACGCGACGCGAGGAAATTGCGCGCGACTGGCTGAAGCCCGCGCTCGATGCGACGCAAGCGCTTGCTCCAGTCGCGATTCCCGCGGGCAAACTCAAGGGCCGCGAGGCGCTGGAGTTTCTGCTCGCGGCCCGCTGGCGTGTGGTTCTCGAGGAGGGCGGGAAACGCGTTCCGATCACCGGGCCCGACGAAATACCGCACTCTCAATTTGAGATTCTGGAACTGGCGACACCGGACAAACTCGTGAAGGATGTCAAAATCCCCACCGATGAGGATCTCGCGCAACTCGCGCCGATGCTTGGATTAAGGCGGTTTGAATTGCGCGGCGCGCCAATCACCGGAGCGGGTCTCGGATTCCTTTCTCAGGCTGAAGAGCTCAATGAGTTTGTGATTGATTCGCAAGTCCTCACAGACGCCGTCTATTCGGCGCTCTCGCGTTCCAAAAAACTACGACGACTCGTTCTGCGTGGCGGAAAGGACTTCACCCTCGCGCGGTTCTCCGAACTGCCGTGCATTTCGAGTCTGCACCAAATTGAAGTCAGAACTGCCGGCTCATTCCTGCCCGCGGGCACGCTCGCAAAGGCGCGGGAGTTGCAGCAAATCATCATTGAACGTCCGGCAATCACTGCCGAGCAACTCACGGCAATCGCATCATTGCCGGCTTTGACCAAACTGACATTCAATAACTGCCAGAATCTCCCTGCATCCGGCTGGAAATCCATGGAGCAATCGAAGCTCGAACATCTCAGCTTTCAGAACAGCCCGCTCGTTGGCCTGGACCTGGGCTTCATCGGTGCGATGCGCAAACTCGAGTCTCTCGAAATTGATGCGACTGATGTGCCGCTTCTGGCGAAGATCACCGGAACAAATGCGACACGTGCGATCACGCTCTCGCCATCGCGTCCCGGAACAGATTCAGCCCTCATGGTCATCGCCAATTCCTTCCCGCGGCTCGAATCGATCATGATGGGGCGCTCATCCGATTCATTCACGCCGGCCGGAATCCGGGCACTCGCCAAACTCCCAAAGCTCACCAGCGTCGGTTTCAGCGCTCAGAACATTTCCGATGAACAACTCGCCGCAATCGCAGCATTGCCTGCCCTCGATACGCTCAAAATGCCGGGCAGCGGTATCTCCAACTCCCAACTCGCGATTCTCGGCAAATTCAAATCCCTGGGAACGCTCGTCTTGAACGGGACCAAGCTGACCGCTGACGCAATTGAGCCGCTAAAAAGCCTGCGCACGCTACACGAGCTTGATATTCGTGATACTGAGATTCCGCCCGCAGCAGTCGCCGAACTCCGAAGGCTTTTACCAAAGTGCAAAATTGACCGCTGATCTACGCAAAATCGCCTTTTCGTAACGGACGGAACGAAACAAAGCACTGTTCATCTCAGGCAGTGAAATTGATTACGGCAGGTGGCAAGATCTGCGTGAACCTCGAGCGATCGAATATCTATTCGCCGAACGTTTCGCGCAGGTAGTTCCGGCTTTGGGTGGCGATAGCTTCGGGGCCTTCTTCGAACTTGAAGACTTCCACGCTCACGATTCCGTCATAGCCGGTTTCGCGCAGGGCGGCTGCGATGGGGCGGAAATCCACCTCACCAAAGCCGGGGCCCTTGAGGTTGGCGTCGTTGGCGTGGAAGTATTCAAAACGGCCCGCGCTCTCGCGGATGATTTGAGGGATCGGCTTTGCTTCGGAACACATCGCTTTTACGTCGAGAATAATGCTCATGGCGCGGCTGCCAAATTGCGCTGCAAAGCGGATGCCTTCCTCGGCAGTGTTCACGAAATTTGTCTCAGCCGGAGCCAGCGGCTCGAAGCAGATTACGACTCCGCGATCCTCCGCGCGCTTCACGGCGTCGCGAAAGACGTCTGTAGCCCAGGCCCATGCCTGCTCGTAGGCGACCCCTTCCATCACGTTGCGTTGCTTCGGCGAGCCGACGATGATTCGATTGCTGCCGAGGTCTGCGCAGCAATCGACGAGTTCACGGAAATATGCCGATGTTTTCGTGCGCACTGATGCATCCGGCGAGGTGAGATACATTCCTTCGGCCTGCACGAGCACCCAATGGAGTCCGCTGATTCCGATGCCGGCCCGTGCCGCGCTGTCGCGAATCCTTACTCGTTCGGTTGCGGATATCTCGGTCACGTATTTCGCGACCGTGAACGGCGCGATTTCCACGAAGTCGTAGCCGGCCTTTTTCGCGTAGGCGAATGTGTCGTCGAGAGACCATCCTTGGAAGATTTCGTTGCAGATGCCGAATTTCATGGCGGCACGATGCGATGAAAATCCCACCGCTCGCAACGCTCAATCGAAGTGGCGGCTTTTCATTTACGTGAACGCATCTTAGCGTCTGCACCACATGGCCGGTAGAAATCGCCCGAATCCCGAAGTTTGTCCTGTGTGCGGAGAGGATGTCCCGCGCAATGCAAAGGCGTGTCGCGGTTGCGGGGCGTGCCACGAGAGCGGATGGAATGAGATTTCCAATATCTACGACGGTCTCGATCTGCCCGACTATTCTTATGAGGATGAGGATGAGGATGAAAAAATTGCGCGTCCCAAATTCCGCCAGCGGAAGGCGCCGGAAAGAAAAGGACTGCATCCGGGATGGCGGATTGTCGCGCTCGTGCTTGTGATCGCGTTTTTTGCGGGCTTTTGGAAGTGGCTGTATGCGCAGTTCGTGAACTGGGGAGCCAAATAGGAGTCAACCTTTCAACGGCAGGCGCACGGCGATGAAGCTCTTCGTCATACCGAGCCATCTTTCGCGGCGTATTTCGCAATCGGGAAACAGCGTGCGCATTTCACGATACGTGAGCAGGCGGAGTTCGCCGACGAGTTGCTCGAGATTCACATTGTCGCCGCGCCGGAGCCAGCCGCGCACGCTGAACCAGCGGAACAGAAAGCGGTGCCAAGAGCGCGGAAGCCAGTGGATGCAGACGGCGACGAAATGCGGCTCGATCGGGAACCAGCGGTTTGGCGTTTGCACGTAAACACCCTTGCCGGTGCGGCGCAGTTCGGAGGCGAAGCGCTGCTGGGCGTCCCATGTCGTGAGGTGTTCGATGACGCTGTTGGAGTACGCGATGTCGAACGAGGCGTCCGGCAGCTTCAACGCACATCCATCGCCGACGACATAGCGGAAATTCGGCGGCATGTTCCAGGACGACGGGATGTCGTCCACGTTGAGAATGGTGAACCGGCAGTCCACGCCGAGCGTTTCCCAGTCGTAGTAGTTTCCGCCGACGTCGAGAATCGTCGTACTTTCTCCGGGCGCGAAAGTTTCGCGGAAACGCCGCATCCTTGCCGCGCGGAATTTCGGCTGCCAGCGGGCGTAGATGGAGTAGATCGAGGGCACACTCAGCGGGCGATGATGGCGCGCTGGCCGTCGAACAGCTCGCCGATTCCCTTTTTCGCGAGTGCGAGCAGCGCGGCCATCTCAGCTTCGGAAAAAGTGCTCTCCTCGCCGCTGCCTTGAAGTTCCACGAATTGCCCGCTCTCGGTCATCACGACGTTCATGTCCACCGCAGCGTCACGGTCCTCGATGTAGTTCAAGTCAAGCAGGGCCTCACCGTTGAACATGCCGACGCTCACTGCGGCGACGAGCTGTTTGATGGGCCATTCCTTGATGAGGCCGGCAGCCATGAGCTTTTTGCACGCGAGTGCGGCAGCGACGCTTGCGCCGGTGATGCTCGCGGTGCGGGTGCCGCCGTCTGCGGCGAGGACATCGCAATCGATCCACATGGTGCGCGAGCCGAGCTTCTCAAGGTCGATGGCGGCGCGGAGCGAGCGTCCGATGAGGCGCTGGATTTCCGACGATCGGCCGTCGAGTTTTCCTTTGCTGATGTCGCGCGCTTTGCGCTGCTCGGTGGAGTAGGGGAGCATCGAGTATTCAGCGGTGACCCACCCGCCGGTGACGTTCTGCTCCTTCATCCAGCGCGGAACGGATTCCTCGACCATGGCGGAGCAGATCACGCGGGTGTTGCCCGTCGAGATCAGGACCGAGCCGGTCGAATTCGGAGCGAAGTCCGGGGTGAAGGAAAGCGGGCGGAGTTGATCGGGATTGCGGCCATCGTGTCGTGACATGCGGGAGCGAATGGCGGTTTGGAATGCTTCGCGCAATGCTGAATTCGCATTTGACGCAATCGCGCGGAAACGAATGCTGGCGGCGATGCAGCAAACGGTCACAACACGCGTTCCCGGAACGACGGCGAATCTCGGTCCCGGCTTCGACAGCCTGGGCATCGCGCTCGGGCTTTCCAATGAAGTCACGATTTCACGCAGCGCGCGCACGGAGCATCCGGCGGTTTTTTCCGGTGCGGCGGATGCATTCTTCAAAGCAGCGGGCGTCGCGCCTTTCGGATTCGATTGGAAAATCGAAGGCGAAGTGCCGCAGTCGCGCGGGCTGGGAAGCAGCGTTACAGTGCGACTCGGTGTGATGCACGGATTGAATGCGCTGAGTGGTTCGCCGTTGAATCCCAATGCGCTTTTCGAGTTGTGCGCAGCACTCGAAGGGCATCCTGATAATGCGGCGCCGGCGGCGTTCGGTGGCTTTGCCGTTTCGCGTTCGGGCGCGGAGACGATTCGCTGCGAGGTCGCGCCGGAGTTGAAGTTTGTGTTGCTGATTCCCGATTTCGAAGTGAGCACGCCGGTGGCGCGGAGCATCCTGCCGGATTCGATTCCGAGACGGGACGCCGTGATGAGTTCCTCGAACGCTTGCCGGATTACGGCGGCGTTTCTTACCCAGCGCTACGAGCTCCTGCGCGGGAGTTTTGCCGACGGGCTGCATCAGCCCTATCGCGAGCGACTGATTCCGTTTCTCGGAAAGGTTATCGCAGCAGCGGAGAATGCCGGGGCAATCGGCGGATTCCTGAGCGGAAGCGGTTCCACGATTTGTTGTGTCGCTTTGGAAAATGCCGATGCGATCGCCGCTGCGATGAAGACTGCGAGCGGAAATGCGGGTGCTTACACGTTAATCCGATCCGCAGACAATCGCGGCGCTACTGTCCTTATCTGAACATGGCACTCCGCGACAGCCTGGACCGCTTTGAGCAGTTTGCGACCGATGTAATTTTGGAGCGCCGGTTCGGGAAGCGTGCGCTTTTCTTGCGGTGGTTCCTCTACGGGCTCTCGTGGATTTTTCGCTTCGGCGTGCAGACGCGGTTGTGGCTTTACCGAAAGCGCATCCGGAAAGGACGGCAGCTTGGCGTCATGGTCCTGAGCGTCGGAAATCTCACGGTCGGGGGAACGGGCAAAACGCCGGTTGTGGAAAAGCTCGCGCGGGAACTTACCGATGGCGGTCGCAAGGTGGCGATTTTGTCGCGCGGCTACAAGAGTGTGAAGCTGCCGTTTCACCGGCGTTTCCGGCGGAGATTTTTCGGGAAGTTTAAGCCACGCGTCGTGCATGACGGGCGACGGTTGCTGCTGGATTCGGCGTGGGCGGGCGACGAGCCATTCATGCTCGCGCGCTCACTTGGTGATGTTCTCGTGCTCGTGGACCGTGACCGTGCGCGAACCGGCAGACACGCGATCCGCGAATATAATGCGGACCTTCTGCTGCTCGATGACGGCATGCAGTATCAGGACATTGAGCACCGGATTGATATATGCCTCGTGGACCGCGGTGCACCGTTCGGAAACGAATTTCTGCTGCCGCGCGGAACTCTGCGTGAACCGCCGGGAAACATCCGGCGTGCGCAGTATGTCCTCATCACCAAATCAGTCGCGGGGGAAAACGAGGAATTGATCCAGCGCATCCAGAGCTACAACCCGACGGCGGAAATCATCGAGTGCGCGCACAAGCCACAGTATTTGCAGAACCTCTACGATCCCGCCGACCGGCGTCCGCTCGACTTCCTCAAAGGCCGCTATATCGGGGTGCTTAGCGGAATCGCACGCCCCGAGAGCTTCGAAGGATCTCTGACCAAACTCGGGGCGAATTCGGTGATCACAGCACGGTTTGCGGATCATCACCGCTTCAATGATGAGGAGTTGCGCGATTTTGTGACCCGCGCCGTGAACCGCGATTTGGATTGCATCGTAACCACGGAGAAAGACGCCGTGCGTTTCCCTGCGAAGATTGCGGGGATCGAGAAACTGGAAGTGCCCATCTATTACCTTCGCATCGAAGTGGAAATCATCCGGGGACAGGAAAGCTGGGATCGACTGATCGGGCGTTTGACAAAGAAGCGAGATGTGATGGCCCCGGAGCGTTTCGTAGTTTGAGGCTCATTCCGGCGTCCGGCGTTCAACCATTGAGCCACCAATAGGCGCACGGTTTCGTCAGGTGCCGGTCGGCTTTGATGAAGAATTCCTCGATATTCGCAGCGATGACCTTCGGGTTCTTCCACGTGAGATGAATCGTTTCGGTAAATCCGTCCACGATTCGATACGGGTCGGATTCCGAGCGTGCGGCCAGGTCCAGTGCTGCGTAGTCGCCGTCGTGCAGCCGGATGAGCCCAAACATAGTCGGCGGTCCGGATTCGCCGGGTGGTTCTCCATATATCGCCATTGAGATGGTCTCGACCTCTTCGATGGGATGAAGAAGGAACGTTGGGTCGTCATCGGGGCCCATGCGGAGTCCGTTTGAAAGTCGGTAGATCGCTTTGAGCGATTCCGGCATCAGCACGCCGTTTTGTTGTTCCCACTCTGCAATCTGTGACTCGGGGGCGGGTTGTGTGGTGCGGTGTTTTGCGAGAATTGGGACAATCAGTGGGCTCATAATGTGTTCCGGGATTTGAGGGCTTTTGTTACGGGCGGGGAAAGGGATTTGAGCAGTTGCCGGCTACGAGGCCGCGGTGCGTTTGCACATGATATAATCGTCCATCACGAAGCCGTGGCCGATGTCGAATGTGGCTTCTTTTTCAATGTGGAACCCTGCTTTCGTGTATGCTTCGATGGCGGACGTGTTGCGCTTGTTTACCTGCAACCAGACCTCGTTCCCGCCAAGTCGGGCCGCCTGTGTCATCACATGCGCGAGCAATTCGCGACCGATTCCTTGGCGCTGGTGGGCTGTTGCGACGTAGAGCTTGTGCAATTTCACGCGCCCGTCGGACTCGATGCCGTAGCTCGTAAACGCGATCGGCTGGCCGTGAAGTTCGGCAATTTCCCAGTGCGGACCCTCGCGAAGCTGGCGCTCGATTTCGGCGGGGGAATACATCCATTCGAGCATGAAGTGGATCTGCTCCACGGTGATGATCGACGGGTAGTGTGCGTGCCAGATTTCGTGTGCGAGCAAGCGAATCTGCGGGATGTCGGCGGTGGTTGCGGCACGGATGTGCATGGATGCTTGAAGGAGAGGGTGGTATGGCTCGCCGAGCAAGTCTTTATGCGGTTCACCGGTTTTTCCATATATTGTGTCACTGGGCGGAAAAACCACCATTAGTAGTGTTGACACGCTCTTTTCGAAACCCATACTTCACACGGATATCGGATGGAAAACAGGTGCTTTTCCGTCGCGAAATCCGGGATGTCTGCCGGTGGCTCGGACGGCATCTTTAATCAACAAAAGCCGCCCAACACACAATGGCTGATATATCCAAGAACATCCTGAGCAGCGACGTCGAAATCAAAGGCTCGCTCAAATTCCAAAACGAACTGACGATCGACGGCAAGATCGAAGGCGAGATCACCTCGTCGGGAGTCCTCACCGTCGGCGAGAACGCGGAGATCAAAGGCGAGATCAAGACGAAGTCGGTCACCATTCTCGGCAAGGTCCATGGCAACATCACGGTGGAAGAGCGTTGCGAACTGAAGTCGCACGCGATCCTTCACGGCGACTTGAAGGCGACCCGACTCGTGATCGAAGATGGCGCGACGTTCGTCGGAAAATCCGAAGTGACTCCAAACAAGGTTTCGATGCGCCAGCCTGAAATCGTTCGTACGCCGGTGACCGGCGCGGGCGGAGCGGGACGCTAAAAGCGCCCGCCAGTCGGCGGAATCATCAATATTTGCACCCGCACCACGGGACCGGCAAAGCGTCTCCAAATGCTGAGTCCGGTCCCGTGGAGTGCGGTGTGGGTGCTCTGTTTGCGGGTAGAGACCCGGAGCCCCGTATTTGAGCCCGCCTACATTCGCACGCCCAGATCCTTCCGTGGCAAAAAACCAGCGCCGCAATACCGAAAAACTCTCCGCCGTCTGCCCGCATTGCGGACACGTGCAGGATGAGTCTGTACTGCTGCGAACAACCATTTGCCGGAAGTGCCGCAACGAGTATCCACTTGAGCACGCGCCGGACGGGCAGGATGCGAAGATCGTAAAAACGCCGGGCTTCTTCGATAAGCTGAACAAGATGATGTTCGGCATCAAGGAGCGGGAAGTGGTGTGTTTCACGTGCGCGCACACGCAGATTTTGAGCACAGAGGCGCAGAGCACGATGTGTCCGGACTGCGGGTCTTACATCGACCTGCGGGATTTCAAAATCACGACTCCGTTCAGCCGCAGCGTGCAGACTGCTGGCGAACTGCACATCGCGCCGAAAGGCGATGTTACCAGCACGAAGATCGCCTGCGGTTCGGCAAAAATCGAAGGCAGCCTGCGGGGATATCTTGTCTGCACCGGCACGGCGACTCTGCGCATGAAGGGCCGCGTGACCGGTGGGATAGATTGCAAGAATCTGGTCGTGGACAAAAAAGCGGACGTGGAATTTGTCCGCACGATGAAGTGCAAGGAATTCACCGTGCGTGGCAAATCGCAGGCGAAGATTATCGCGGACAAGGTTATCATCGACAAAGGCGGGTGGCTCGAAGGCACGGTGTATGCGCGGGCAATTACCGTGGAGAAGGGCGGTGTGTTTTGCGGGGAACTCTTCATTGGTCAGGACGAGCTCGATGTCGCTCCGGAGCCCATCGAGGAGGACAAGGAGCTCGCGCGGTTTGATGAGGATGATATCGGCTACGGCCCGATCAAGTGGCAGGAGCCGCCGCGGGTGAAGGACGATGACGAGATTTAGCGGAGCGGGATTATATTTTGGTTCCGCGATTGAATGCCTGGGGCGCGTGGTGTAAAAGAAGGAATGACAACGCCCGAAGCCAATCCGCGTCTGAACGTAAGTGTGCCGTTGACCGGAGCACCGACCGGTGATTTTGCGATAACTGCGATGAGCGTCGGGCCTTCGCCAGTTCGGGGCGGTGCGGCGATTGTGGCGGAGGCGTCCGTCCCGACCGTGGGTTCTGCGGTGGTGAATCCGGCGTCGAAGTTCTTGAATCTCGATGTTCCGTGCGGCGAGATTTCCGCGGTTCCCGATGCTTGTGTAAAAGCGGACGGCGAGCTTTCCTTTTCAGTCTCCGGCGCGGCGCGTGCAACTCCGGCGGCTGCGATTGCGACTGCAAAAGTAGACGGCGCAGCGGCCGATACGGCGGCGTCGCTGAACCTTGGCTCGCCGAAGTTTTCCTACTGATTTTATGGACACCCAACGCCTCTGGCTCATGTATCCGAGCCGCCACGTCACCCGACCGGTCATTTGCGAACTCGCGAAGAAATTCGATGTGGAGTTCAACATCCGGCAGGCAAGCGTGAACGATGAAATCGGGCTCGTTTCGATGGAACTGAAGGGCGACCGCGATGTGGTGAAATCGGCGATTGCCTGGCTGGAGGAGCAGGGGATCAAAGTCGAACCGGTGGAGATTCAGACAATCGAAGGGTAATCATCCCGGAGTTCGGTGTGATTTGAGCACTGGGCAGGGAAATCGCACATGGCCAGTCCACGGGAATTCATCGTAGAGCCTTCGCAACGCGGAACGCGGCTCGATCACTATCTCGGCGAACTCGGGATGGAGCATTCGCGCTCGCGGCTCCAGCAGTGGATTCGCGACGGGCATCTCACGGTTGACGGGGCGATCGTGCGTCCGAATCACAAGCTTCGCGGCGGGGAGAAAATCGTGCTCATTGAACCACCGGCTGTCGCGAGCACCACGGAGGCACAGGACATCGCGCTGGAGGTTCTTTTTGAAGATGCGGACGTCATCGTGATCAACAAGCCGCCGGGACTTGTCGTGCATCCGGCTGCGGGTCACCACGATGGAACGCTGGTCAATGCGTTGCTATTTCACTGCGATGAACTGAGCGGTGTGGGCGGCGTGGAGCGACCGGGAATCGTGCATCGGCTCGACAAGGAGACGAGCGGTTGCCTCGTCGCGGCAAAAAATGATGCCGCGCACCAGTCGCTCGTGGAGCAGTTCGCCGAGCGGGATGTAACGAAGGTCTATCTTGCTATTGTGACCGGTGCGATGAAGCGCCGCGAGGGAATTGTGGATGTCCCGATTGGCAGGCATCGGGTGCACCGGCAGAAGATGGCGGTGGCGCGACCGGGTGAAGGCAAGGAAGCCAAGACGGGCTGGCGCGTGCTCGGCGAGGTCACCGGCGGCACGCTGGTGGAATGCACGCTTTACACGGGCCGGACGCACCAGATCCGCGTTCACATGAAACATCTTGGAAATCCGCTCGCGGGCGATGAAACGTACGGTTCGCGCGGTGCATTTTCGCGGCAAATGCTTCACGCGTGGAAGCTCGGCTTTAATCATCCGAGGACCGGCGAGCGGCTAGAGCTGGTTGCGCCGATTCCTCCGGATTTCCGCGAAGCCGGTGCGGCCGCTGTCATCGAAAACGCTCAGCCTGTGTCGCCGGCGGTGCCGAAGCGTGCTCCGCGGATGGTCTAAATATCTGACAATTGGCCAAGACAAGCGGCGGCCGGACGGGTATAAGCGGCAATCCGTACACTCTGCTTATGCCGCCCATGAAACACTCTTCACTTCGTCTTGCATGCCGGATGGTCATCGTCGCCTCGTGCAGCGGCTCGATTTTGGCGGCCCCGATTTCGCCCGAACCAATTCGCGATGCGGAGCAGCGGCAGGAGCAGATTGGTTCGCAGACGCGCAATCTTGTTGCCGCGCTGGACACGATGCTTGGCGAGTACGAGCGCAACAATCTCGGCGGCGATGAGGCGCTGACGGTGAAAGGATTAAGGGCAAATCTCGAACGGCTGAGTATCGAGGAAATGAGGACCGTGGTGGATTTGCTTCAGCAGGCGAGAGCCGTGCAGGATCGCGGTGCCGCGGCGCAGACGGTGGCGGACGCATTTTCGGCGCAAAAGCGCATCTCGGTGGAAATGGCCCGCATCCTTGCGGCGCACTCGCGCCAGGCCGAGGCTGCGGAGGTTTCCAAACGCCTGAATGAGCTCGCCGACCGTCAGGCACGAAATCTTCGCGACGGCATCCAGCTTGCGCGGATGAATCAGTGGCCGGGCGGCGGGAATTTCGAGGCGATGCGGAACGCGCAAATGGAGACGCAGCGGGGCGAACAGGCGGCGATTGCGCAGGAGGTGCAGCTTGCGGCGGGTCGGCTTCAAAAGCTGGCCGAAGGTCCGATGGATGCCGCAGCAGCGCGCGATTTGCAGCAGGTAACGGCGCAATTGAAGAAGGTGGAAGCCGACACGCAGGCTGCCGCGGAGCAGTTGCGGATGGGGCAGCTTCAGGCTGCGCTTGCGCAGGAAATGACGGGACGTGATGAATTACGAAAGGCCGCGCGCGCAGTGGCTCCGAGGGAGCGCGGCGCGGAGGCGCTTCGCAAGGCCGAGGCGGAACTCGGGCGGATGATCGATGAACAGGAAATGGTGCGCGGCTCTACGGCAAGGCATCCGGTAGAAAAGGATTTTGACAAATGGCTGGCAGACCGCGCGGCTTCGAGTGACCCGCAAAAAGCACTAGGGCGCGAGTTTCGCGGAAAGCCGCTGGAGCAGCTCAAGCAAAGCCCGGAGATTCAGGCGAAGTTTAATCAGGAGATGAACCAAAGCAGTGCGGTGCTCGGCCGGATGGAGGATCAGCAAAGCGAACTTGCAATTAAGAACGATTTTCTTGGCCAGGATTTGGCGGATGTCGCGCGAGCTGCCGGCTCGCTCAAGGACGCAAACAAGGCGATGCAGGAAGCGCGGGCCGCGCTGAAGGCGATGAATGCATCCGATGCCGCGGCGAAGCAGGCGGCGGCGATTGAAAAAATGTCTGCAGCCCGCGACGAAGTGCGGCGTCGCGCCGAGGAGGCTGAGATGCTCGCGACTCGTGGAGGGGACAAGGCGGCAAATCTGGAAATGTTGAAGAACGCGGTTGAGAATCTCGCGAAGGAGGAGGCATCCGTGGCGCAGGCTGCGAAACCCGAACGAGCCCAGCAGGCGGATGTCGCACGTCGCGCTGAAAAGATGACCGAGCGTGCCGCGGAGATGGCTCCGGCTGCGGCCGAGGCTTTGAAAAGCGCCGTCGCGAATGCGAAGAATAGCGAGCAGGCCATGGCGGATTCGAATTTGAACAAAGGCCGCGAGGAGGCAGCGCAGGCCGCGAACAACCTCGCGAAGGCGGCTGCGGAGATTGCGAAGGAAATTGCAAAAACCGACGCAGCGAAGCAACTCGCGCAGGATGCACTCGCGTCGCTCGGTGAGCTTGCGAAGCTGATCGAGCAGGAGCAGTCGATCGACCTTGATGCGGCGAAGGCTGCGGCGCTTGGCGAAAAGCGGGGGAAGGAGGAATTCGAGCGGCTGGCAAAGATGCAGCAGGCCGTTCAGCAGAAGACCGAGGAATTTAAAACCGCGCTCGGCGCTGCGCAATTGGGCGCGTCGCAGGCGTTGAATGATGCATTGGCGGACATGGGAGCCGCGCGTGCTGAGTTGGAGGCCGGCAACGCAGCGCCAGCCCGTGAGGCAGCGCAGAAGGCGATTGAGAAGATGCTTGCTGCGAAGAATTCAATGGGCAGCCAGGTCGCTGATGCGATGAAGCAAATGGGCGCGAACATGCCGGCGACTCCCGAGGAAATGGCGAAGGCGGCGAACCAGATCATGCAGGCTTTGCAGGAAGTGAATGGCGCGCAGGAGGCTCTCGCAAAGGCCGCGGAGCAAATGGGCCAGAAGGCGGCGCAGAACGCCGCCGAGGCAGCGATGCAGGCTGCGCAAGCCGCTCAGATGGCCGCCGATGCTGCCAAGATCGCGCAACAGCAGGCGATGCAGGCGTCGAATCCGGATGCCGCACGACAATCTGCTGACGCGGCGCAATCGGCTCAGGCCGCGCAGCAGGCAGCTCAACAGGCGGCCATGAATGCGGCGCAATCGGCGTCCATGCCCGGTCAACAGGCGATGGCTGCCGCGCAGCGGGCTGCGGACAAGGCGGGCGAGGCTGCGAAAGCCGCCATGCAAGCCGCTCAAGCCGCCGGGCAGGCGCAAAAATCAGCACAGCAGGCCGGCGCACAGCCATCCAGGATGCAGGCCGCACAGCAGGCTGGAGCAGCCCAGCAGGCCGCGAACAAGGCTGCGCAATCCGCGCAGCAGGCGCAGCAGATGGCGGCAAATGCAGCGCAGATGGCGCAAAATGGGCAGCAGTCCGCCCAACAGGCGATGCAGCAGGCCGCACAACAATTATCGCAAGCCGCGCAGCAGGCTGGACAGGCTGTTGCGCAGAATGGCGCGATGTCGCCAGAGTTGATGCAAGCTGCGCAACAGGCGGCGCAGCAACTCGCCGATGGTGCCGCACAAGCTATGAACGGTCAGAATGTGCCCGCGCAGCAGGCCGCGCAACAGGCGGCCCAGCAGCTTTCCCAGGCTGCGGCGATGATGGCTGTGCAGCAGGCGGGTGTCTCCCAGCAGTCAGCAGGGCAGGGACAGCAGTCCGGGCAGGGTCAGGAGCCTGGTCCTGGAATGAAAGGTCAGGGCCAGCAACCGGGACGTGGCTCCAGCACCGGAAAAAAACAGACTGCCGCGAATGAAGCTCCATCGGAAGGTGCGGAAGATTACAAGCCCGGTTCCGAGCCGCAGGCGGTCGAGCGACAGGCCCGTCAAGCAGCTTTGAAGAAGGCAAACTTCATCGGTCTACCCGCCCGCGAGCGCGAGGCCATCCAGCAGTCACTCGGCGATAAATATCCGTCCGAGTACGGAGCGATGGTTGAACAATACCTGTTGAATCTCGCCAACGAAGCAGCGAAAAAGAAGTGAGCCGCTGCATTTGAAAAACCCTTCAACTTTTTTCTAAACAATCCCGCGAACGCGGATAATCCAAATCAGTAACACGTTATGTTCCAATCAAAGGCCAAGAAAAAATCAGCATGGGTCCAGAGCGCCCTTGAGCGCTTCGAGCGCCCGCTCCTCCAATATGCGCTGAGCATCGTTCAGGATTTGGATCGCGCCAAGGATACCGTGCAGGAGACGTTCATGCGGCTTCACACACAGGAGCAGGCGAACATTGAGGGGCACCTTTCGCAGTGGCTTTTCACCGTGTGCCGCAATTGTGCGCTCAAATCGATCAAAAAGGAGGATCGGTATATCTACGTGGAGCACGAGGAATTCGAGCACCGTAAGGTTGAAAGTGTGACTCCTCTTCAAGACATGGCGCGCCGTGAGCAAATCGCTCGACTGATGGAGCACGTGAAATCACTTCCCCGCAATCAGCAGGATGTCGTCCGTCTGCGCTTCCATGGAAATCACAGCTATCAGGAGATTAGCCAGATTACTGGGCTGAGCGTGGGTAACGTGGGCTTTATCCTCAACGCGGCAATGCGCAATCTTCGTACGAAGATCGAGCGCGACGAGAAGGACGAGAAAATCATTTATTTGGCAAAACAAGCGGCCTCCTAGGACAAACTAAATGAGAGGAAAAGTATCAGATCAGGATTTGACGGATTATGCGCTCAACGAGCTGCAACCCGATGAACGGCTCTATGTTGAGAGCATGCTCGCGGTTTCGGAGGAGTGTCGCAACGACGTTTACCAGATGCTGGAGTTGTCCGAGATGCTCAAAGAGGGACTCGAGAGTGAGGAGAACCCTGAGTTCTTGCTTGATACGGAGCAACGGAATCGTGTGCTTGCGGTACCTGCATGGACCTTTAAAGGCTTTCTCCGCAAGACGGCAGCGGTTGCCATTCTTGCTGCAGGCACCGCCTATGCGCTCACTCGGCCCGCATTCTGGCAGGAAGGCGGCACAGTCGATAAACTCGCTACCGCAGGGCAGGCAGTTCAGTCGCTTGTCGGTGAGTTGCAAACCAAGGATCTTCCAAAGACGGCTGAAGAATTGATTGCTCGTATTCAGGCGGCATCGCCTGTGATTGAGAGAAGCGGTGATTTTCAGCTGGTAGCAGCGCCTGCAGCGGTTTGCACCCCGCCTGTATTCGTAGAAATGCCGGCGGTCTCGGAAATCGCGGAGATGTGAGGCCCGGCGGGTGCCGTGGATTTTTTCGGCATCCGAGAGCGTGGTAAATTGATTACGAGCTTGGACGCGGGCGTCCGTGTCCTCTAGAACGATACTCATGTCGAAACCCGTCGCGTGGATCGTCTGGACCGTTACAGCTTTGCTGCTCGGATGCTTTTTCATCTGGCCGATAGCGGCTACAGTGAATCGCGCATTTTTCGATGCGGATGGGAAATTTACGTTCGCCTACGTCGCTGAGATTTTCGCGAATCACAATTATCGCGAGGGGCTTCTAAACTCGTTTTCGCTGGCGTGCTGCACGACGCTGGTGACGCTCACGATTGCGCTGCCTCTCTCGTATCTCAGCGACCGATTCGATTTCTTTGGCAAGAAAGCGCTTTCGGCCCTGCTGCTGGTCCCGATGATTCTTCCTCCATTCGTGGGTGCGATCGGATTGAAGCAGATGCTTGGGCAATATGGGGCACTCAATGCGTTGCTAATCAATCTGGGGTTCATGGGCCCGTCCGACACGATCGACTGGCTAGGAAAAGGCCAGTTTTGGGGAATTGTGGCTGTGCAATCGCTGAGCCTCTATCCGATATTCTTTTTAAATCTCACCGCCGCGCTCGCGAACGTCGATCCGGCGATGGAGGAGGCGGCGGTGACCCTCGGCTGCACCGGTTGGCGCAGGTTCCGGAAGATTACGATGCCTTTGATTATGCCGGGAGTCTTTGCGGGCGGGACGATTGTTTTCATCTTCGCGTTCACCGAACTCGGTGCTCCGCTCATCTTCGATTATTCGCGCGTAACCAGCGTTCAGATTTTTTACGGCATCAAGGAAATCGACGGCAACCCGTTCCCGTTCGCTTTGGTCGTGGTGATGCTGGTTGCGACGCTTTTGCTCTACATGGCGAGCAAGCTCTTTTTCGGGCGCAATCAATACGCCATGACCTCCAAAGCGGCCACCGTCGGAGGCGGTCGCCCGTTGACGGGGATTCGCGGAATGATTTGCTTCCTGTTCTTTCTGGGAATCACGCTGCTCGCGCTCATGCCGCATTTCGGCGTCGTGCTCGTGAGCTTCGCGAAAGAATGGTATCGAACCGTGCTTCCGGCGCAGTGGACGACGGAACATTACGATGCTGCGCTCGGTCATTATCTGGCCGTGCCGAGTATCATAAACAGCCTGAAATATGCGGGCTTCAGCGTCATTTTTGATGTGATTCTCGGACTCGCCATCGCGTATGTCATCGTTCGCACGAAGCTGCCGGGGCGCGGACTTCTTGATGCAATTTCAATGCTGCCGCTCGCGGTGCCCGGATTGGTTCTCGCATTCGGGTATCTGGCGATTACGCGGCCGGGGCGATTGTTTGAGGGGCTCGATCCTTCCCGCGATCCAACTTATCTACTCATCATCGCCTACGGCGTCCGGCGTCTACCGTATGTGGTTCGGAGTGCTGTTGCGGGGCTTCAGCAAACAAGCGAGACGCTTGAAGAAGCTGCACAGAATCTAGGCTGCACACCCTTCCGAACATTGCGGCGCATTACCTTTCCGCTCATTGCGGCAAACATTCTCGCCGGTGCATTGCTCGCATTCAGTTTTGCGATGCTCGAAGTCAGCGACTCACTGATTCTCGCTGTGAAACAGCAGGATTTCCCTATTACAAAAGCCATCTATGAGCTCTTTCAATTAATCGGCGACGGAAAGTATCTGGCCGCCGCGCTCGGAGTCTGGGCGATGGTCTTCCTCGGGCTCACAATCGCCGTCGCGAGCAAGATTCTCGGAAAGAAGATGGGCGCGCTTTTTCGAGCGTGATTCCGGGATGCGCAGACGGCCTTCGCGTTGTAGTAATCCACCCCGGCGAGTGGTCGTCATTCTCGGGAACGCGTGCTTTGCCGGCTTTAGCCGGTCGCTGCGGTGCTCATCAGGAAGAACCCGCACCCTGGCACGTTTCACCATCCCGACCGCGGTATCACTTTTTCGGCGCGAACATCTTCTTTCCCATCTCCATCCCGAACTTCTGCATGTCGCGCATTTGTTGGAGTGATTTCGTGAATGTGTTCACCTGGTCGGGGGAAAGGATTCCGTTCACTTGCGAAAGAACTCGATTGTGGAGCGCTTCCTCACTCTTCAGCCATTCGGATACCATCTTGTCGTCCTGAAGCGCCCGCATCCCTTCGGTCGGGTCGGTGTTGCCTTGCTCGAGCGGTGAGCGTGGCATCTTCACACGCTCCTGAGCCATCAATGAGAGAACGCTCTCGCGCTGTTCTGGGCTCAGCGGAGTTCCTGCCGAACTAAACTGGCTCTCGACCTGACCGAACATCATGCGATCACCGATGGTGCGTTCGTAGGTTTCCAATTCCGCCATTTTTCCCTCGCCGATCATTGCTTTGAGGCGCTTGTCGAAATCGGCTTTCTCTTCCAGAATTTTCGCCTGCGCGGCCTTTGGGTCGGCGGCGTTCATGGCTTCCAGGCCGGCGGATGTCATTTTTCCCTGACGTTCTGCGAGGAGCGCCATCACGGCGTCCGAGGTCGAGGGATCGAGCTTCTTGATGAAATCGCCATACATCAGACGCGTGCCCATTTCGGCCTGCATCTTGAGCATCTGCTTCCCTTCCTCGCCCTTGAACATTTCCGCGAATCCCTTGGTCAGATCCGCGGCTGCTGCTGGAGGTTTCTCGACAGCAGCAACGGTGGGCGGGGCGGGGGATTCGGCGGATCTTGCGAGCGCGGCGTCGCGTTCGGCGGCGAGTCGTTTTGCGTTCTCGGCGGCACTTGCCGCCTCGTCCTCGGCCTTCTTCCGGATGTTTGCGGAGATCTGATTCTCCGCCCGCATCGCCGCGAGTTCTGCGCGCAGTGCGGAGTTCTCTGATTCGAGGCCCGCGATTTTTCCGTTCAGAATAAACGCGACCACGCCGAGGGCTACGGCGACGACTGCCAGAACGGGCTTCATGCCTTCTCCGGAACGACGTATGGCGCGCGGTATTCGCGGGTCAGGAGTTTGTCCGCGGCGGCGTTGTCGATGAACTTCTCGGTCTTCGGATTCATCGTCAGGAATTCACCAAGCGTGAGTTGCTCCTTGGCGATATCGACTCCGTTTTTCCCGAGATGTTCCGCCATTCGCTCGTAGCTGTCGGTCGCCTCCTTGTGGGCTTTGACTTTTTCGAGGATTGCGCCGGGTGCCTGCTTCTTTCCAAGCAGGAGCGAGATGTTCCCGGTGTGGCAGAGCGCGCTGCTGAGGTGCCCCTCGAGAATCTCCGCGTTGAGCTCCGTGGCTTTGCGGGTGCGGATTGCCTTCGTCCAGTTTTCGTGGTGCGAGCCCTGGCCCGAATTGTCCGGCTTGCCGGGGTCGGGGCCGTCCTTCGGAGCGGGGAAGGAGCCGAAGCGCTTCACCATCTTGCCGTCTTTTCCAAATGCCGCGGCGCTGTTGTAGTCGGGCACGACGACGTAGCCATTCTCATACTGGAGATAGACGCCGACTCCGTTGTTGCCGCGATACTTGTCCATGTCGCCCTTCTGGTCGGCTGCGGGCAGTCCGCGGACTTCGAAAATGAGCGGCGCTTTTGCGTAGTCGTGCACGACGAACATCGTATTCGGTGTCTCGCCGTCGTCCACGTAGCCGAGCCGGCCGCCGACGCTCCAGACCTTTGGCGACAGCTCCATTTCGCCCATGAACCAGCGCGCGATGTCCATCTGATGAATGCCTTGATTTCCCAAATCGCCGTTGCCTGTGTCCCAGACCCAGTGCCAATCATAGTGCAGTTTCTTCCGCATGAGCGGCTTGATTGGCGCGGGGCCGAACCAAAGGTCGCGGTCGATTCCCGCGGGCCACGGCTGTTCGCCATCCACCTTCCCGATGCTCGCGCGGCGCTTGTAGCAGGTGCCGCGGGCCCAGAGCAATTTGCCGAGGTTGCCGGCCTGCGTCCATGCGACGGCTTGATGAAGCCCAACGGTCGAACGGCTCTGTGTGCCGCACTGCACGATGCGTCCATATTTCTTCGCCGCTTCAGCGAGCACGCGGCCTTCGAACACATTGTGCGAAATCGGTTTCTCGATGTACGAATCCTTGCCCGCCTGACAGGCCCAGACGCCGAGGAGTGCGTGCCAGTGGTTCGGTGTCGCGGTGGAAATGGCGTCGATTTCCTTCGACTCCAGCATCTTTCTCGCGTCCACGAACGTCTTCACGTCCTGGTTCTTCTTCGCGAGCTGGTCCTTGCCTTTGGCGAGAATCGATTCGTCGATGTCGCACAGCGCGCCGATTTTTACGCCGTTCTGCTTGAGCAAATCGCCGATGTGCGCCTGCCCGCGGCCGCCGAAGCCGATGATGCCCACGCGAATTTCGCTGTTCGGTGATTGCGAGCGGGCGATTGCCGGAAAGCCGATGGCCGCGACTGCGGTGGTCTTGAGAAATGTTCTGCGATTAATGTTCGAGTGGATCATGGTGAGAGAGTGCGTGTCAGTAACCGGGGAGGACATGGGGAAATTAGCGGAAGTTTGCGAGCCTTACTTTCCGATGCACCAAAGGTGCTGGTGCGTGCGGATGAACAGCAGCCCGTCGCTCACAGCCAGCGATGCGTTTGTCAGCTCGCTGCCGATGGCGTTGGTGGCCACGAGTTCGAACTTCGGCGATGCGCGGATGATGTGGCAGTCGCCGCTTTGATTGAGCACGTAAATGAGGTCGCCGCTCAACACCGAGGAACTCCACGAATCACCTTTCGGTCCTGCGGCTTTGACGCGTTCCATGTAAACGGTTTTGCCGCTTTTGAGTTCGATGCACTCGGCGAATCCGTCCGTGTTGAAAACGTAAATGTGTCCGCCGTGGATCACGCCGGTCCCGAGCCGGTTCTTGGTCCGGACGCTCTGCCAGAGCCGAGTCCCCGTCACATCGCCATCGCCGCCGTAGGGAACGGCGATGCTTGTTCCAAAATACCCGCCCATGCCGACGGCGATGCCTTCGGCGGCGATGGGTGAACAATAGACGAGCGGGTTCATCCCGTCCGCGCTCCACAGTTCCTTTCCGTTGGCGGGATTGAATGCGCGCATGATTTTCGGGAACGGCATGATGAGTTCCTCG
>SXWH01000158.1 GCA_005791535.1 Verrucomicrobiaceae bacterium | reverse complement strand
GCTGCTGCTGGCCGCCGCTGAGTTCACGGGGAAACGCGCCGAGGCGTTTTCCGAGGCCCACTTTCGTGAGCAGTCGCGCGGCCTCGGCCTCCGCGTGGCGTTTGCTGGCACCGTTTAAAATGAGCGGAACGCTGGCATTTTCCACGATATTCCACGTTGGGATGAGGTTGAACTGCTGGAAGATAAAGCCCACGTTTTTCCCGCGAAACGCCGTGAGTTTTCCGGTGCTGAGATGGATGAGGTCCGTCCCGAAGACTTCCACGCTGCCTTCATCGGCCTGCATGGTTCCACACACTACGCTCAGAAACGTCGTCTTTCCGCAGCCCGATGGTCCCACGACCATCACCATCTCGCCGCAGTAGGCTTCGAACTCGACGCCCCGAAGCGCCTGCACAGCGGATTCGCCGCGCCCGAATGTCTTTGTCACGCCGGAAGTCCTCACGGCTGGAGCTTTGGTGGTCATCGGATTTTCTGGGCGCATTCGCATGCACGTCTGCGCTCCGTCGAAACAAGACCGGAACGAACACGCCGAGCCATACTGGATTCACACCAAACCATCCACTGCAGGAAACATGCGCAGCGCGGTGCGGTCAAGCCGCCGGACTCGCCCAAGTTCTGCTTTCGCGCGGCGTCGTGATCAGCAATAGTCGGGGCATGCGAATCGTGCTCGGTATAGTTGCTCTCGGCGTCATTTTTCTCGGCTTGTGGCTCATCGCGACCAGCGCGCCCGAGCCGAAGCCCGAGGCGGTGACGGCCGCGCGCGCCATTTCCGCGCCGCAGCAGACCGCCGCGAATCCCGTGATGCTCGGCACGGCGTTGCTCGTAGGCGGTGTGCTCTTTTTTCTGATGATCCTCCGCAGGCGGTAGGGCGCCTACCGGAAAACAATCGCGGGTTCTGCTCTGAAGACCTTCAGCAGACCGATGCCGGCGGCGAACAGGCAGATAAAAACGATGACCGCGCCGGCAAATGCGAGCACCTGCCACGGCAGAAAAAATGGCGGCTCGCCGATCATCATGAATTTCTTCCCGAGCATCGCAGTGAGCCCGGTGCCGAGCCCGAAGCCGGTGATTCCGACGGCGAATGCCTGCAAGAAAACCATCTCCGCAAGAAGCGCGTTGCTCGCGCCCATCGCTTTCAGCGCGGCGAGATGGCGCACGTTTTCATGGACGAAAAGGTAGAAAGTCTGCCCGGCGATTGCGATTCCAACGATGATCCCGAGCACGACCACCGTGCCGAATGAAATCGGGATGCCGGTGTATTTAATATACCAGCCCATCGTCTGATCCTGAAAGTCCTCGCTCGTGAACGCCGTGAGGCCCGGGATTTTTTTAATGCGCGCAACCACGTCCGCGGCGGGCACGCCTTCGCGCGGTTTTGCGAGGACAAACGACCGCGTCTTTCGCTGCGGAGGCACGTACTCAAGAGCGCGTTCGTAGGTCGTGTAAACGTACGGCTGCCCCATGAAGCTTTGCTCGGCGTGGCAGATTCCCACGACGCGGGCTTCCTTGTCATTGATCTCGAAAACGTCGCCGACTTTGAGCGTGAGGCCTTTGGTTTTGAATTTCTTCACAGTCACCTGGTCCACCACGACTGCGTTTGGCAGGCGCAGATCTTCGACGTTCCCCTCGGTCATTCGTGGCGGCCGCCCAACGAGCGTGGCGCTGTCGAGACCCGTGAGCTGAATCTGCTGGAATGCTCCGTTTGGAAGACGTGTTTGGATGATTCCCCAGTAGAGCGGCACCGCCCACTCCACGCCCTCAATGCTGCGCACGCGGTTCACCTCGATGTCCCGCATTGCGACCACTTCGTTCACCTGCTCGACCTTTGCGTCACAGACCCAGATGGGGACATCGACGTTGCGAATGGTGGCGGTCGTCCACATCATCAGCCCGCAGAATACGCCGGACTGCTGGGTCATCAGCAGCGAGCAAACCGTGAGTCCGCCAATCAGCATGATGAACTTCGCCACATCCCCGTAGAGCATCTTGAGCGCGAGCCTGAACATCGGGCCGGAGCAAACACGCGCCCCGCGGAACGGTCAAGCTGGCAGCCGCGCAGCGAGGATGCGCTCGACATACTTTGCGAGCATGTCGAACTCGAGATTCACGCGATCGCCCGCGCTGCGGGTGTGGAGGTTTGTGAGCTGATCGGTGTGCGGGATGATCCAGCACGTGAAACTCTTTGGGCCGACCTCCGCGACCGTGAGACTGATTCCATCCACTGCGATACTTCCTTTATAAATTAAGTACTGGGCGAACTCCGGCGGCAGCTCAATCTCCAGACGGTGGTCTGCGCCGTGTGCCGAGTAGTCGAGGAGCTTTGCTGTCGTGTCGACGTGGCCCTGCACAAAATGCCCGCCCATTTTCGCGCCGGCACCCAAAGCGGGTTCAAGGTTCACTTTCCCGCCCGGTGAGAGGTCGCCGAGGCTGGTTTTGCGCAAGGTTTCCGCGAGCAGGTCGAAGGAAAGGCGGTCGCCTTCGATGTGCGTGACTGTAAGGCAGCAACCGTTCACCGCGATGCTGTCGCCGATTGAGGCTGCGGCTGCGAGTGTGGGCGTGCTGAGCGTGAGCCGCGCGCTTTCTCCGCGAGGTTCGAGGGTTTGCAAAGTGCCTGTTTCAACTACGAGTCCGGTAAACATGCCGCGATCCTACCGGAGAACGCCCGCCCGCTTCCAGCTTGCTGAATGGCCTCTTTTGCCGTACGTATAGTCAACTACATGATCCGCACTCCACTTGCCGTCACCGCAGCGATTCTCGCCGCACTCTCGCCGACCAAAAAGCCCGCCAGTCACCCTGCGCCGAAGGCTTCTGAACCGCCGGCGGAAGTTCCCGCGCGTGCGTCGGCTCCCGTTGCCCCGGTCGCCGCGAAGCCGGAACCGGTAAAAGAGGAGGCGCCGGCGGCAGAGCCGCAGCACGCACCGGTTGTGAAGGCTCCGCTACCGACAACCGCGGCTGCGCCCTCGCAGATTACCTACTCGCAGTGCCATGTGGACGGGCCGTACGTTGCGATGACTTTCGATGACGGTCCGCACGGTTCTCAGACGCCTCGGCTGCTGAAGATGCTCCAGCAGCGGAATATCAAAGCCACATTTTTTGTCGTTGGTAAGTGCGTCGCCCAATATCCGGAACTCGCGAAACAGATCGTCGCCGAAGGACATGAGATTGCGAATCACTCGTGGGATCATCCGCTCCTCTCGAAGATGGCGGAAGGCAGCGTCCGCGAGCAGTTGCAGAAGACGCACGATGTAATCAAGCAGACCACCGGTGTGACCCCGACCTTGATGCGGCCGCCGTACGGTGGATTCACCGTCAACCAGCGGTCGTGGGCAAACGGAACTTGGGGTTACAAGTGCATCCTCTGGGATGTTGACAGTCTGGACTGGCAGCACAAGACACCGGCGAAGACCGAATCTATCATCCTTTCGAACACGAAAGCGGGCTCGATTGTGCTCGTTCACGATATCCACAAGACATCGATCGATGCCATGGAGGCGACGCTCGACGGGCTTGCGAAGAAGGGATTCAAGTTCGTGACTGTGTCGGAGTTGATCGCGATGAACAAACCCGGCACTCCTGCGAAAACGAAACCCGCGAAAACGCTCGCGCCGTCAGCCGGCGCCGCCGCAGCGACGAGCATCGATGAGCTTGCAAGGCCCGCGGCCGCGTCCATCCGCTGAAGTCGCGCATGAAGGAAAGCGACCGCATTTTTGTGGCTGGGCATCGAGGCCTTGCCGGAGGCGCCATCCATCGCGAACTCCAGCGCGCCGGATACGGAAACATCATCACCCGCTGTTCCGCGGAGCTGAATTTGCGCGACCGCGAGGCTACGCGTGCCTTTTTTGAAAAGGAGCGTCCTGCCGTTGTTGCGGTGGCTGCGGCCAAGGTCGGCGGCATCAAAGCGAACAACGACTTTCCCGTGGAGTTCCTGCTGTGGAATCTGCAAATCCAGAACAACATCATCGAAGCGGCCGCGGACTTCGGCGTTGAGAAGCTTCTGTTCCTAGGAAGTTCGTGCATTTACCCGAAATTTGCGAAACAGCCGATTCCCGAAACCGAGTTGCTTGCCGGGTATCTGGAGCCCACGAATGAGCCGTACGCGATCGCGAAAATCGCCGGCATCAAGCTCTGCCAGGCGTATGCGAAGCAGCACGGAAAGCGCTTTATCTCCGCGATGCCGACAAATCTTGACGGCCCCGGCGACAACTTTGATTTGAACAATTCGCACGTCCTGCCTGCGCTGCTGCGGAAGGTGCATGAGGCGAAGGTGCGCAACGATTCCGAGGTCGTCGTATGGGGAACCGGCACGCCGCGGCGCGAGTTTTTGCACGTGGATGATCTCGCCGGCGCCTGCCGCTTCCTGCTTGAAAATTACGACGGCATCGACCTCGTCAACGTCGGCTATGGTGATGACGTGACCATCCGCGAACTGGCGGAAACGATTTGCGAAGTCGTCGGCTTTGGCGGCGCGTTGAAATTCGACACGACCAAGCCCGACGGCACGCCGCGCAAGCTGATGGACAGCACGCGTCTTCTTTCGATGGGCTGGAAGCCGTCCATCCCGCTCCGCGAGGGCATCCGCTCGACCTACGAGTGGTATCTGCGCCAGCTCAAATGAAGCTCGTCGCATGGATGGCCGGTGCGCTTGCGCGCTGGGATGGTGTCGCACCCGAACCGCCGAAGGACGCGACACCGATCATTCTCGTTCATGGGATTCATTCGACTTCGGATGACATGGCGCGGCTGGCGAATCACCTGCGTGCGACAGGACGACCGGTGCTTACGCCGACGCTGGGTCCTGCGGACGGAACTGCGCCGCTTGAGCAACTTGCCGCACAGCTCGCCGAGTTTGCAGACCGCGAATTGCCGGGGCGAAAATTTGACCTTGTCGGTTTCAGCATGGGCGGTCTTGTCTCGCGCTACTACGTGCAGCGGCTTGGTGGCATCGATCGGGTGGGGCGATTTGTGACGATGGCGACGCCACACAACGGCACGGTGACTGCGCGGCTTTTTGGTGGCACGGGACACGAACAGATGTGCCCCGGTAGCGCGTTTCTGGCGGATTTGGAACGCGACGCGGAGTCGCTGAGGAAGGTGCAATTTACAAGTCTCTACACGCCGCTGGACGTCGTCATCATGCCCGTCAAGAGCAGCGTTCAAAAAGCGGCGCGAAACGTGAAGGTATGGGGTTCGATGCATCCGTCGTTCGTGCTGGAAAAGCGCTGCATGCAGGCGGTGGCAGAGAGTTTGAAATGAAGGCACTCGTGTTCATTTTTGCCGCCCTCGCGGTGTATGCAGGCGCGGAGGAAAAGGCGTCGCCGGTCGGTCAGTTGATTCCCTGGCTGCTCGACAGCGCTGACAAACTGGAGGGTATTCCGTTTGCCGAGGTTGTCGCCGCAACCAGTGGAAAACGTGTGATTCCAGTGGATCGGAATGACAAGGAGACCGCGCGTATCCTCGCGAAAATCGGTACGGCGCTGGATGGCGTCCTTTTGAAAATGAACGCTGCCGACAGCCCTGCGAAAAAGGAAAAGCGGGTCAACGAAATGAGCTCGCACTTTGAGGATGCATTGCGCACTGCGCTGAACGCCGTGGAGGGTTTTTCGTGCGAAGTGCCGAGCACCGCGGCGGGCGCAAAACAGCGCAGCGGATATCCCGACATGCGGCTGACCGACAAGGCCACAGGCCGCATTCTTTACCTCGATCCGAAGCTTTACGCGAAGGGTTCGCGCACGAGTTCGCTGCGGACATTTTATTTCACCCCGCGCCGCGAGACGAACAAGGTGAACGATGACGCGCATCATCTCATCGTCGCTTTCGAGCATGAGCGGACGTCGAACGGGACAACTTTCACTCGCTGGGAGTTGGTGGATATTTCGGGCTTCAAGGTGAGACTCAAGGCCGAGTTTGAAGGCAGCAACCGCGACCTCTACCGCGAGGAGGCGACGGTCGGGAAAAGCGTGGAGGCGAAATGAAGGGCTGCTTCGTCACGGGCACGGATACAAACGTCGGCAAGACGCACATCGCGGCGATGATCGTCCGCGCGAAGAGGGCCGCCGGTGAGCGCGTGGCGGGGTTCAAGCCCATTTGCTGCGGAGACCGCACCGATGGCGAACTGCTTGCGGAGGCTGCGGGAATCCCGGTTAATGACACGAATCCTGTGTGGCTTCGACCGCCGGTTGCGCCTTACACGGCGGCGATGATCGAAGGGCGCAACATCGATCTCGCGCTGATCCGCGAAACATTCGCACGACTTGCGGCGGAGCACACGATGATCGTCGAAGGCGCGGGCGGCTGGCTCGTCCCCGTGGAGCGCAATTTTAGTATGGCGGACCTCGCCGTGGAGTTTGGTCTGCCGGTCGTCGTCGTCGTGGCGAACCGGCTTGGCTGCATCAATCACACGCTCCTGACCGTCCGGGCAATCCGTGCCGACTGCCTGAAATGCGCCGGCATCATCCTCAATAACACCGTTGCTGGAGACGGCGACTCTGCCGTTATCACAAATCGTGCGGTGCTTGAGGATGTGCTAGACGTTCCCGTGCTCGCCGAAGTGGCATTCGGACAAGTCGAAGGCCTGTTGCCGACAATCGTGTAGCGAGGGTTTCTGGGGCCGAGTGCGCTCGATTATTTAACGCCGCGTGACCCCTTTACTATCGGGGGTTGTTACATAAACTCCCCACCCAAGCATTTGCGCCACGACTTGACCTCATGATCACTATTGCAACCCGGAAAACCTCCAGATGGAGCCTGCCGTTCATTGAGCCGCTTGAGCAACGAATCGCTCCAGCGACTTTTGTTGTTACCACGACAGCCGATTCCGGCGCGGGATCTCTCCGCCAGGCGATTCTGAACGCAAACGCGACTGCGAACAGTGGCGCGCCGGATGTGATCAGTTTCAATATTTCCGCGGGTTTCATCATCACCCCGTCGTCGCTTCTCCCGGAAATCACCGAGGCGGTGATCATTGATGGTTACACGCAGCTGGGAAGCGCAGTGAATACTGCAAACGTGGGGACAGATGCGAATATCGTGGTCGGTCTGAGCGGCGCGGCGCTTACGGCCGGCAACGGGCTCGTGCTCGGTGGTACAGGCGGTAGCATCGTGCGAGGGCTGGCGGTTTTTGGGTTTGGCAATGGAATCAATGACAGCGGAAACGCCATTCTCATAAAGTCCGACAACAATCGCGTTGAGGGTAATTTCCTCGGTTTGGATCCGGCCGGGACGGCGACCGCTGGCACAAAGAACGGCAATTCCGGCGTGCGGGTGGGGCAGTTTGCGGCGACGACCGATACGTTCACCGGGAACGTGATCGGCGGTCCGGCGGCCGCGGACAGGAATCTTATTTCGAACAATACCATCGGTGTGATGACCGAGCTCGAGGCGCAGGGTACGCTGATTATCAACAATCTCATCGGCACTGACGTTGACGGTTCCGGTGCGCTGCCGAATTCGGATACCGGCGTGACCGCCGGAGGCGCGAACACGCTCGTGGGTGATGGCACGGCTTCGGGGCGCAATGTGATTTCGGGCAATGCTGTCCGCGGCGTGATTATCAGCGAGGTGCCGGGAGTGCAGGTGCGCGGGAATTACATCGGTCTTCGCGCATCGGGCACCGGGATGTTGCCGAATGCGGATGTGGGTATTCTGGCGAAGAACGATTCACGTTCGGGTGTTATTGAGGGAAATTTCATCGGCGGGAATGGTGGAGATGGCATCCAACTCGGCAGTCCTGTGGGCGATGGCGGTGCGTTTAACTTTGTCGTGCGCGGGAACAAAATCGGCCTGCTGGCTGATAGTTCACCTGCGCCCAACAGCGGCTCGGGTGTGGCGTTTTACTCCGGCTCATCGGGCAACCTCATCGGTGGATTCACCATGGCTGAGGGTAATGAAATCGCGTTCAACGCTCTGGCGGGCATTTCGTTTGGTGAGGCGAATGGCGCGAACCGCTTTCTTGGCAACAGCATCCACGACAACAGCGGGCTCGGCATCGATATCGG
>SXWH01000157.1 GCA_005791535.1 Verrucomicrobiaceae bacterium | reverse complement strand
CTTTGCCGGATTCTGCACCTCCGCATAAGGCGTCTGCGCGATCGTCTTCCCCGCGTATTTATTCAGCTCCGGCTTCGGGTCAAAACTCTCCAGGTGGCTCACCCCGCCATTCATAAAAAGCCAGATCACACTCTTCGCCTTCGGCGCAAAATGCGGCGTGCCATACGGCAAGCCATGCGCCGCCGTCGCCTCGCGATGCAGCAACGAAGCCAGCGCCAGCCCCGAAAGGCCCATCTCGGAAAGGAATTTGCGGCGGGTGAGAAAGTTCATCATCAAAACACTCCCCATGGAAAAGCCGCGCGCCCTCCGCTTCTTTGCCCGTCATTTCCCGCGCCGCTGCGCCGGGGTATCAAAATTGAAAACGTCCACGCAGCAATGCGAGCAAAGCGAGCCAAGGAGCGGCGACATTCCTTTCGCTGTCCAAAACATAGCGCGAAGCGCCAGATCCCTCTGCGCTCCCCGCTTAACGATCTTCCGCTTCGCGTTGTGTGTCATGCAGCGACAAGAATGTCGCCGCTCCTTGGTTCGCTCGCGCTCACATTTTCACGTTCTGCGGCACCCGAAAAAAGCCGGAAAAACTATTTGACACCGCGCAAAGCCGGTTTTTGATTTCCGCCGCGATGCGAGTGACAGCCTCCAATATGTCCGAGTCATCCGAGCCGGCTTTCGCCCGCCCGTCGCATTTTTCGTCTCCAAATCCCGCGTCGTTTTTCCGCCACCTTCGCTCCGCAGCAAAAAACCACGCGTCCTTTTCCAAAAACCACGCATCCGCTGCCGGAGCCCACGCATCCCGCGCAAAAAAGCAGCGGTCCTTTCCCGCTCCCCACGCATCCTTTTTCAAAAAACACGCATGGTGCGCAAAAAAACACGCATGGTTTTTCATTCCCCACGCGTGGAATTTGGCTCCCCAAGCGTGGTTTTTCACGGCCCAAGCGGCTTTTTTCACCGATTTCTCATCCAAACAAACAACACAAAACTAACAAAAACAAACACATATGGCATCATTCACAGGATTCTACCCGGATCGCGAAGGCGACCAGTGCGAATGGCTCGATAACCTCGGCGGAAAGTGCGCCGGCTACACCGTTCAGCTCGGCAGCAACGCCGCTGAGATGACGCAGGTCAAAGCCGTCTGCACGCTTCTCTCCTACGTCAAAGGCGTATGGGTGGACGGGCTGCAAAAGCAGGCCGAAGCGGCGGTGGCATTTCGCAACGCCATCGAAACCGGCAAGCCACCGACCGTCCCCACCGTGCCACCCGTCGTCACATTCAGCGCACCCGCCGGCAGCGCGAGCCCTACGACCGGGCTGCTCACGTGGCTCTTCACCGTCATCGCCCGCTGGAAAACCGCGCCGGGTTGTTCCGAGTCGATCATGATCGATTTGGGAATCAAAGGCAGCGCCCCCGAACCCAGCACCGAGCCGCCGGACATCAAAGCAAAAGTCGATGGCAGCGTCGTGAAAGTGCGCGTCGTAAAAAGCGGCAACAAAGGCTACATCCTCCAAAGCCGCGTCCAGGGCGACCCCGGCTTTTCCGACCTCGCCACCACCACCGCCGCCACCTACGAAGACAAACGCCCCGTCAAAAACCCCGGCACCGCCGAATGGCGCGAATACCGCGCAAAGTTCTGGGACGGCACCGAGGCAATCGGGGCTTGGAGCGAGGTGGTGCGGGTGACGGTGGAGGGGTAGAAATATCCCGCTCGCCAGCGCTCCAAAAAGCCCCGCTCTCGCAAAAGAGCGGGGCTTTTTCGTCTCACGGGATGGCGCGCTTGCGAAAGTAGTCCGCGACTTTAGTCGGCCAAACCGCCGCGAAGAGAAGACGGGCACGCTTCGCAGAAAGACGCCACGCGTGAAGCTCGAAGCGGACTCTGCTTGCCGCGCCGCGCCGACTGAAGTCGTGAACTACGTTGCGCAAGCGACGCTCGCCGCATTCCCGGCACGGCGTCACCGCAGCGTCACGAAATCATTGTGATTGAGCAGCACGCGGATGAACTGTGCGCGGGCGGTGGTGTCGTTTGCGCCGGGCAGGGCGCGCCATGCGGCGAGGGAACGGGTGGTGGCGGCGAGCTCGGTTTCGCCGGGGGCGATGGCGAGGAGTTGCAGCCACGCTGCGCGGATGAAGGCGGGTTCTTCGGGCGCGGATTTTGTGATGCGGGCGGCGATTTTTTCGGCGGCGGTGTGGACGAGCGCGCTGTTGCTCATGGCGAGCGCCTGCTGCGGGACGATGCTTTGGTCGCGGCGGTAGCAGTCCTTCACATCGGCGGCGTCGAACGTGGCGAGAAAGCGGTTCTTTTCGATGTTGGAGTGGAAGAAGTAGAGGCTGCGGCGGCGGGAGTTTTCCTGCGCGGATGGCGCGATGGATGGGCCGCCGAGTGCGGCATCGAGCTCGCCGGAGAGCGCGAGCAGTGAGTCGCGCACGACTTCGGATTCGATGCGCTGCGGGAGGCGACGCCACAGGTGGCGGTTGTCGGGGTCTTTGCCGCTGCCCGCTTCCGCGCCCGCGAGCGATGAGGACATGCGGTATGCGGCGGAGGTGACGATGAGCCGGTGGATGCGGCGCATGTCCCAGCCGCTCTCGACGAGTTCCGATGCGAGCCAGTCGAGCAACTCCGGATGCGTGGGCGTCGCGCCTTTTCGCCCAAAGTCGAACATGGTCGCGACGAGCGGCTGCCCCATGTGCCGCGCCCAGATGTGGTTCACCGCGACGCGCGCGGTGAGCGGATTGCGGGCATCCGTAATCCACGCGGCGAGGGCGGTGCGGCGCCCGGTGCTGGTCGGCGGAAACGCGATGCGCGGGTCGTCTCTCGTGGAGTCTTTGAAGCGCGTGGGCGTCCACTGCGCGCCGGTGAGTGGCGTGAACGTCGCGTCGGGTTGCAATGGCTCGGCGAGGACTTTTTCCGCCTTCGCCGCCTTGTCTGCATCGGATGCTTTCTGCCGGAGTTCCAGCACCGCGACTTTCTGTTCTGCTCGGATTGCTGCGTCGCGTTTGTCCTTCGCATCGGGGGAAGAGTTCCACGCCGCTCGCATCGCATCGGCGCGCTTGATGACGCTATCGAGGCGCGCTTCGGCGAGTTCGGCAGCGGACTCGGCGTTGACTGTGACCGGCTTCGTTTTCGCGCTGGCGTCCGCGAGCCGGGAATCCGGAGGCAGTGGCGTGATGGTGATCTCGTGAAACGATGCCACGGCGTCGAATGTCGTGAATTGGAGCGAGCCGTCGCGGCGTGGGAGAGGGGAACGCCACGCCAGCACCTCGCCGTCGTTGAGCGACGCATTCACGAGGTTGTCCCGCACGCGCACACGGAGCGTGTGTTCCCGATTCAGTGCGACCTTTTCCGCGCGCAGGCCGTCGGCTGGGTAATGATCCTGTCCATCGCTGCGGAACGCAGCCTGCAGTTTCGGTCCGGGAGGGTGACCGCTCGCGTAGATGAAAACCTCGGTATCCTTTGTGTCGCCGGGCTTGGTGGGGTCGGGACGTGTCGAATCGAACGCCATCCCGACACTCCGATAAGTGCTGCCTCCGTGGATCGTGAACCGCAGCGTTGCATCGAAATCGCGAGGCGCGGCTTCGAGCAAGCGAAGCACCGCCGACTGCTGACCATCACGCTTCTGGGAGAGATTGCCCGGTTTCATTTCCCACTCGGAGCCAAACAGCTTCCAGCGCTTTTGATCGAGCGAAGCGAATTTCTCGACGAACGACACTCCTGTTCCCGTCGCCGGCTTCGCTTCCACTGCGGACGGTGGAATCGCCGTCTTCTTTGCCTGAGCAGCTTTGTCCTGCGCGTCCGCGAGTTTCATTCGTGCGTCCGCGATGTGGGCCTCGAGCACCCAGGCTCGGCGCTCGGGCTGCGAAGCTTCCGCGGGGAGCGTTACGCTCCGGGCTGCGAGGTCACCTTGTGCGAGCAATGCCGGGACGCCGGGAGCGATAGGCGTGGATCTATCGGGCTTACTCTCCTCGCCGCGGATGTAGCGGAAGGTCGGCTCGTCGAGCAGGCCGTCGAACACGCGCGGGATGCCGTCTTTTTCAAAATCCGTCTCGCCCGGCACGGCGTCGAGCCGGACGTGGAGCGGCTCGAAGAATGCCCGCATCCGGTAGAAGTCGGTCTGCGAAATCGGGTCGTATTTGTGGTCGTGGCATTTCGTGCAATTCATCGTGAGCGCGAGGAGGCCCTTGCTCACATGCTCGACGGTTTCCTCCATCCACGGGTTGCGGTTGAAGAGGAAGAAATTGCGCGCGAGAAATCCGGTCGCGCGCAGCTTCTGCGGGTCGGCGGGATAAAGCTCATCGGCAGCGAGCATCTGCCGCAGCATCTCATCGTAGGGGACGTTCGCATTCAGCGATTCCACAATCCAATCGCGGAAGTGCCACATGTGTTTCTGGCTGTTGCGGAGTTGCTCGTTGAGGCCCCACCAGTCGCTGTAGCGCCACACGTCCATCCAATGCCGTGCCCAGCGCTCGCCATGCCGCGGGTCGGCGAGCAGTTTGTCCACCGTGGCCTCGTAAGTATCTGCGGCGAGGAATGCAGCCGCCTCCTCCGCCGATGGCGGGAGGCCCGTGAGGTCGATCCAAAGCCGGCGCATCAGCACCTCGCGCGGTGCTTCTGTCTGCGGCGCGAGTCCGTGCTTCTCGTGTTGCGCAGCGATGAAGGCATCGATCGGATTTCGAACCCACGCTGCGTTCCGAACTGCAGGAATTGGCGGACGCGTGCGCGGACGGAAAGCCCAGTGGTCGCGCGGGTCGCTCTCGGGTTTCTCGTCCGCCGGTGCCTTCGCGCCGGTCGCAATCCACGCTCGCAGAACGGCAACTTGCGCCTCTTTAAAAAGCTCGCCCTCGTGCTCCGGCGGCATCCGTTCATCGGTGTCCGTGGAGCTAACGCGCTGAAGAAGAAGGCTCTTCTCCGATGAGTTGCGATCAATCGCCGGACCGGATTCGCCGCCTTTGAAAATCGCCGCCGCAGTGTCGAGCCGAAGGCCGCCCTTTTGCTTGAGGGCGCCATGGCACGCGTAGCATCGCTCTTGAAGCATCGGCTTCACGTCTTTGATGTAATCCACCTCTGCGTGGGCTGCGCACGCGGCGAGGAACGCGGCGAATCGAGCGGCGGACTTCATACGAGGATGTCTCGAATGACCCGGCCGTGGACATCCGTGAGGCGAATATCGCGGCCTCCAAAGCGGAAGGTGAGTTTCGTGTGATCCATTCCCAGCAGGTGAAGCATCGTCGCGTGAAGGTCGTGGATTTCCAGCGGATTCTCAACGGCGCGATATCCCCAATCGTCCGTCGCGCCGTATGCGATGCCGGGTTTCACGCCGCCGCCGGCCATCCAGATGCTGAATCCGTATTCGTTGTGGTCGCGCCCATCGGATCCTTGCGCAAACGGTGTCCGCCCGAACTCACCGGCGAAAACGACGAGCGTGGTATCGAGCAGACCGCGCGCTTTGAGGTCCGCAATCAAAGCTGCAATCGGCTGATCCACAGCCCGGGCATTATTTCCGTGATTCGATTTGAGGCTGCCGTGGGCGTCCCATCGCTGAAAGCCGTCCACCATCGGGATTGTCAGTTCGATGAATCGCACCCCGCGTTCCACCATCCGCCGGCCAATGATGCATTCGCGGGCGTAGGTGCGGGTGTGGACGTAGTCCGCGTCCATTCCATAAAGCCGCTTCGTCGCCTCGGACTCGCCGGAAAGGTCGAGTAATTCCGGAATGGCCGCCTGCATTCGCGCTGCGAGTTCGGCGTTTGCGATGGCGCTTTGGAGCGCATCCTCACCGCCGGACGCTTCGAGGCTGAGTTGGTTCAGCCGGGCGGCGAGCCGACGTTTCGCGTCCTGCTGAGAGGGGAGCTTTTCGCCCGGTGCAATGTTCGCAAGTGGCGTTCCGTTGATGTTCAGCAGTGAGCCCTGATGGCTCGCCGGGAGAAAGCCGCTGCCAAAGCAATCAAGGCCGCCGGACGGAATCTGTCCGCCATTCAGCACAACGAAATCGGGGAGGTTTCCGTTGAAAGAACCGAGTCCGTAAGACACCCATGCGCCCATGCTGGGACGCCCCTGCAGCCCGAGACCGCTGTGCAGAAAATAGTTCGCGCTCGTGTGCTCGGGGAATCCGGATGTCATGGAACGCAGGATGCACAAGTCGTCGGCTCGCGACGCGATGTTGGGGAAAAGATCGCTCATCCAAAGTCCGCTTTGTCCGCGCTGTGAAAATGCCCACGGCGATTTCATCACGGTGCCGATGTTTTCGAACTGCGTCTTCTCGAGTTTACCGATGGCCTTTCGCGGATCCTTTCCGTGATTAACTTCGAGCAGCGGTTTGTAATCGAAGGAATCGACCTGCGATACGGCACCTTCCATGAACAGGAAGATCACGTTCCGCGCTTTTGCTGCGAACTGCGGTGGAATCGGTGCGGCGGAACTCGATTGATTTCCGAGAAACGCAGAGAGCGCCATCGCGCCGAATCCATTGGCAGCGCGCGTGAGTAGCTGTCTTCGGGAAAGATTGGGAAGCGGATGGATCATCGAAGATATATGAAATCGTTTGCGGACAGAAGCGCGTGGCAGAACTCCGCCCAGACGGTGGTCTCGTTGGTGTGGAGAAGCTTCAATTCTTCGAGCGACGCAAGCGATGCGGAAACTTCGGCAGGTTGCGCCGGACGGCAGAACGTCGTTTCGAAAAGCCACCCGATGCGGGATTCGGGCGACGCGGAAGGGCATTCACGCTGCATCCGAGCAGACAGCAAAGCGGCCTGCTCCCGAACGAAAGGGTCGTTCATGAAAACGAGCGATTGTGCGGGAACGTTGGTCGTATTCCTGCGGCCCACGGTGCTGAACGGCGTGGGCATGTCGAAAGCGAGTAGCATGGTCGGCAGAAAGTTCCGACGGACCGAAGTGTAGATGCTGCGGCGACCGGTTCCGTCGATTGGTCCGCTCGTTCCGGGTCGACCGCGACCGATGATAAACTCGGTGAGGTGCACGGGAACTGGCGGGCCCTGCTGTTTGCGATCCAGTCGGCCGGAAACCGTGAGCAGTGCATCGCGAATGGCCTCGGCTTCGAGTCTCCGCACCGGGGAGCGATGGAGGAGGAGATTCGAGGGATCGCGTTCCAGAGCCGGCGATTCGGCAGCGCGGCTGCTGCGCGCGAAGGCATCGGTGAGCACGATGCGGCGTATCATCGATTTGACCGACCAACCGTCTTCGTGGACGAATAGCCACGCGAGATGATCGAGCAATTCGGGGTGACTCGGTCGCTCGCCGAGGTAACCGAAATTATCCGGCGTGGGGACAATTCCCCGACCGAAAAGATGATGCCAGATACGATTCACCATGACGCGCGCAACAAGCGGGTTTGCGGGGTCGGAGAGTTGGCTAGCGAGTTCTGCACGGCCGCTGGTTTCGGTGGTCGCGATACGCGGAAAGCCAAGAGCCTCCGGGAGTCCGCGCGGCGCGATTGCTCCGGGCCGGCCGGGTTTTCCGCGGATGAGAATGGAGGCATCCACGCCGGTTCCGTCTGCCCACGAAACCGCAGTCGGAGAATTCCAGTGAACTGTCTTCGAAAGAGCCTCCTGTGCTTCATTCAATGCCACGGTCGAACCGAGGAGTCCGCCGGAATCACTTTCGAAAAGCGCGGGATTCCGGGCGACCCAGTTCACAAGCGCTGGCGCAGTTTCGACGGTGGCAGAGGCGACGTCATTAGCGAATGCCTCGGCCAATGCTTGAAGCGAGCCGGTTGGTTGCTTTGGTCGCCATGTCGGAGCGGGCATCCATTTTTGAGGATTCCCGGACTCAACGACCATGAGCACTTCGAGCGGCGAGTCGCCCCTTGGTGCGATTTCCAGATGGGCGCGATGTCCTGCGTAGGCACCGAGGTTCTGCGTCACCCACTGCAGCTTTCCGCCGGTGTCGAAGTTTGCGAGCAGGCGTTCATGGAGACCGCCCACGACCATGATGTGCGAGTCCACGCCCGCATACACGGAAGCTTTCCCACGCAGGAGAAAATGGACCAAGCCGCTGCGGAGTGTAAATTTCGGAGTGAGCAGCGTCCGTCCCGAGCGGGCCGCGGCTGCGAGGATTCCGGAATCCATCTCGGTTCCCGGAGAGAGAGAGAGTCGATTCCAGAACGGGTCACGAACCGCTGCACCGTAGGCCGTGATTCGCGGAATCTTACTTCCCGGCGTGTCGAAAACGAGTTGCCCGGCGGGAACAGGTCCGATGCCGAACGAAGGGCCGTCGGTCTTCCATGGCGTGCGATCAGGCGCGGTATAATCCGCAATAATCTGCGCACGTTCTGGCGCCGGAGGATGAGCCGAGAGACGCTTAGCCAGAAGCGACGGAAAGCGCTCCGGATTCAGCGCCTCCGGCTCGTGAGCCAGCATCGTGACGGTATGGAGCGGGTTCTCCTGCGATGCCACCGCCGCTTTGAGTTCCGCGAGCCACAGGGAAAGCGAGGACTCCTTGATGCCCGTCGCAGCGGACACTGCGGCTGGCGATTCGCCAAACAAGACCCGTCGCGCCGCCATGAGAGCTGCGGCCGTCGTCGTCGCGCTTCCGCGGGGGGCAGATTCCATCGCTTTGATGATCCGTGGCGCGTGTTCGGCGCGGAGTGTGGCCAGTCTGCGCGCAACGTCTGCGTGCGGCTGCATCGTCGCGAATCGGACCTGCCGGTAGGGGGAGCCGAGGACGAAGCCGGTCAGTGCGTAGTAGTCGCGCTGGGAGATCGCGTCGAACTTGTGGTCGTGGCAGCGCGCGCACGCGACGGTCAAACCGAGGAACGCTTTGGATAAAACATCCACCTTGTTGTCCACGCGCTCGCATTCGTCCTGCAGAATATCGACGGGGGTGTGAACCTCCTCGCCGAGAAAAGCCCAACCGGTGGCGAGTACGGACTCATTCGCACCGACAGAATCGGATCGCGGCGGAATGATGTCGCCGGCGATGTGTTCCTCGACGAAGCGATTGTAGGGCAGGTCGGAATTGAAAGCGCGAATGAGGTAGTCGCGATACTGCCACGCATTCGCGATGATGTAGTCTTCTTCGTGGCCGCGCGACTCCGCGTAGCGGACCACGTCCATCCAGTGTCGCGCCCATCGCTCTCCAAAGTGTGGTGATGCGAGCAGGGAATCCACAACCCGCTCGCGTCGCCCCTGCGTCGCATCTGCGAGAAATGCGTGCATCTCGTCGCGGCCCGGTGGAAGGCCGGTGATTGCGAAATAGACGCGTCGCAGCCACGTGAGGTCGTCGGCAGGCGGAGCTGGCGCGAGTCCTTTGGCGAGCAGTCCGGCGGAAATGAAACGGTCGACTTCGGTATTTCCAGGTGCCTCTGGGACAGACTGCCGCTGCGGTGTCTGCCATAGCCACGGTAGTCGTTGCTTTCGCTCTGCAATGTCGAACACATCGCGCTTCGCGGGGACGCCTTTGGCTCCCGGCCAAACTGCGCCATCAGCAATCCACTTCTCGAAGTCCGCGATCACCGCAGCAGTCAGTGGTTTTCCAGACTTTGCGGGCGGCATCGCGAGGTCCTTGTCCTCATGCCGGATCGCTTTTAGCAGGAGGCTATCCGCGGGCTTTCCCGGCGAAATCGCGGGTCCAGTGTCTCCGCCGGCCAGCATGGACTCACGCGAATCGAGACGCAGGCCGCCCTTTTGTTTCTCCGCGCCGTGGCACTCCGAGCAGCGATCGTGAAGAACAGGACGAATGCGACTCTCGAAATGTTCGGCAGTGGAATCGGCAAAGCACGGAGAGGCTGCGAGAAGCAGGAAGCGCAGTTTGACGAGCAGGCGTGGGTTCATGCCAGGACATCCTTGATGACGTGCCCGTGAACGTCGGTGAGGCGGCGGTCGATGCCGTTCTGCCGGACCGTCAGCTTCTCGTGGTCGATGCCGAGCAAATGAAGAACGGTTGCGTGAAGGTCGTAGCAATACGTTTTGTTCACCGCGGCCTTGTAGCCGATTTCGTCGCTTTCGCCGAATGCCACGCCGCCTTTTATTCCCGCGCCCCACAGCCAGGATACGAATGTCCCGCCGTTATGATCACGACCGAGAGAGCCTTGTGCAAACGGTGTGCGGCCGAACTCCGTTGTCCAGATTACCAGCGTGTCCTCCGACAAACCGCGGGACTTCAAATCGCGCAGGAGCGTGGCTATCGGCTTGTCCACGCTGGCGGCCATGGGCGGGAGTTCGGTCTGTATGTTTCCGTGATTGTCCCAATTGTTCGCCGCGCCCTGCGGCCCGCTCCAAAGCTGAACGAACCGGACTCCCCGTTCGATGAGCCTCCTCGCCAGCAGGCACCGGCGCCCGAAGCCCTGGGTGGTTTTGTTATCGAGTCCATACGCGGCGCGGGTCGATTCCGATTCGTGGGAAAGGTCGAACGCCTCGGGAGCCGAGAGTTGCATCTTCGCGGCGAGCTCGTAGCTGGCGATTCGTGCGTCCAGTCGCGAGTCGCCGGGATTGTTTGCGGCGTGGCGACGGTTTATTTTCTCCAGTAATGAAAGCCCGTCGGCATCGGAAGCGCGGTTTGCAAAGGCGAAAGAATCCGACGCGAAAAGGTCCGGAACCGGTTGAGGCGAGGCGGCGTTGATGACCGTCCCTTGATGCACCGCGGGGAGAAACCCCGACGAAAAGCACGCGCGTTGATTGTAGGGCAGGCCGCGTTCATCGGGCAGCACGACAAACGTCGGGAGATTATCCGTGAGGCTGCCGAGCGCGTACGAGATCCATGCACCCATGCATGGAAATCCCGGGAGCAGGAAGCCGCTGTTCATCATGTAGGTCCCCGGACCGTGGACATTCGTTTTCGACTGCATGGCCATCAAGAATGCCATCTCGTCCACGAGCTTCGCCTGTTCGGGAAACACACTGCTGACCCATCTTCCGGATTGCCCATGCTGCGCAAACTGGAACGGGCTTTTCATGATGGCACCGGCCGGGGCGGTAAATCCCTCGGGCTTCTCCTTGGGGCCGATCATCTGTCCGTGCAGCTTCTCAAGCGCCGGTTTGTAGTCGAATGTGTCCATCGGACTCGCGCCGCCGGTCATGAAAAGCTGAATGATGCGCCGCACCTTCGGAGGGTGATTCAGTCCCGCACCCACGCTATCTCTCGACAGCAAGTGGGAAAGAGCGAGCGCGCCGAATCCGTTTCCGATTTGGGATAGGAACGAGCGGCGGTCTTGTCGGTGGAGCGCGGGCATGGATCAGTTGATAAACAGGAACTCGTTGCTGTTCAGCAAAACGCGGCACAGTGATTCCAATCCGCGGCTGCTCGCGAATGCAGTAAATTCGGCAATCTCCGAGGAATCGGGATCGCGGTTCCACGCGATGCGGACGAGATTTGTGATTCTTGCCGGCAGTGGGTCCGTTTCGTTTCCGCACCGGCGGGCCATCAGCTCGCTGTGATGGAGCACGAAGCGATTGTTGTAGAGCGTGAGAGCCTGCAATCCGGACACCGAGAAACTTCGGGACGGTGCGAGTATTCCGAGGTCGGGGAAGTCGAGCGACTCCATGAGCGGATCGGCAATGCTTCGCCAAACAAAGCGGTAGACGCTTCTGCGGCCGGCGCCCGCTGATTTCAAATCGAACGCTGAATAATCGAGCGACGGCGTTCCCTGCGGACCTTTTGATGCCGTGAAGAATCGCACTCCGGGTCCGCCCATCGTGAGGTCGAGCGCACCCGAGGCGGCGAGCGTGAAATCGCGGAAGGCGTCTGCATCCAGTCGATGGCGATTCTGGCGCCAAAGAAAGCGATTGCCGGCATCAAGAGCGGCCATATCTGCGCGGTGGGCGGACGACTGGCGGAAGGCTTCGCTGGTTACGATGAGCCTGTGCAGCGCCTTGAGCGAACCTTTCGCGTCATCGCGGAACCAGACGGCGAGCCAGTCGAGAAGCTCCGGATGCGACGGGGTGCCGCCCATTCGGCCGAAGTCGCTGGGCGTGTCGCAGAGTCCGCGGCCGAAGTGATAGTGCCAGACACGATTCACGATGCTGCGCCACGTGAGGACATTGTCCGGATGCGCGATCCAGTCGGCGAGCGCCGCGCGGCGTGCTGCTTCGCTTTTGGGATCCGCGAGTTCGAAGCGTGCCGGCAGGTGCTTCATTGCTGATAGTGCGCCGGGTGTGGCGACGGCACGTGGTTTGTCGAAATCGCCCCGGAGCAAAACGTTCACCGTTTTCGGTTCGGGAATGGAGAAGGGTTTCGATGCGCTTTCGCCGTTGGGGACCTTGACCGTTTTTCCCACAGCGTAGACCGTCTCCGGTGGCGGAAGTTTGGCGAGTGCGTCCGACGCGGCATCATGGAGGGCATGGGCGGCTATCGTAATCCGCTGTTCCGGCGTGCGAGCGGACGCGCCGGTCCTCAGCGCGAGTTCGAGTTCCACGGGACGCGCGACTGCCTGCTTTGGCGGGGCATCGGTTGTGGAAAGGCTGAAGGCTCCGATCAAATGCACGCCGCCGTGCGCCTGCTTGAGCGTGACTGCGAGGCGGCTGTCGGCTTTGAGCGGGAGCGGCTCGGCGAGCGTGAAGACGGCATGATGTGGCTTACCTACTTCCGGGTGAATTCCCCACGCGGTTTTGCTGTCGCCATCGATCGCGCGGTGGACGCCCCAATCGGTTTGATTGAAGTCCGCGGTTGCGGAAGCGATCTTCACGGGACGACCTTCGGCGGTGCCGCTTTCGAAGACGCGGACTTCGATCTCAGAGAGATGCAGGTTCCCGTTTCCGCAGCGTCCCGGCCCGCGCATCGGCAGCGAATCGTGAGGATACAGATCGAGCCGCAGCGCGGTGATGCATGGACTTTGTGCTCCGGGACTCGCGGTGATGGTGTAGGTGTCGCGTTCCGGTGCGGTGCCGCTGGCGAGGATGAATCCCTCGGCCTGACGGACGAGCGTCGCTCCTTCCGCCGAGGTGAAAGTCTCCGCTTCGAGCGGCTTCCAAGCGGCGCCCGCCGGATGCTCCACGAGCCATTTTTCCACGACTGGCTGGTGTTCGGCGGCGAGAAGCACGGCCGCATCGCGCTTTTCCGCCGCTGCCAGAATTGTTTCCCATCGACGGCGCTCGCGTGCGGTTTCCGGCGACGCGTCAAAGGTCACATCGCCTTTCAAGATGCCCGCGAACACGGCCTGGAGCGCGTAGTAATCCTCCTGTGAAATCGGGTCGAACTTATGCGCGTGGCAGCGGGCGCAGTTTGCAGTGGTGCTCGTGAAGGCCGCCATGGTTTGGGTCACCATGTCATCGCGGTCGATGTAATCGAACGTGACGGGAGCGGTTCCGAACGCGCTCAAATCAAAGGTTCCAGCGCCGAGAAATCCGAGTGCCGGTGTGAGCGAGGTTTCTTCGGGGAAGAAGAAGTCCGCCGCAAGTTGCTCACGAATGAATCTCGGCCATGGCGTGTCGCGATTCAGAGCGTCGATGACGTAATCGCGAAAGCGCCATGCGTTGTCCCGGGCGATGTCGTGCTCGTAGCCGTGCGAGTCTGCGAAGTGAATCGTGTCGAACCAATGCCGCGCCCAGCGTTCGCCGTGGCGGGGTGACGAAAGAAGCCTGTCGATCATCCGCTCGTATGCGGCGGGCTCGGTGTCGTCCGAAAACGCGCGCACTTCCTCGGGGCTCGGCGGCAGTCCAATGAGATCGAAGTAGGCGCGTCGAATGAGCGTTCGTCGATCCGCTTGAGGCGATGCAGTCAGGCCATTTCGAGCGAGCGATTCACGGATGAACGCATCAATCGGATTTCCGCCGGACGCAGGCAGCGACGGCTTCACGAGCGGCTTCAAGGACCAGTGTTCCTGCGCGCTCTGCTTCCCGGCAAACTCATCGGGCCACGATGGACCTGCGTCGATCCAAGCGCGAAGTGTGGAGACCTCTGCGGCGCTGAGTCGCTCTTTCCCGCTTTTTGGAGGCGGCATGATCATTTCGGGATCGTCGCCGTTGATGAGATGAATCAACGGACTGGTCGCTGCGCTGTGCGGGATGATTGCTGCCTGGCCGCTGTCGCCGCCTTTCAGTGCGTTCTCGCGAATATCGAGACGGTAGCCTGATTTCTGCTTTTTTTTCCCATGGCATTCCGTGCAGTGCTTCTCAAAAATCGGAAGCACATCGCGGATAAAATCCGGCGCTCCGTGTGCAGAGTCGCCTGTGCAGGCAGTCGAGATGACTGCGAGCAGCGGAAGCGAAATACTTCGGGACGAACGGATGTGCATTGCGGCATCAATGATGAACATCGAGCCGGCGTTTTGTTTGCGGGAAAGCTCACCAATCCAATGTCCCGCGGTGAGCGTGGATGTCCGTCGGCTACTTGCCGAAACGCCACAAGTGTCCCTCGGAGCGGATAAAGATGGCTCCGTCGATCACCGCGGGGGATGCGAGCGTGGGTTCGCCGATGGCGTTGGTGGCGATGGTTTGGAAAACGGGTCCGGCTTTAATCACGGTCGCGGTGCCGGTTTCGTTGAGAAAATAGATGCGGCCTTCCGCGAGCACGGGTGACGCGGAGTAGTTGCCGGGGATGCGCTCGGTCCAAAGGACGTTGCCGGTTTTGTGCTCGGCGCAGGTGATGATTCCGCCGTCGGAAACAAAGTAGATGTGTGGTCCGTTGATGACCATCGACGCCGTGTGCGGGCCGCCCTTGTTGATGGTCCAGTCCACGTGCGTGTCGGAAACGTCGCCGCTCGCGCCGTCGAGGCGGATGGCTTTCACCACCGGTTTATCGAAGCTCGAAGAAACAAACACGCGACCGTCTGCGATGACCGGGCGCGGGACCACGGAGTAGCCTTCGCCGTAGGTCACGCGCCATTTTTCCTTTCCGGTCTTCACGTCGTAACCGCCGACCAGTCCGCTGCCGGGGCTGATGATCTGGCCGTCCGTGATGAGTGGTGTGGAAAACGAAAACTTTTTCTGTGCGGCGGTGTCGCGTGGTGTTTTCCAGCGCACAGCGCCGGTGGCGGCATCGAGCGCGATGAGCTCGGGATCCTTCGCACGGTCGGCGCTGTAAACGAGCAGTCCATCGACCAGCGCGGGCGAGCCGCCATTTCCATGCGTCGGTTCGTAGGCGAGCGAGGTTTGTTTCCAGATGACCTTGCCGGTCAAATCGAGAGCCGCGGTTCCCATGTGCCCGAAATGCACGAAGAGCCGGTCGGCGGTCACGATGGGCGTCGGGCTCGCGAGGGAGTTTTTCTTGTGCATCGCGGATGTGAGTCCGGCCGGAGCTTTCAGAATCTCGGTATTCCAAAGCACCTTGCCGTCCTTGGCATCGAGGCACAGCGCGTGGAGCGTTGCGCCGCTCTGTGGCTCGCCGATGGCCGTGGTGAGGTAGATTTTTCCTGCGGCGATGACGGGTGATGACCATCCTTTCCCGGGAATCGCGACCTTCCATGCGACGTTGTTCGTTGCATTCCACGTCTGCGGGACTCCGGTGGCTGCGGAAATTCCCTGGCCGGTTTTGCCGCGGAACTCCGGCCAGTCGGCTTCACCGGCGAATGCGGAAAGTGCGGCGATGGTTGTGGTGAGGATGGCGAGAGATTTCATGTGGACCCGCTATCGCAAATTGCGGGGCTGTCCGGCGAGGAAAAGAATTCGAGGTTGATTGCGGCTCTCCGGCGTCCTAGCTACCGCGCTGATGAATATCATTACTGCTTCCGTCCTCACGACATTCTCCGTGTGCGCATTTGCCGCGGATTCCTTCACCGATCCCGCCGAAGCCGGCGTGGATTACGCGATTCAAGGCGAGTATGCAGGCGAGGGGAGTGGCGCGCAGGTGATTGCGCTGGGTGATGGAAAATTCCGCGTCGTGGGCTGGGACAACGGCCTTCCCGGCACCGTGGACAATGCCGAGCGTGTGGCTGAGATCTCCGGTGAACTGAAAGACGGAAAGGTGGCTTTCAAGGACGACAAATGGGACGCCGTGCTCGAAAACGGAGTCATCACCGGCAAGAGCGAAGGCAAGACCTACACGCTGAAAAAAACCGAGCGGAAATCGCCGACCCTCGGTGCCAAGCCGCCGGCCGGTGCGCTGGTGTTGTTCGACGGCACGAATGCCGACGAATGGAATGGCGGCAAGGTCGGTGCGGACGGCTATCTCTCCATGGGCGTGCTGAGCAAGAAGGAGTTCGGCGACTGCACGCTGCACGTCGAGTTCCGCACGCCGTTCATGCCGAAGGCGAAAGGGCAGGGGCGCGGAAACAGCGGTGTCTATTTGCAGAACCGCTACGAAGTGCAGGTGCTCGATTCCTTTGGATTGAAAGGCGAGAACAACGAAGCGGGTGGCATTTACAGCAAGCACAAGCCGAAGGTGAACATGGCCTTCCCGCCGCTCACGTGGCAGACGTACGACATCGATTTCACCGCGGCAAAATGGGACGCCGAGGGCAAGAAGACAGCGAATGCCCGCATCACCGTGAAGCACAACGGTGTGGTCGTGCAGGACAACGTGGAGATCGACAAAGAGACCACCGCAGCAGGCAAGAAGGACGGCCCCGGTCCCGGCCCGATCCAGCTCCAGAATCACGGGAATCCCGTGGCTTACCGGAACATTTGGATCGTCGAGAAGAAGTAGCCGCTAGGCGACGCTCCGGCTCCACTCCACCAGCTTCCGCGCCGGTTCCTCCCAGCCGAGATTGTCAGTCGTGCGGATGGGGTTGTTTGCAAAAGCGATGAGCTCTTTTGCCAGCGCCGCTGCATCGTTGGCGGGGAAAATCGCTCCGTTTTCTCCGGGGCGCACGAGGTCTTTTCCGCCCACGCGGTCGCTCACGATGCACGGACAGCCGCAGTTGAGTGCCTGCGGGACGACGAGGCCGAATCCCTCTTCGAGCGACGGCAGCACGAGCACGCTGCTTGCGCGCATCATTGCGGCGAGTTCGCTTTGCGATTTCGCGCCGTGGAATTCCAGCGGCACGGGCCCTTTGTAAGCGGCGAGATCCTTTGCGCTCTCGGGGAGTTTTGCGCCTACGAAGTCCATCCGCCATTCCGGCCGGCCGCAGAGTGTGAGCGCATCAAGCAGCGTGCGCAGTCCTTTGCGGATGCCGATTTGACCGGCGAACAAAATGCGGAACTCCCGCGGCGGCGCGTCGTTTTCGCTGCGCGTAAAAACCCGCGGGCCGGTATCCGCGCCGTAGGGAATCACCACGGTTTTTTCCGGCGCGATTCCCATTCCTGCGAGCTGGTCGCGCACGACGGTGCTCGCGGCGCAGTGGAAATCCGCCAGCGCATACTCCTCGTCCTCGCGGGCGAAATACGCGTCGTCGTAGGGTGCGGCGTCGGTGAGCTTCATGCCGATGCGCTCGTACTCCGGCTGCATGATGCGCACCCACTCGCGCACGGGGCCGGTGGCGTGATTGAGCACCGTGCGGATGCCCATTTTGCGCGCCGCGCGGAACGTGTGCAGCGCCTGCCCCGGCATCGCGTGAATGAAATCGCACATCTCCAGGCGTCGCCCGACCCAGCGGTCGAGCCCGTGGTCCTGCCAAAGAAACAGCGAGCGCGAACCCGGCCGCGCCCACGCCGGCGCATACTTCAGCAAGCCGTACACGACATTCGTCCGGAAGCTGTGCGTGCGCAAATGCTGTGGCGGACACTCCGCCATCTTCCACGCAGGATAGCCCGAGTAAAAATGCCCGAGCGCCCCGAGCTCCATCACCGCGCGGGCAGTCGGCCACATGTGGCACGGGTTGGTTGCTGTGAAGGAGATTGTCATCGGGCCGGACCGGGTTTGCGCGAGTGAGCAGTGGGCGGTGGGCAGGTGGCAGTAAGCAGTGGGCAGTAGGCAGTGTCGGCATGGCAACGCGCTTGCGACTGCCCACTGCCCACTGTCCACTGCTTACTGGAAACGCTCATTTCCCAAAAACCTCCTCCCACTTCGCACGATCATCATGCGGCGAGCGCACCAACTGCATCCAGCCGCGATACGCGCGCCATGGCAGCGGCTTGCGCTGGCGCAGCGCGGCGGTGAGGCCTTGCAGCGTGAGCCACCACCACTTCGGTTCCTGCAAAAGCCAGCCGCGTTTCAGCGCGTAGCACGCCTGACGGAATGCGCGGAAGCCCGCCACCAGCGGCATCCACGGCATCGGGCAGCGCATCAGCACGCCCCACATTTCGTTGCGGCTGTGGCGGTGATGATTCCGCACTTCGCTGCGCCCTGCGGCCGACCAATGGTGCCGCACGCGGAACACCGGCTCGAACCGCACCTGCCAGCCCGCGGCGAGAATGCGCACGCAGAAATCCGGCTCCTCGTACATGTGAAAAAACATCCCCGTGTACCCGCCGAGTTCGCGGAAAAGCCGCGTGCGAAACGCCGCCGCCGCGCTCACGAAAAAGCCCCGGTAATGCGCCTGCCCAAACTGCCCGAGTTCCCACCCCAGCGTCTCCGGTTTCTCGTCCGTCACCTGCGGAAAATCCGCCGCGCCCAGCCTCGGATTCCCGTCAAACAGCGCGCGCACCTTCGCCACCGCATCGCGCTCCATCGGGTAGCTGTCGTCGTCGAGCGTGAAGAGGATGTCGCTCTTCACCATCGCAAAAATCTCGTTCCTCGACGGGATGCAGCCCTGCGCCTTGTCGTGAATCACCAGCGTCACCGCCGGATGCGCCTCGCGAATCCACTCTGCCGTCCCGTCGTTGCAACCATCGGCCACCACGATCACCTCATCCGCCCTCGGCTCCAGCGCGGCGAGCGCATCGAGCGTGCGCCGGATGTCCGCGAGCCGGTTGTGCGTCGGGATGCAAAAAGCAACCGTCGTCATACCTCGCGAATCACCTTCGCCGGCACGCCCGCAGCCACCACACCGGCGGGCAGCGACTTCGTCACCACGCTTCCCGCGCCCACCACCGTGCCATCGCCGATCGTCACGCCTTTTAAAACGACCACATTTGCGCCGAGCCAGCACCGCCTGCCGATGGTCGTCGGCTCCACGATCAGCGGAGCCGCGCCGGGTGCGATGCCTTTTGAAAAACCGTGGTCGTGATCCGTGATGTAGCAGCCCGGACCGATCATCGACTCCTCGCCGATTTCCACGCGCTCATCCACATCGAGGATCGTGCGTCGATTAATATACACCTTTGCCCCGATGACGATCCGCGCCCGCTCGCTCGTCGCCAGGAGCGTGATTCCATGATCCAGCATCGCCCCCGCGCCGAGCGTCACGCAATACGGACGATTCGGCCACTCGATCGCGCCCATCCACCCCGTCCCCTCGATGCGCATCCCCATCGCCCGGTACACGAGCTGCCGGATGCGCGACATCGCGGACTGGATGAGCTTTCGTGCGCGGTAGATGAGCATGCGTTTTTAGAACCAGGTGCCTTTGAGTGATTGCTGCCAGCCGATTTCGCGGCTGCGAAGAATGGCGACTGAACTGAATACTCTATGCAAAAGAAATTTCCACGCGAGGGGGAATCCTCGGAGACCCTGGACTTCGCGGGCGACGATGCGTTGGTTGCGGATTCGCATGCGGGCCATGGCGAGGTGGTCGCTTTTTTGGGAGTTGGTGCCTTCGCGGTGGCCGCAGGTGGCGGTGGTGTGGAAGTAGAGGCGGTGGGTTTTTCCGATGCGGGCGGAGAGGTGGACGTCTTCCATGAAGCTGTAGCCTTCGAAGGCGGGGAAGCGTTCGCGGAGGAAGGGTTCGCGCCGGTAGAAGACGCAGCCGGAGTTTAGCCAGTCGGCGGGGATGAGGGTGCCGTTTTGTTCGGCGGGTTCGAGGTAGGTGGGGAGGCAGTTGATTCCGGGGCCGAAGAGCCGGCCGCCGTAGGTGGGGTGTGGGTAGCCGGCTTGGATGCGGTAGTAGAGGCGGGTGAGGCGGGAGGGGATGGGGCGATGGACGTCGTCGATGCGGACGGAGATGCCGCCGGTTTTTTGGTCGATGTCGTGCTGGAAGACGGTGAGGATTTTCTCGCAGGTGTCGGGGCGGAGGGTGATGTCGTCGTCCATGAAGCCGATGACGGAGCTGGATTGGGAGACGAGGTCGGCGCCTTCGTTGCGTTGTTTTGCGGCGCTCCTGGCGTTGGAGAAGATGTAGCGGACGGGGATGCGGGCGGCCCATTGTTCACAGACGGTTCGCGCGCGGTCGTCGCGGGAGCTGTCGACGACGAGGATTTCGAGGGGTTTGCGGGTTTGTGTTTCGATGCCGGCGAAGGTGATGGCGAGTTCGTCGGCGCGCTCGTAGGTCGCGATGACGAGGCTGAACCGGGGAGCGGCCGGAGTTGTTAGTGGTTGGTTTTCGGGCATGAGCCAGACAGGCGGGGTAGCGGGCGGTGTGCCATGGATGGGGAGAACGGGGGCAATGATGGAAAAAGCAAACACCCTCCGGTGGCGGACCACCGGAGGGTGTTGTGAATCATTAAAGACTCGCGGTCAGATTTAGAACGCGATCTTGAGGCCGCCCGTGAAGGTCACGTCGCTCTCGTCGCCACCGTTGGTCGGGGACGCTGCGTCGCCGAGGTGGAGATAGGTGACGTTGCCGTAAACGGACCAGTCGCCGAGGCACTCAGGAATGCTCTTGAGCGCGTAGCTGGCGGTGAGGCCGATGGAGGCGTAGCCGTAGGTTTCGTCGCCGGCATAGTAGTCGTTCGAGCCGAGGCCGAGCTTGACAGGCAGGGAGACCGTGAGGTCGCCGAACGTGCGGCTCGGGTTGATGCCGAGTTCGTAGTAGAAGCCTTCGTCGGTGCCGTTGCCGGACTTGCCGTCGATTTCGTACTCAACCCAGAGGTAAGGCTGGAGCGAGAATGCGCCGAGCAGGTCAGCGTCATTGTAGCCGATGCGGAGAGCAACAGCCGAGCTGTTGGCGAAGTAGTCGCCAGGGCTGGTGTAGCGAATGTACTTCGGGCTGAAGCTCCAGTTGCCCTTGTTCAGGGTGAGGCCAGCGGTGAAGTCGAACTCATACCAGTTGTTGTTCTGGCCAGGAAGGCCACGGCGGCTGTGGAACGAGTTCCAGATGCCGACGTCAACGGAGACGGAGTCAAACACGCCACCTTCAGCAACCTTGAAGTAGAGGTTGCCGTAAGGCTGGATGATGAATCCCGAGCCCTGCTGGAGCAGGCCGTGGAAGTAGTAGTCCGAGGTGATGTCGAATCCGACATCGCCCGTGACGCAGGATTCTGCAGCGGGAGCTTTCACGGCTTTGCTCGGCTTCGAGGCCACAGGGCCTGCGAAAGCGGTGGAGCCGATGACTGCGGAGACTGCAGCGAGTGTGATGATGCTACGTTTGGTCATGGTAGTGTTTGGTTTGTTTTGGTGTTTTAGTTGATGCCTTGCGGCACGCTGGGGGAGATACCAGAATCCGCGAAAGGCGCGCAACAGTTTTTTTAGCAGCAATGTGAATAACTATTCACTGATGGCTATATTCCTCTGTCGTAACGGCGATTGGGGATGTGAATAAGTGGTGCGGTGGTGTTCTATTTCCGATTCAAAGCATCCACGAGAAAGGCCATTTGATCTGCGTTTTGTTCGATCACTTTTGCAAGCGCGGTGCCTGCGCCGTGGCCGGCGCTCGTTTCAATTCGGATCAGAACTGGTGGGCCATCCTTCGATTGACATTCTTGAAGGCGTGCCGCGAACTTGAATGAGTGCGCGGGGACGACGCGGTCGTCGTGGTCGGCGGTGGTAATCATCGTGGCGGGGTAACGAACCCCCGGTTTTAGGGTGTGCAGCGGGCTGTAGGCGAGCAGTGCTTTGAACTCTTCGGGATCTTCGCTGCTGCCGTAGTCGCTCTTCCATGCCCAGCCAATGGTGAACTTATGGAAACGAAGCATGTCCATGACCCCGACGGCCGGTAGTGCTGCACCGAAGAGGTCGGGGCGCTGGGTCACGCATGCGCCGACGAGTAGACCGCCGTTGCTGCCACCCTGGATGGCGAGTTTTGCCGGCATGGTGTATTTGTTCGCGACGAGCCATTCGGCTGCGCCGATGAAGTCGTCGAACACGTTTTGCTTTTTCAGTTTGGTGCCTGCCTTGTGCCATTCAGCACCATACTCCCCGCCACCGCGGAGGTTTGCCACGGCGAAAACGCCGCCCATTTCGAGCCAGACGGCCCGGGACACAGAGAAGCTGGGCGTCATGGGGATGTTAAAGCCGCCGTAGCCGTAGAGGATGGTAGGCGCGCTGCCATCGAGCGCCATGCCTCGTTTGTGGGTGATGAACATCGGCACGCGCGTTCCATCCTTGCTGGTGTAAAAGACCTGCTTTGTCTCGAAGGCAGAGCTGTCGAAATCCACAGCCGGTTTCCGCCAGATGGTGCTCTTACCCGAGGCGACATCGAGCCGGTAAATGGCACCCGGCTCCGTAAAGCTCGTGAAACTGAAGAAGGTATGCGTATCCTTTGCCCGTCCGCCGAACCCGCCTACGCTTCCGATGCCGGGAAGCACGAGTTCGCCTTCCGGCGCGAGGGTGGGGATATCGCCCGCTACCACACGGAAGACCTCAACCTGACTGCGTGCGTCCTTCAGGTATTCGCAATAGACCCGTCCGCCGACAAAGCTCGCGCTGTCGAGTTTGTCCGCGGTCTGCGGGATGACTTCGCGCCAGTCGGTTCGCGCAGGCTTGCGGATATCGATTGCGATGACTCGGTAACGCGGGGCGTCGAGGTCCGTGCGGAAAAAGAACACGGGACCGACACTGTCGAGGAATGTGTAGTCGGCGTCGAAGTCGTTCAGAAGTTCGACAATCTTTCCCTCGGTCCCGGCGAGGTCTTTGTAGAAAACGCGGTTCTTCGGATCGGTGCCTTTGGAAACGTGGATGATCAGATAACGCCCGTCGTCTGTGACGTGCCCACTGAATCCCCAGTCGCCATGGTCCTTCCGCTCGTAGACTAGAGTGTCCGCCGATTGTGGTGTGCCGACTTTGTGGAAGTAGAGCTTTTGGAATTCGTTTTTGCCCTTCAAAGCGTCCCCCGCCTTCGGCTCATCGTACCGGGAATAGTAAAAGCCGCTGCCGTCCTTGGCCCAGGATGCACCGCTGAACTTCACCCATTTCACCACGTCCTCTAGGTCGCGGCCAGACTCGACGTCGCGGACGCGGAATTCCTGCCAGTCGCTGCCTCCTCCGCTCGTGCCATAGACGAGCAGCTTGCCGTCCTCGCTCGGCGAGGTTTCGGTCAGTGAAACGGTCCCGTCTTTGCTCAGCGTGTTTGGATCCAGAAGAACGCGGCCCTTTTCATCAGGAGCATCGGTGACGTAGAGCACGCCTTGATTTTGAAGGCCCGTATTGTGCGTGTAAAAGAAACGTCCCCCGCGCTCAAAAGGCGCTCCGAAGCGTTCGTAGTTCCACAGTTTTGTTAGACGCTCGCGGATTTGTGCGCGTTGAGGAATCTGATCCAGATACGCAAAGGTGACTTTGTTCTGCGCGGCTACCCACGCTTTTGTTTCCGCGGAATTATCATCCTCCAGCCAGCGGTAGGGATCGGAAATAATGGTCCCGTGATAATCGTCGGTCACACTATCCTTCCGGGATTCAGGATATCGAACTTCCGTCGCGTGCAGGCAGGACATTGCGAGAAAAATGAGCAGGGTTGGTTTCATAAACTGGATCTGGGATCAATAACCGCGGACACGATTGAGCCAGCCGGGAAGCCACTTTTTCTCATTGCGGGCCGGGTCGGAGTTTTCGACGCGGCGCGTCAGCACACGTGCCGCCGATGCGCCGAAAGCCTTTGAATTCATACCGTACATCCCCTCGAGCACCTGCAGCAGACCCCAGCCTTCACCTTTGTAGCGCTCTTTTGGATTGGTGCCCTCGCCCTTGAAATTAACGTAGTCAATCAACGCGTAAGTTCCCGAACCGGTCCCGAGCAAAGCTCTGAATCGCGATTCCACGACCGAGCGGTTCTTTGATGCCGCGAGCAGCTTCGGCAGCGCGTTTTCCATACGCTGCGCAAGGAAGCGGGATTGCTCGCGAATCGAACCGGCCAGCATTCCGCGAAGCTCCTTCATTTTCTCAGATTGCGCGTCTGCATCGAAGGCAGCCTTCGTCCGCCACGGGCATGGCGTGCCCGCTTTGAGCCAGCCGGGAACGCGAACACTGTTTTTCGCGAGAAAGGCGACGAGTGACGGAAAGCTCTCCTCATACGGCCCGGACACGCCTTCCGGGTACCAGATGAAGTGCCCGATCCCGAGCGATGCAAACTGCTCGCCGGAATTCCACGATGTGAGCCCCTCGCGGGTTCCGCCGCATTCGTTTTTCCAAACCCGCGCGCCGATGGAATCGAGTTCCTTGTCGGAGAGCGCAAATGCGGAAGCGGTAAAAAGTAGCGTGGCGAGCAGGTGTCGGAGCATGCCGCAGCGCTACAGTAATTCGATCATCGAAGCAACTGCGACGGAGGCTGCGGGTCGCCATGGCCGGCTGAGTGAACGAGCCCGATTCCGCGTCGCACATACCCGAGACCGGATACCAGAGTGAAAACGCCGGCGACTATGACGGGGATATCAAGAAACATCACCTTCCAGTCGCCGATCGTCGCAAGGTGCGTGTTCCACTGAAGCATCACGAAACCAATCGCCACCATTTGCGTAACCGTCGCGGTTTTCCCGAGCCAACTCGGCTGCACTTTTACGCTGCCGAGTATGAAATGCAGCGCAATCGTCCCGGCGAGAATCACCACATCCCGCGAGATGACAAGGGCTGGGAACCAAAGTGGGAATTCGTAGTGCCAGTTGCTCACGCTGAGTGTGATGATTCCGGCAAGCAGCAGGCCTTTGTCGGCAATTGGATCCAAGATCACGCCGAGTTTGCTCATCTGATTGAACTTCCGCGCAATGTAGCCGTCTATGCCGTCGCTCGCGGCGGCAGTGATAAACAGCGCAATCGCCGTCCACCGCATCCATTCCTGTGGCACGCCGTGCGAGACGCTTCGCCCGTAGTAAAGAGCCATCGTCACGAATACCGGAATCATCAGGATTCGCGTGATGGTGATCTTGTTTGCGGTCGTCATGTATTGTGTGCGCTGATCGGAATACGAAATTCGAAAGCCGTCCAACCCGGCCTTGGTTCTTCAATTAGCGTAATTTGTCCGTGATGGGCGCGAATAATCTCCGCACAGATGCTTAATCCAAGCCCTTGTCCGCCGCGTTCACGATCACGGGATTTGTCGGCTCGAAAGAATCGATCAAACACCCGGAGCCGGTCCTCATCGGTTACCGGATGATCCGTGGTATTTGCGATGCGGAAGACGGCTTCGTTCCCTTTCCGGTGCAGACTGGCCTCGATGTGCCCCTCCTCGCGGTTGTACTTCACTGCGTTATCGAAAAGATTCAGCGCTGCCTGCCGAAGGAAATGGGGCTCGGCATCAATCATCAGGCCGTCCTCAATATCGATTTTCAGCTCGATTCCGCGCGGCGACGCCAGGATTTCCACGTCCTCGGTCATTTCGCTGATGAATTCGGAAAGGTTGTTTGGCTGAAGTTTGAGCCGGAATTTCCCTGCGTCGGCCTGCGACAGAATGAGTAGGCCCTCGACGATGTGCACGAGACGTCCGGTCTCCTCCTGAATATTCACAATCGATCGCTCGGCCGCGGCTGGAAGACTGCCCGAGCGCATGGCCGCATCGGTTTCACCACGGATGATCGTGAGCGGAGTTTTTAGTTCGTGCGATGCGTCCGAAGCGAAACGCCGCGACTGCTCAAAGCTGCGCTGAAGGCGGTCCATCATCCGGTTCAGCGTCTGGCTCAGATTCGCGATTTCATCGTTTCCGGTCACTTCGGGCAGCCGCTCCGCGAGATTGGATGCCGTGATTGCGTCCGCGCGAACGGTGAGTTCCTCGACAGGGCGAAGCGTCTTTCGCGTCAGCCAAAGAGCACCGAGCCCGATCAATCCACAGATGATGGGAACCGCGATGATGAATTGCGCTAGCATGTTCCTTTCCGTTGCAAGGGTAGGCCCGAGGTCCGTGGCGATGCGGAAGCGAATGTCACCGTCGGACACTGAATAAACCCGCACGCGGCGCTCACCAGCGTATGCGCTTTGCGGCACACCATCCGGCAGTCTCGGAAGATCGAGTGAGCCGAGAGTCCTCGATCGGTGAACGATTGTGCCACGCGGATCTTCGACTTCGATTGCATGGAAGCTCTGGACTGCATCGAACAACTCGCGAACGGAATTGTCGTTTGTCCAGTCGATGGGTGTGCTTCTTCGGGCAACGGTTTTGAAGAACTGAGCAGCCTGACTTGCATGCTGCTCATCAAGATTCTGCAGCTTCGTGATCCGAAGCTGGTAGAGCATGATAGCCGCAAATGCCGTCATTCCCAGCCCGGTCACGATCACCGCGAGCACGGTAATCTGAAAGCGGAGCGGGCGCCCGTTCATCGCCTACTTCGAGACAATACTATAGCCGACGCCGCGAATCGTCTGGATCATTTTCAGTTCCTCGCCGTCGTCCACTTTCCGGCGCAACCGCTGGATGTAGACGTCCACGAGATTTGTGCCGGGATCGAAGTGATATTCCCAGACGCGTTCGATGATTTGCGTGCGGGTAAGGACCTGATTCGGCGCGCGCATGAGATACTCCAGCAGCCGGAATTCCCGTGCGGTGAGTTCAATCTTCCGGTTGCCGCGCGTGACCTCGCGCGAGACAAGATTCATCGAAAGCTCACCGGCTTTATAAAGGCTGATGGATTCCCCGGTCACACGCCGGACAAGCGCGCGGAGGCGTGCGACGAGTTCGTCCATCGAAAACGGCTTCGCCATGTAATCATCGGCACCCGCATTCAATCCCTCGACCTTTTCGTTCACATCGCCGCGGGCGGTGAGGATCATCACTGGGGTGCTGATGTTGCGCTCGCGGAGCGCCCGGAGCAGACTCAAGCCATCCCGGCCGGGTAGCATGATGTCCAAAATGATCGCGTCATACGGTTGCGAGGTCGCCTTCTCGAAGCCGACGTCCCCGCTATGGACGACATCGACGTTGTAACCCTGCTCGCGAAGGCCTTTGTTGATGAGGTTGGCGATCTTTTTTTCGTCTTCGATAACGAGCAGGTTCATAGGCGTGTTCATCTTCAACTCCAGCATCCCTCAAAAGTAGCCGGAGTTGTAATGAAGAATTCGTAACCTGACCGCGCTCCGCGGTTGCCAATGCCCCTATGCCAGAGAGGCGTCGAGTGCCGTGAGCAATTCGCGCATCGTCTCAGGCGTCTCATCTCCCATGTTGGAAAGGCGGAAGGTCTTGCCCTTCAGTTTGCCGTATCCGCCATCGATGATGAATCCGCGTTCCTTGGCCTTCTTCGCGAGCTCCGCGACGTCAATTCCCTTGTTGTTCGCTATGCAGGTAAGCGATTTCGAGCGGAAGCCCTCGGGCGCGAAAAAGTCGAATCCATGCCGGCGGACCCATTCGTGGACGATTGCGTTGTTCTCTGCGTGCCGTGCATGCCGGTTCGCGACGCCTTCCGTAAAGATGTCTTCGAGCTTCGATTCGAGCGCGTAAATGTGGCTGATGCTCGGAGTGCTCGGCGTCATGTCCTCGGCCTGATTCTTCGCGAACTCCACGAAATCGAAATAGTATCCGCGGGTGTTCACTTTTGCCGCGCGTTCCATCGCCTTCTTGCTGGCGCTGAAAAGTGCGAGTCCCGGCGGCATTGCGAGCGCCTTTTGCGAGCCGGTCAGCAACACATCGATTCCGAGTTCATCCATCGCAATCGGAACGACGCTGAACGACGACACGGTGTCCACGATGAGCAGGACATCGGGGAAATCCTTCATGACCGTGGCGATTTCGCGGATGTCGCTCATCACGCCGGTCGAGGTTTCGTTGTGAATCAAAGTCACTGCATCGAAGCCGCCCGCGCTCAACGCCGCGCGAAGCTGTTCGCCGCGAATCGGCTGTCCCCACTCCACTTGCAGCGCGACAGCCTCCTTGCCGCATCGACGCGATACGTCGATCCATTTGTCGGAGAATGCACCGTTCATACAATTGAGCACCTTGCCCGTGTGGACGAGATTGCGGATGCTTCCTTCCATCACGCCCCATGCGCTGCTTGTGCTCAGAAACACGGGCTGCTGCGTCCCGAAAAGCTCTTTCAGCCTGGGTTGAATACCGCCGTAGAGCTTCTTGAAATCATTGCTGCGGTGGCCGATCATCGGCTTGCAAAAGGCGCGGAATGTTTTGTCGGAAACTTGAATGGGACCCGGAATGAAGAGCTTTGGCATGGTTTTCTTTATTGAAATGAGTTCGTTCCGCACAGCGCGGAAGACGCGAAGTAAAAGGGAAAAAGCGTCGGGAGGGGAACTGTTTTTTCCGCGAGAGCGCTTGCCGACTGCCGCGCCTCCGCCTATCTGCCCCGCATGAGCACGACGCGCCACATCGGAATCATCGCCAACGACAGCAAGCCCGGCGCCCGTGAAGTCGTGCTCGGTCTGATGGAGGCTTTTGCGCACAAGCCTGTGCAAATCCACATCGACCACCGCTCCGGTCGTTTGATTGGCGCCGAATCCACGCTCACGGAGCCTGAACTTGCCGAGCTTTGCGAACTCCTCGTCGTGCTTGGGGGTGACGGAACGATTCTTCAAGTGCTTCACGCCATGGGGGAGCGGGTCCGTCCGCTGTTCGGGATTAATCTCGGAACGCTGGGCTTTCTGACGACCGTTGCATCGACGGAGTTCGCACGTGCCGCGAACGCAATTGTCGATCGAAACTTCACACTCAGCGAACGCACGCTGCTCAAGGTCGAGATCATTCGCGATAGCGTCGTCATCAGCTCCCGCTGCGCGCTCAACGACGCAGTCGTCAGCCGTGGCGAGTTGTCGCGGTTGATCCGGCTCGACGTGGTGATCGGCGATTCTGCTGTCACGGAATACAACGCCGATGGCCTCATCGTCGCGACTCCGACAGGCAGCACCGCGTACAGTCTCAGCGCAGGCGGTCCGATTCTCTCGCCCGATAGCGGAGTCTTCGTGGTGAACCCGATTTGCCCGCACGTTCTCACGAATCGTGCGCTGATTGTGAGTGATGACAGTCCGATTCTGATCACTCCAGCCGAGAGCCGTTCGAGTATCTATCTCACGCTCGACGGGCAGATCGCGCAGGCGATTCACGCGACTGATTCGATTCGAATCACGAAAGCGTCGCACCGCCTGCCGTTGGCGATGCTGCCCGGTATGTCGTTCTTCGAAGTGCTCCGGCAGAAGCTGAAGTGGAGCGGCGCGGCCGTGTGACACGCGCCGCCGGTTGTTATCCCCGCCGGTAGAGCTCCAGCTTGCACTCAAAGCCGCCCATATCCACGGGCTGTCTGCTCACCAGAACAAGTCCGCGTGGCGGTGCGTCCATTTTCAAAGGATTTGGGAAAATGAGGCGCCCACCGGGCCGGAGCACTTCCGTGCTCTTTTGAAGTAAATCCTGAAACAGACCTCGCATATTGGGAATCGGAACCCGGCGGCCCATCGGGGGATTCGAGATTACGAGCGATGCCTCGCCGCGGCGCAATCCGCCGTATGCGCGGAAATCCGTGCACGCAAAATGCGCGGGCACTTTATCGAGCCCCGCCGCCGTGAGGTTGCGCCGCGCAGCATCGAGCGCCTCCGCACTGAGATCCGTTCCGTGCAGAGCCCGGACTCCGCCCGCGATGGCCCGCTCCACGAGTTCCACGCCGGAGCCGCAAAAAGGATCCCACACGACTTCATCATTCATCGGCCCGGCGAGTCGAACCATGCACGCCGCGAGCGGCGGATGCGATGCCGCGGGGACGTCCTGCTGCCGGTATGCAAAGCGCGGGTCGGGCGAGATACGGGGGCGCAATTCCACGGTGTCCGTTCGGACCTCGATCATCCAAAGCGCCTGCCGCGGATCGTTCAGAATCGCCGGGCAGCGTGCGTAGGCTTTTTCGGCGATATGCTGCACAGCGGCGCGTTGATGGCCCTTCCCGACAAACTCGATGCGATAGCGAACTGTACCTTCCGTGAACGCGTCGAAAATCCTGCGCGTATCTGGAGCAGTGATGATTGCCGGCAGCGCAGCCATGTCCGTTCTGCCAATCAGAAACGCGAGGGTCCCGAAGCATCGAAGCGCGTAGATTTCTCCGAGGGAGAAAGGCGCGGTCGGAGCGAGAACAACGAGCCCTTTTGTGCACGAAACAATGCGGAATTTTCCGGAGCGCAAAATTGCTTCCTCGACCTCGGACCGGACAATCATCTCCAAACCGTCGCGACCGCGAAGGTGAATGCGAACTCCTGAAACCTGCGCCAGCGTGTGGTCGAGCCGGATTCTGCCCGGTTGCTCGGTGCGTGCGATGGCTGCTTTCACTTTCTGCTCCGTGCGGGGCGCGAGTGCCGGCAATTGTTCAAGTGTCGCGACGCCACCGATCTTCTCCAGCGTCTCGGCAAGGAACTTCTTCTCGCGTTCGATGGAGCTGCTTTTCATCAACGTGAGCAGCGCGCGCTCGTCCTCCGCCGTAGCACCGAGCTTCGGAAGCGCGGTCATTGCGTAGCGGCGGATTTTTTCGTCATGGTCGTTCAGAAGGTCGCGAAGCCAGGCGCGGACGATTTCCCTCTGTGCCTTACTTCCGCTTTCGGAGAACACCACGCCGGCAGCCCGCACGAGTGAAACTCGTTGCGCACGCTCGCGGGGCGACGCGCGGTCGAAGCGTGGAATCTCGTCGCGAAGCAATTCGTCCGGCGTGAGTTTGCGAAGTTCGTTGTAGAGCTCCTTGTTTGCGTCCGCGCCGCTCATCGGATGGAGGCGAGGAAATCGCGTAGTTCCGTTGCGATGGCCGGATCGCGAAGCGCGAACTCCACGTTCGTTTTCACGAAGCCCAGCTTGTCACCGATATCGAAGCGGCGGCCACCGTACCGCCAGCCGAAAACGCTCTCGCGTCCCAGAAGCTTTGCGAGAGCATCAGTGAGCTGAAGCTCCCCGTTCTTCCCCGGCGTCGTCTGGTCGAGGCATTCAAAAATAGCGGGCGAAAGGACGTAGCGGCTCGTAATTGCAAGGCGGCCGGGCGATTCGGAAGGCTTCGGTTTCTCGACGAGCACGCTTGCCTTTACGAGGCCCGGGCTCACTTCGGTGCCGCCGACGATGCCGTAGCGGCTGACCCGTTCCGGCGCGACTTCCTCGACCGCGATCGCGCTGCCGCCGTCTTTCTCCCAAACGTCGCAAAGCTGTCTAGTCACCGGTGCCGCACCGGCGGCAGGTTCGACGATCGTATCGCCCATCAACAACGCGAACGGCTCGTTTCCAACATGATGCCTCGCGTAGAGCACCGCGTCGCCGAGTCCGCGCATTTCGTGCTGCCAGATAAAGTGAACGCGCGCGAGGTTTGACACCGCCCGGCAGGCGGCGAGTGCGTCGGACTTGTTCTTCGCGGCAAGTTCCTCCTCCAGTTCCCAGTTTGGGAAAAAGTGTTCTTCGATCGAGCGCTTGCTACGACCGATGACAATCAGAATATCCGTGATGCCGCTCGCGACGGCTTCCTCCACGACATATTGGATTACGGGCTTGTCCACGATGGGCAGCATTTCCTTCGGTACCGCTTTGCTGATTGGAAGAAAGCGAGTCCCGTATCCGGCGGCCGGAATTACGGCTTTGCGAACTGGTTGAATCATTCCGCTGGTTTAGGTTCGCGGGTCGGAACAGAAAAGCCCCAATCGGTGAAAACTACGATTTGCGAATGCAGCGTTCGTAAAATGCGACGTTCCTTCCAATCCAGCCGCGGCTGTCAAAAACTTCCAGCACGCGCTTTCGTGCAGCATCGCCGAGCCGTTGTGCGAGCGCTCCGTCGTCCAGAATTGTCGTGATGCAGCGCACGATGTCCTTCGGGTCGCGCGGGTCGCACAGCAATCCGCTCACGCCATCCTCCACCACCTCCGGACCCGGACCGAGTGTGGAGAAAATCGTGGGGCGCCCGACGGCCATAGCTTCCAGCGGCGCAATGCCGAAAGTCTCCATGTGCGATGGATAACACGCCACTCCGGCGCGCTGGAGCCACGGAATGATCTGCTCGCGCGCGAGCCGGCCCGTGAACACCACGCGTTCGCGAATTTCGGGCGCGACGCGTTCCTTGAGTGACGCCAGATAGCGTCCAGAGCCTTTTGACTGCGTGTCTTCGCCAATCACCACCAGACGGCCCTCCGCCCGCGACGGAAGGATTTCGTTCACAGCAACGATTAATTGTTCGATGCCCTTTTTTGGGTTCAACGAGTTCACGAACACGATGAGTCCGGGTTCCACAGCGATAGACGCAGATGGCGCGAAGCGTGTGGCATCGACTCCATTCGGAAGAATCGTGCACTCACGCCCTTCGGCTCCGCATAGTTTCATCGTGCGCTCCGCTGCGTATCGAGAAACGGAGCCGAGGTGTGTCGCTTTCTGAACTGCAGCCCTCTCGTGCCGGTGCTCGAAGATGCTCGGAGGACGGTTCAGTTCCGAGTCGAAGAAAAGATTCGATCCGCGAATTCGTACGACACTCGGAATCCCGCACACAGAACCGTGCGAAAGCCATCCGTTGTAGTCCGAGGCTTCAAGAATATCGACGGGCGCCAGCCGGTGGAGGCGGCGGACTTCCCCGAGCAGCGCACGCCGTTCCCACCATCCACCAAGCCGCGTGCCGAGCTTTGCGGATGCGCGGGGAAGCGTAATCACGCGCACGCCATTCCGCATTTCATCGGTGCGTGATTCCACCGGGCCGCTTGTGCACACCCCGATTACGGTGGCTCGGTGTCCCGCCGCTGCTAGGCCTTCTGCGAGGTCGCGATACGAAGCGCCGGTGCCTCCGTGTGGGGCGGGCGGATATTCTTCGCAGATGATGCAGATGTGCATGGTGCTTAGGCCGCGCCGGAAAATGAACGCCAGTATTTGACGATGAGCGAAATCTTAGTGAGCACAGTCCGCGCGTCTGTGAGTTCGCGGGTGAAGCGCTCTTCGGGTGATGCTCCGAGTTGCGAATCAAACGAAATCCCGTAAACAAGGCGTGCTCCGCAGGCGATTCGGAGCGCCCCGGATTCCCTGCCGTCCGCACTCCGCGATGTCACGACTGGCTGGCCGATGTGGCAGCGTTGGGCAGCGAGTGCGCGTTCGGCGTCGGTTGCGGATGAAGGCAGAGACGCGCTGCAATCGCGATTGAGTGCCTGATAAATTGCGCGCAGGTCCTTTATTCCGAGCCATTCCTCGGATGCGTTGCTTCGGACCGCGAACGAAAAGATCGTGGGCAGCGCGTCCCATAGCGATTGGTCCGCATCGTTCCACCGCACGGGCACCGCGGGCGTGAGCAGTTCAAGGTCGCGATTTGCACGAATGCTTGCGACGAGTTCGTGCCGGAACGATGAGAGAATCCTCGTTCGCTGCGGTTGCGGGACGCTGAAATACGCGCGCATTTCAGCAAGTGCGCCCGTCCAGCGGAAAAGTAGTCCGAAATTAAGTGTGCGCGGCAACTGAACTGCGCGGCCGCGGAGTGAGGGCGGCACTTCGTCGAACGTGAAATACTCTGCGAAACCCGCAGGAAAATCCGCTCCTTCTGCCGTCACGCCGAAGTCCGGCGGGAGCAAGAGCGCTCCGCTGAATGGCGGGCCGGTAAAGAACTTGGAGCCTGTGATGAGAATCGCGAATCCATGCGCGAGATAACGCTGAAGGTTTACCCGTTCGAGACGGAACTGGCATGCATCCACAAGTACGCGGAGTTTTTCCCGGTGACGCTCCTTGAGCGCGCTGACAAAGCTTACCTCCGGAACCACGACGCCGGTCTTCGTATTATCCACAACGTGGAGAATGATCCGATCTGCGCGGGCTTCGGCTTCGCCGACCGCCTTCTCAATGGCGGCGTGGATCTCATCCGGACTGAGGTTGGTGCTATCCTTGCGACGAATGGGGATGAGGATGACCTCGATGCCGTCAACGTCGATGCCCTCCACTGGCGAGCCCTGTTTGACCGCGGTTCCGCGCGGCGTAACCGAGCAGAAGTGCCGCCCGCCTGCGGCGAGAACCGTGCCGCTGCCAACCTCATCCGGAGCGACGACAATGTTTACCAATCGCGTTTGCGAGGTGGAGCGAAACAGGGCGAGGGGATAAAGTTCGGCATCCGTTCCCGATGTGGAAAGGAACACGTGAGTGTGGGCTTGCTCGAAACCGAGGAGCTTTGCGATGTCCGAACGAACGCGCTCGATCTCGGCTTCGAAGCAATCCTGCGGCCCACGTCCGGATATGGCAGCCATGAATCGCTGTCTCAGCAATTCGCCCTCGGCGTACGCAAACTCGGAGACGGACGACGCCGTGCATGAGGAGAACGTGATGGCCTCGGGCCGCGGCTTCGGACTGCAGCCGTACTTGTTCAAGCCGGTGGATGGGTCAATCAAGAGGCGCTCATCGCCTTGGAGAGTGAATGTGAACTCCGTGGGATTCGCCACGGCGAGGTGCTGTTTTACAATGGCGAGCGACGGAACATCACCGCACGAGAAGTGTTTTGCGATGGATGCGAGTGCTGCTTCGTCCGCGCACGGCGAGGCGTCAAGCCATGCCGGAAGAAGGTGGGAAATCGTCTCGCGGTCCTGCGTGGGAGTCAGCAGGAAAAACCTGCGGGCAGCGAATGCAGCGAGCGTGCGGAGTGCAGACTGCGGGATCGTCGCACCCGCCGCGTGATTGCGCCAAAGCAGTTCCTCAATGGCATGACGCAACGTGAAGCGAAGAAGCGCCGGGTGTATGAATGCGTTTCCACATAGCGAAACGGAGTGGTCTTCGATGACAAACGGCTCCTTGGAGTGCTGCACCACGGAAAAGCGCGCCTTGTATCCGCACAGCCCGACCTCTGCGCGTGCGAATGCAGCTTCGATCATGGTTCGCTGCTCCGGAGTCATCGCTTCAAACTCCACGGTGCGAAGCGCTGCAAGCGGACGCAGGGAATTGTTTGGCGGCTGGACGAGCTCTGGCATCGCTACTCGTAGTTCGATTCGAGGCCGCGGTAGAGCGACTCAACGGGATTCGCTCCCGACGTTTGTGAACTCGTTACGCCGTAAAGCCCCACCGCCGCGGGTGCCTTGCCTTTCGAGAGCGGCTCAGTGGCGACGATGTTCTTCAAATCTCGCAGGAATGCGGAAACCGCGAGCCTGTGGTTGGGCGTGACGATCATGTGAATGGCGGGCGGATTGTTCTGCCGGTCGATGCGCCATCCGCGTTTCTCGAGCTTTGCGCCGATCGAAAAAATGTCGTGTTTCGTGGAGCGGAAGCAAAACACACTCATGTCCGGTTCGCCCACCAATTCGAGACCGTCGATTGCGCGGATGCCTTTCCACAGCCGGTCGCGGTATGATAGCGTCCGCCGCACGAGATCCATGTATCCATTCTCGCCGAGCATCATCAGCGCGGCCCAGGCCGATGCAATGCCGCCACCGGAGCGGGTTCCGAGCATTGCGGCGGAGGCGTAAGCTCCGCCGAGCCAATCGGGTTTCACAAAGAACTGGTGGCGCCGGAGTGCTGAATCGCGGTAAAGCACGACCGACGTTCCCTTGCATGAGAAACCGTATTTATGAAGGTCCACGGACATCGACGAAACGCCGGGAACGGAGAAATCGAATTCCGGAATGGGGTGCCCGAGTTTTCGCATGAAAGGAAGGAATGCACCGCCGAGGCACGCATCGACGTGCAACCCGATATCGTGCCTCTGCGCAATCGCGCCGAGCTCGCGGATTGGATCAACGATGCCGTAGGGATACGAAGGAGCGGAGCCCACGAGCATCGCGGTATTCTTGTCGATCGCTTTCGCGACTTCCGCGGAATCGAGACGAAAGTCAGGTCCAGTCTGAATCGTCACCGGTTCCATGTCGAAATACGCGGCGGCTTTGAAAAATGCCGGATGCGCCGTGGCCGGAACGATGAGTTTGCAGCGCCGTGCTTTCGGGTGACGCGAGCGGAACCAATCGCGGTGTGTTTTCACACCGAGGAGGATACTCTCCGTTCCACCGGAAGTCATTGTGCCCGCGGCTCGTTCGCCTCCTCCGACGAGGCGGGCCATGATGCGCACGACGTCGCTCTCAAATTTTTTGAGGCTCGGAAATGCCGTCGGGCTTAGGGCGTTTTCGGCGAAGAAAAGCCGGTAAACATCGATGAGGTGCTCCGTGTGGTCCTCGCTCAGGTGATAAACGAGGCTCCACGTGTGGCCGGATTTCCACTTTGCATCACCGGATTTCGCGGCATGCATGGCGCGGAGCAGTCTGCCGGGCGCGATGCCGTGTTTCGGAAGTGTTGCGTTTCTTTTCACGGCTGTTTCGGGCGGATGAGTTTCTTTGCGGTGGCGAGCAGACCGAATCGCCGGAGTGTGGCCTTCGCATCGCGCTTCACCGTCTTGATTCGCGACTGGAACGACTCGGAAAACGATTCGGGATTGATTGGTTCGGAGAGTGTCTCGGGCCAGAGGTGTCCGATCAGTTTCCGATAGAATCCGTAGCCGGGGTGCTGCCGCGATTTCGCCGGGACTGCAAGCAGCGTTTCGAGTAGCGCGCGGTTGTTGTAAAGCGCGACTGTCTCGTAAGTGATGTCAAAAGAAGACTCCACATGGCACACGAGATTCGAGACTTTCTGCTCCCACTGAAAGAGGTCCAGAACTTCGTAACCAGCGGCTGTTGCAGCCGGTTGGGCCCCGGCGAGCCATCCGGCAAAATGCCGGATCATGTAGTCGTTCACGCGTTTCGCGCCGCATGCGATCACGGCGAGTTGGCGACCGTCGAGATGCTCGGGGTAGTCGTATTTATAAAGGAAGCAGCGTGCGATTTCGAGGCACATGCCTTTCAGGCAAACGCGGTCCTGCGGATACTCCCGGAAAAGCCCGTATACGATCGGCCCGTGCGCGTAGGCGGCAAGCGTTACGTTTTCGTGGAAGATGCGGGCGAAACCGTCGGCCATTCCCGCGGGGCATTCAATCATGCGGTGTGGAAGGCCGAGTTTGGCCAGAAGGCGAGCAGGAATGGAAAGGTCGCACGCGTCCTGCCTGTGGGAGTTGTACTTCAGCGTGTAGTAGTAGATGTCCTTTGCGAACGGCTTTGCCGCAGCGAGCAAGAGCCGGCTGTCCCAGCCGGCGGTGAGCGGAAGGGCGAGGGGAAAGCGCTTGATTGCAGCCTCGATCCCGCCGCGCAGCAACGCGCCCGCCTTGACCACGCCATCCTCTTCGGAAACCGGCACGAGCTTTTCCCGCGGCCAGAATCGTGCGGGGCGTGATGTGCTGAGGTCGAGCCAGTGGTTCGGGCTGAGATGCTTCACGCTCTCGTAATGCGTCTCGCTGCCGGGCAGCCAGCGTTCCACCGTGTTGAGGTAATACGGTGTGGAGAAAAGTTCGCGCTCCGCCTCCGGGTTGATACGGAGTTGCAGAATGTCCTTCACCGATTCCGGTTGTGTGAAGCACCACGGGCCGTCGGGATGATGCTCAAAATACTGGACTAGCCGCATCGCGCACGGGTCCGGCATCAGGAAATCACCGCTCGCGTTGCAAAAAAGCACTACCCAGCGTCCGGTGAGTCGCCGGGTCTTTCGCTCGAGGTCCTCGATTGTCTCCGTTCCCTCAGCGAGCCACTGGCAGATTTCCGCATCGGTCTGCGATGGGGCGTCGGGATTCAGGCAGCATCCGATGAGGGTCACTTCCGTCGTGCCGCTTCGGGATTGTGCCAGTGGCAAGTCGGGGTGCGCGTGAATGGTCCATTTTCCGGCGACCCGGCGCTGCTGCCAGTCGGCGAACTTCTCAAGCGGACGCGGCGCCAGAACGAACTGCCTGCGAAAGCGGAGGCGCTGGACGGTGCTTTGTTCGATGGGTGTCAGCAAGTTCATCCGGCTACTTCTGCGCGAGGACGTAATACTGAAAGGTCATTAGTTCGCGAAACGGCGGGAATGCGAACCACTTGGCGAATCGGTTCCAATCATGCGGTTTTTCGATGATTCGGAAAATGCGGTGCCAGGATTTGACGTGCATATTCGCGAACTCAAAAAGCTCCTCGATGTTGCGCTTGGTGAAATTCCGGAGGTGGGTGCGGTCGTGAATTCCGCGCGTCCGGTAGGGCCAGTACCCGGCGAAGAGCAAATTACAAATTGTGGTGAAGTGCCGGATATTCGGAAGCGAGGTGACCACGTATCCGCCGGGCTTCAGCACGGAGGCGTAACGTGCGAGCGTGTTCCAAGGGTCGCGCAGATGTTCGAGAATATCCGCGAAGACGATGCAATCGAACAACTCGCCGCGCGAAATCTCGGTGGTGCTCACGGTTTCCGCATCGCCGACAATGACGTGGTCGAGCACGCTCGCGGCGTGTTTTCCCATCTCGGCATCGTATTCGATTCCCGCCACGTACGCGCCTTGCCGCTGTTTGAGTTGATAGCCCAGTGCACCCACGCTGCATCCGACATCGAGTACGCGCTTCACTGTTTCCGGGATGAAGGCCACAAGGTCCGAGCGCCGGGAAACGTAGGAGGAATTGAAGTCCGGAACGGCTCCGGAGGCTTTGCCATCCTCGATTCGGAACCAGCCTTTGCAGTACTGCTGCTCTGCATTTTCCAGCCCGCGGGAAACGCTCCGGTAGTGAAAAATGAAAATGTCCTGCGCCGCGCCAACCTTTCCTTTAAAGCGTTTTTGAAACTCGGTTTCGTTGCCGGTGAGACGGTTCGCGGGATTGAAGACGTGGGTGTCGTCAAACTTGTTGGCCCACCACACGTCGGTCTTCGCCGCCATCCAGAATCCGTTCACCCAGCCCGGTTTGATTACTCCCGAGAACTTCCGTTTCAGCGTTGCGGACAGTTCGTTGATCGCGTCCTCGTTGTCGTCGATCTTGTAGTTGCGGATGACGAACTCGATTTGCTGATGCTTCATGTCACCCGCGGCGTTCGACATTGGTCCGACAAGGTCCACTTTCTCGAGCGCGTCGAGCGTGCGCAGCAGCCAGCCCGGCGAGAACAGGGTGTCGGAGTTTACGAGCGCCGCGTACGGAATGCCGGCGTCGCGTGCAAGTTCGAGGCCGCGATTCCAAGCGGCGGTGAGGCCACGGTTCGGGTCGAATTTCTCAAAGTACATCCGCTCAGCGGGAACGATCGCCTTGAATTCTTCAAGCCATGCGTCGTTCCAATCCGGGGAGCCATCGTCGATGATAAAGCACCGATAGTCGGAGGTGTGGCGCACCAGGCTTTTGAGGCAGCGGATAACGAACTCCAACTGCCCGTAAACGGGAACAATGACGGCAATTTTTTCCTTCGGTGAAGTCATTTGGCTCGAAGATAAAACGAGAACGAATCGCCTTCGCCCGTTGCGTTGAGTTCCTTCGCGCGCGCCTCAAACGATGCCATCTGTTCCGCGCTGAAGAGGGTCGGTTTTTCGCTCTTGTAGGGCGAACGCGGGTCCATGAGCGGTATGTCCTGCTGAAACTGCTCGCTGCCCCAAATTTGAAACGCGTTGCCGTCGCACATCCTGTCGAATACCTCCAAACCCGCCGCGGCGGCGATGATGGCGAGGCTTTTCTCGGTGTGGAGGAAAAGGTGGCGCGGCGCGTCGAGCGCAACCCAGTTTACGCCATATTTTTTCCACGCGTAACAGCCTGAAACCGGGATTCGGATGAGCGAGATGCCGCCCGGTGCGAGCAACCGGCGGATCGAGCGGAGAATCTCCGCAGGATTTGGCAGATGCTCGAACGAATACTGGAGCATGATGAAGTCAAAGTGCCCCTGAACTTCATCGATGAAGCATTTTCGGATTTTGAAATCGGGGCTGTGATCTTCATCGCCCGCGATGAATGGATCGATGCCAAGCAGATTGCGGAAGCCGCGCTCCTTCAAGTGCCACAAATGGCGGCCGACGCCGCAGCCGACTTCAAGAATGCGTGAATCGACCCGAAGACGATTGCCGATTCGATCCACGCCGGGCGGGAGCGAACCGCGCTTGTATTTCTGCGCGAGCAGAGCGCCAAGCAGGTTTGGCTCCCCAAAGAAGTGTCGCGCGAGTTTGCGCTTCATGAATTTGGTCAGCGCACTGTCCTTGTCTTCCGGAGGTGTAAAGGTGAAGCGATAGTTCGCGGGGTAATATTTCGCGATATCTTCGGGAATATTCTTTATTTGAAGGCAGCCGCAGCTTGCGCACTCAAAGTAATCGAACTCCTCGCGCAGGCCCATCATCATCTCCCGCACCTTGTAGCTTCCCCCCTCGGTGCCGCCGCAGATTCTGCATGCAAAATGGTTCGCAGCGTTGCTCATAAATTTGCAGGCGGAGTCCCGCCCTTCGGCACGATGACGTGGTGGTGCCATTTGTGGTTTGCGACGATGACTCCTTGATTCTGATCCATCCCGATTCCACTGCCGTACACGTCGGTCGGCGCCACTTCCAGCGTTACCACGTCCGAAAGAATGAGCATCGCCTCCACATGCGGACGGTAAAAATGCACACCGAGCAGGTATCTCCCACCGACGAGCGGCAGGCTGTCGATCGTGAGGTCCACGTAGCCGACACGCGCAAGATGGTCGATTTCGTATCCGCTCACCGGCATCGTGGAAAGGCGCACGAGTTCCTGGCCGAGGTGCGTGCGGATTTGCAGAAGCACGGACACCGCGCCTTTTGCGTAATCGCCGGTGCACTCGTAGTGGATGCGAATCCGGAAACCATCGTTCACATCCATGTGGTGGAGCGGTGCACCTTCCAAATCGAACATTTCCAGACAGGTCACGCGAATCGGCGCATCGGGCGACTGGCTGTCGAGGAGCGGTTGATTCACAGCGTAGCCGGTCAGTTCACCCTGCGCTTCCTTTACGGAGGCAAGGTAGCGGGTAATGCATTCCTCCGTGCTGCCATCGTAAACAAGCGAGCCCGATTTCAACAGGATGCCGCGGGTGCAAAGTTTCTGCACGGCGGCGAGGTTGTGGCTCACAAACAGAATCGTACGCCCCGACTTTGCCACGTCCGCCATTTTGCCGAGGCAGCGTTTCTGGAACTGAATGTCGCCCACGGCAAGTACTTCGTCGACGACGAGAATCTCCGGTTCCAGATTTGCTGCGACGGCAAACGCGAGCCGCACATACATGCCGCTGCTGTAGCGTTTAACAGGCGTATCGAGAAATTTCTCCACCTCGGCAAATGCGACTATCTCATCGAACTTCGAGCGAATCTCCGCCTTCGTCATTCCGAGAATCGCTCCATTGAGGAAAATGTTTTCACGGCCGCTCAGTTCCGGGTGAAAGCCGGTGCCGACCTCAAGCAGGCTGGCGATCCGCCCGCGCACGCGAATTTCGCCTGCGGATGGCTCGCTAATCTGGCTGAGCAGCTTCAGCAGCGTCGATTTTCCGGCGCCGTTGTGCCCCACAATTCCGACGACATCGCCGGGTTTTACGTCGAACGATACATCCTTCACGGCCCAGAATTCGCCACTCTCCCGCTGCGCCCGGCTTTTTCCGAGCAGGCGTTTTGCAAGTCCGGCGATCTGATCGCGCAACGTATCGTGACCGCCACTTTCGCGGAGATTGAACCTTTTTCCGACTCCGCGGATGCTGATGCAGTAGTCCTCCATTACACGATATCCGCGAAGTTCCTTTCAACCTGCCGAAAGTAGGCAAGTCCGGCGATGAGCAGCACAACCGTGATTCCCACGCTCATCCAAAAGCCCGGCCACCACGGCGCGAATTGGTCGCCGAGCACGCACCAGCGGAATCCATCGATGGGGCCCACGAGTGGATTCAGGTGATAAAGCAGGCGCCACTTTTCCCACGGTCCGGTCAATTGTGTCTGCCACAAAAAGCCCACCGGCGTCACATACATCCCCAGTCGCGTGATGAACGGAACAATGTAGCGCACGTCGCGATACTGCACATTCAAAGCACTGAACCAAATCCCCGCGGCAAGCGCCGGCAGGAATGCAGCTACGAAAAACAGGGGGAGCAGCAGCAAATGCCAGCGGAACTCAACGCCGTAGAAAGGCATCATCACAAGCAGAATCCCCGTCGCGATAAGGATGTCCAGCAGCCCGCCGAGCACCGAACTAATCGGGATGATCAGGCGGGGAAAATAGACCTTCGAGATGATTCTCGCTGACGCCACGAGCGAATTACTGCTCTCCGATAGCGCGCTGGAGAAAAACTGCCATGGCAACAGTCCGGCGAGAACGAGAATCGAGTAGGGTGCTCCGCGACTCTCGAACTTCGCCAGTTTCCCAAACATGACGCTGAAAACCAGCATGGTGAGCACCGGTTGCAGCACGGCCCAGGCGATTCCAAGGTAGGTCTGCTTGTAACGTACAAGCACATCCCGCCAAGCGAGCAAACCCAGCAACTCACGGAAACGCCAGAGCTCGCCGAGATTGACGCTCACGAGGCCCCGGGTTGGGCGCAGGATGCGTTCAGTCGTATTATTGGTCATTGGGATGGCCGTGGGGACAGCCACCCAATGCTAGGCGCGGCCGTGTTTGGAATGCAAGCGTCGGTTTGTTCGGCGTCGGTCCGGACGACTGGGAACTCATTGCGCCCGCTGCGTCTGATCTTCACCGGGTTTTTCCGGGCGGAGTGTGGCGACGCGAGGGACTTCGAGATCAAAGGTTCCGGGGCCTCGGGGCTTTTGCATGCGATGGTGTTTCGCTGGTTTCTCGCGGTGGTTTTTGCTGCAGCTTGCGCGGGTGCGCGGGCGGTGGAATTTCGTACGGATGTGATGGCGGTCCTGAGCAAGGCGGGATGCAATTCCGGGGCGTGCCATGGAAACGGGCAGGGGAAGGGGGCGTTCAAATTGTCGCTTCGTGGTCAGGATCCGGCGGATGACTGGGCTGCGCTTGCCCGTGAGCAGGGCGGGCGCCGGGTGAATGTTTTTGAACCGGCCGAAAGTCTCGTGCTTTTGAAGGCGACTGGATCGGTGCCGCACGAGGGCGGGCGGCGTTTTGGAGCGGATTCGGTGGAAGGCCGGATCTTGCTGGATTGGTTGCGAGCTGGTGCGCCCGATTCCTCCGGTGCCGCGGTCCCCTTGGAGCTTGAAGTGACGCCGGAAACCGAAGTGGTGATCGAGCCGCGGCGCGCGACACGAATCCGTGCAACGGCGGTTTTTCCGGACGGGACGCGGCGCGATGTATCGCGACTCGCTGTTTACGAGCCGAGCGACACGATGGTGAAAGTCGATATCGAGGGTGGAGTCGAAGCAGTTGGTCCGGGCGAGGTGACGGTGGTTGTGCGGTATCTTGGCCGCCAGAAACCCGCGCGGTTGGCGTTCATTCCGCAACGAGAGGATTTCCGGTGGAGCGGACCAGAGCCGGCTGGCTTTGTGGATGAGCACATTTTCGCGAAGCTCCGCTCACTCCGAATGAATCCCGCGCCGTTGTGTGACGATGCGACTTTTGTGCGTCGGCTGTATTTGGATTTGCTTGGAGTGATTCCGTCGGAGGCCACGGCGCGCGCATTCACGGCGGATGGGAATCCCGACAAGCGCGCGCGGCTTGTGGATGCGCTCTTGCAGCGCGGGGAATTCGCGGATTTCTGGGCGCTGAAGTGGGCGGATTTGCTGCGGATCGAAGAGCGGCAGCTTGATGCAAAAGGAGTGTCGGTTTTCCACGCGTGGATTCGCGCAAGCATTGCGGCCAACAAGCCGATGGACGTTTTCGCACGGGAACTCGTTTCGGCCCGCGGCAGTACGTATGAGAATCCGCCGGCGAATTGGTGGCGCGCAAATCGCGACCCGGTTTCGCGCGGTGAAAACACGGCGCGCGTGTTTCTTGGCACGCAGATCAACTGCGCGCAGTGCCACAATCATCCGTTCGAGCGTTGGACGCAGGCCGATTACTACGACTGGACATCGGTTTTCCGGCGCGTGGACTACAAAATCGTAAAAAACGAACGCAAGGACACAAACGATCAGAAGGAGTTCAAAGGGGAGCAAATCGTGAACATGTCGGGCAATGCGCGTGTTGTGAATCCGCGCACCGGCGAGGCCGCGGCGATGCGCTTCCTCGGAGGCGGTCCGGTGCCGCAGGGAAAGGATGAACTCGATGCTCTTGGTGATTGGCTCAGCCGTTCGCCACAGTTCGCAAGGATGCAGGCAAATCGGGTTTGGGCGAATCTGCTGGGACGTGGACTGGTCGATCCGCCGGATGACTTTCGCGCCAGCAATCCGCCGTCGCACCCGGAATTGCTCGATGCATTGGGTCGTGAGTTCGCTTCGAATGGATTCGATCTCCGCCGCTTGATCCGCACGATCGTCCTGTCGAAAACGTACCAACTCGGCATCGGCGCGGGTGATGAATTCAACGCTTCGCGAGCCGTGGTGAAACGGCTAGGCGCCGAGCAAATTCTCGATTCCACGGCGAAGGCGCTGGGTGTGAACTTGGAAATTCCCGGGCACCCTGGATTGGGGCGCGTTTCGCAGGTACCGGAAGGTCGGAAACATTATCGTCCGCTCGATTCCGAGTGGGATTTTTTCCAGCTTGCGTTCGGCAAGCCGCCGCGGCTCGTGGCCACGGATTGCGAGCGCCTTGGCGAGCCTACGGTGGTACAGGCATTTCAGCTTATATCGGGCCCAGTGATGCGGGATTTGCTCACGCGTTCGCCGAGAGTGACCGCTTGGAGCATGATGGAACCCGCCGCTGCGGTGGACTCGATGGTTTGGACAATCCTCGGCCGCGTGCCGACGGAAACGGAAGTGCGGGCATTTTCGCGGCATCTTTCAAACGGCGATCGCCGCACAGCAGCGGAGGATGCCGCGTGGGCATTGCTCAATTCGAAGGAGTTCCTCTTCCGTCGCTAATGGCTCCGGGCTCGTGCAAGCGTAAGCGCGGAAAGGATTCCGAGCACGGCGCATCCGATCCATAATGCCTGCGAATTCCACGCGTGAATTCGCAGGCTCGCGTGCGGCCCGAGTGCTACGGCTGCGGTGCCGGCCATGGCGAGCGCACCCATGTAGCGACCACGCAGGTGGAGCGGCGCGATTTGTGCGATATACGCATTTCGCATGGGCTGGCTGAGCATTTCGCCGATGGTGAAAAGCGTCATCCCGGCGAAGAAAAGTGCGGTGCCGCCTGCGAGTGCGTTGAGTGCGAACCCAAATCCGATCAGCAAATACCCCGCGATGATCACGCGCCGCGCCTCGAATTGTTGCGTCCAGCGCGTGAGCGGAAGCTCAAATAGGACGACCATAAGTCCATTCCAGCCGAGCAGAAGTCCGAAGACCTGCTCCGAATTGAAGAACCATGGGCCGATTTGAAGCGTTATGCCCCTCTGGCGCAGTTCGAGTCCGAATGTGGAATTGAACTGCTGAAATACGAGCGACGAGAAGATCGTGGCCCAGAAGAGTCCGCGAAATGCACGATCGTGCCGGATGTGTGCCCATGCCTGCGCCCACGTGGCCTCGTGCCGCTCGACGCGGTGGCCGCGCGGGAGAAAGCGCCATGCTATAAGACCAAACATTGCCGTGGTGATTGCATCGCCGGCAAAAAGTGCGAACGCGGAGATCGAGATCAAGAAGCCTGCTGCGGACGCGCCGCACGCAAAGCCTGCGTTGATGGCCAGACGCTGCATCGCATACGCACGGAGGCGCATCGGTTCAGGCACGATGTCGGCGAGGAGCGCGGTGCTTGCAGGCATGTAGAAGCCGGATGCAAATCCGGCAATCAGCATCATCAGTGCGATCGCCCACAGCGGTTGCATAAAGTACATCGCAAATATTCCCGCGGCATTTCCGAGGGTTCCGAGAACGATTACGCGTCGCCTGCCAATTCGATCAGACCAATACCCGCCGAGGATCGATGATAGAAACTGGCCCACACCATTTGCCGATAGCACCCAGGCGACGGAAGTGGGCGGGTGTCCTCGTCCGGTGAGGAAGAGCGTGAGAAATGGCATCACGAATGTGCCGAACCGGTTCACGAACCATCCGCCGACGAGAATCCAGTACGCGCGCGGAAGTGACCGGAGTTCGGAGAGCAGTGAGGGGCGCTTTGTGTTATCAGGATTCGTAGTGCGAGATGCGTAAAGACAAAAGCCCCGCTCCGTGTTTCGGAGCGGGGCTTTTGTGGTTCAACCTTGGGCGTGTGGTCAGTTAGCCGAAGCTGTGACCGGGTCCACATTCACGCGGCGGCCGTCACGGTCGAAACGAACCGTGCCGTCAACCAATGCAAAAATCGTATAATCGCGTCCGAGACCGACGTTGCGGCCGGGATGATATTTCGTTCCACGCTGACGGATGATGATTCCGCCGGCGGAAATGGTCTGACTTCCGAAAACCTTGACGCCGAGGCGCTTTGATACGCTGTCGCGACCGTTCTTAACGCTGCCTTGTCCTTTCTTATGAGCCATAAAGCCTGTATTCTTCTAGTGTGTAATTGTCGTTTAGAGTGCGATTTCTGTAATCTTCACTCGGGTGAGTTTTTGACGGTGTCCAACGGTCCGGTGGTATCCTTTCCGGCGGCGATATTTGTATGCGATGACTTTGTCGCCCTTGAACTGGTCGACGATTTCGCCAGTGACGCGAGCACCTGCGAGTTTTCCGGCCTTGATATCAGCACCTTCGCCGACCGCTAGCACATCGGTAAATTCCACTGCGGAACCCTTTTCACCGGGGAGTTTTTCGACCGTGAGGATTTCACCAGTAGCTGCACGGTATTGCTTACCGCCTGTTTTGAAAATTGCGTATGACATAAGATTATTGAAAAAGGGGCGCGAAGACTGCCACACCGATTGGGTGGCTGGCAAGGGCGATTTTGCCCGAGCGAAACATTTTTTTCGCGCCGAGTGATTAGCGGTCCACCTGTTCCACGCGTGTCGTCGTTCCGGTGCGGCCGGCCGGTTCCACGTCGCCACCGTGATAGTACTTTGTGGAGTCGGCGCGACGGTAGTAGGTATCGCCGTAGAAATTGTTGATATTTTGCTCACGCCAGCGGGTCGAGCGCATCGGCACGCCAGGCTGCCGGGAAGGCTCAACGTGCGCGAGGCTGCGGATGCTTACGTTCGGTGCGAGAGCTTCGCGATGCGGATTGAAGTAGGATGCGTTGGGTCCTAGGTAGCTTTTGCTTCCCGATGCGCGTCGCTCTTCAGAGTAGCGATACGAGATTGTCGCGTCCTTCGTATAGTAATGCTGGGTCGGCTTGAAACTGATGTCAGTTCCGCGGCGTGAGCCGTAGCTGCCCGAGTATCCGCCGGAATTCACGGTATTCTGCCCGCCACGATTGTTCGGGATCATCGTGCCGCGCGGCACGATCCGGTAGAGGTTTCCAGATTTGCCTGAGGTTTCCAGCGGCACGACGTCGTCACCTGCACTTGCGAATGCGGGAATCAGGATGGACGCGGAGAGAGCAAGGATAAGTGTTTTCATAAATTGGCGGTACTTTTGAGAGTATGCGCTTTTTAAACCGGAGTTCTCCGGCAGTCCACTGCTTTTTCTCGCGGATAAACCGGTTTACGGCTGCTGCGGAGTCACGACCTGATAGAACCGTTTCGGGACTCCCGGCGTGTCATTTACGGTCATTAGTGTATCGGACGGTTGGGCGCTGATTTGCTGGAGGTTTGTCCACGTTGCTGCGCTGAGGTCGTCTTTATAGCGGACGGTGTAGGTTTTTCCAGCGATGGCGGTGAACGAGATTCCAAATTGTCCGGGTGTGCCCGTAGCGGCGACGACGGCGGTGAGTCTGCTGCCCGGGAGTTGAGGGTTTGTTCCGGCGAGGAATTCCGCTTTGTTGCTCTGCCCATCGCCATCGGCGTCGAGCGCGGCATCTGCGGGATTGTTTGGATTGAGGCCGTTTGCCAGTTCGTAGGCGTCGGGAATTCCGTCGCCGTCGCTGTCGGCGTTTGGCTGCTGATTTGCCGTGCCGGGAGTCGGCGTCAGAGCGACAATCGTGGCGCTTCCATCCGCAAATCGCCCTTCGCTGACTCCCACGGGCCGCGCGGTCACGCTCACCGCATCGAGTTGTGCGCCACTGTTGCTGAAGAGCCAGAGGCCTTCGCCGGCGTCGACGGTGAAATTCACGTGGTTGATGGTGGCACTGCTGTCGTTATCAGCAATGAGTTGCAGCCAGCGGAAATTGCCGCTCGCGCCGAGGTAGGTCAGCGGGGGAATTAGATGCTTCGTTTTGTTTCCAAACGAGTCTGTGAGGTAGTTGCCGCTCAGGAGGACGGGTGAAGCCGCGGAGTTGAAAAGCTCCAGCCACGAAGATTGACCGACGGGAGGCGAGGAAAGCCACTCGTTGAGTTTGACGTTGGTAATCGCGCTGGTGGCCGCTGCGCTATTCAGTGCTGCGCGGGTTGGCACGGCGAGCGCGAATGGTCCGGTGGCATTCGGGATGCGTGCCACGGAGTGATCGGCGAGTTGCTGGCCGAACACGACGCTGTCCGCCAGTCCTCCGCCATTCGCGGGCGGATTGAATAGATAAATCTGGTCTCCTGCGCCGTTGAGATTGAAGCCGGTATTTGTGGCGGATGCTGCGGCAAGGCCATTGCACTGGATTACATAGTAACCGTTTCCTGCGATACTGGCGCCCGCGGGGAATACGAATTTGCGTGGTTCACCAACTGCGTCAGTGAGGCTGTAGTCTTGCAGGTTCACGGTGCCGCCGCTCGAGTTGTACAGCTCGATCCATCCGTGGAGGCTGGTGTCCGGATTGGTGTAGGTTCCGTTGATTGGGAAGACTTCGTTGACTACGAGCGTCGCGCCGCTGGTTGTGTAGCTTGCTTCCAGTTGCATGCCCCAGACAACGTCCGAGCTTCCTGCGGTTGCGGACTGCGTGTTGCTTTGGTGTACGGAAACCGCAATGACGTTGTCGCCATTCACGATGTAAGCGGTCGGTATGGTAATTGTGTCGACGGTGCCGTCCGTAACGTTTGTTGCCTGAGTGGCGAAGGTGACGGCGCCGGCGGCGACGCGAATGCGGGGCAGTTCATTTCCATTAACGGTGATAACGCAGCCATCGTCGCACGCGATTCGCGCGGTAAAGGTGGTTCCTGCGATTGGGCCGGTGTAGTTGAAGTGCGTGCGGAAATAGTAGGTCTGATACGGACGTGGTGCCGCGTAGCCCGGAAGGGTCGTGGTTTTTACGAAACCGAAGCCCCACGTTAAATTATCAGGTTCGATATGGAGAATCTGACCCGCCGCAGCGGTCCATGCGGCATCATCGTAGGCGGGAACGGTGTAGGCATTTCCGCTGCCGTCGTTTGCCGGCGCAGTGGTCGCATTGGCCCAGTATTTCCAAGTCTGGAGCGGCGGCATGACCACGACTGTGTTCGTGCTGGTGCTGACGGATGGGTTCGGTGCGCCGGGCGTCGGCTGCGTAAAGAAGTTCGTCGAGAGCGACCCGTTCGGAGTGCGGCCTTGCGAAATATCGGTGGTCTGCGGTCCATAGATGACGACGTCGATCGCGCTTTGCGCCGGGGACATCAAGCCGATCTCGCCTTGCAACGGCGAGAGTCTGAAGTTTGCGTGATCAGGGCCTTGTGTCGTGTCGCCATCAGCTTTGAATGAAATGTAGCCGCTGTTTCCGATGAATGTGAGCGGCTGGATGAGGCTGCGATTTGGGAACTCGGCCGGGTTATCCGTCAGGTAGCAGCCACCGATATCGACGGGGAGGGTATTGGGATTGTAGAGCTCCACGAAATCGTTCGCGAAAAGTGTCACGGCATCGGCGAGCCATTCGTTGATGCGGACGGTCGAAACATCCGCTGTCGGCGCGATGCGGTTTGCCGCGCCGAAGCTAGGGATCCCGAGAGCCCACGAGCCGTCTAGTGCGCGCGAGATTGAATAGTCGCTGAGCTGTGGCCCCCAAGCGACCGTGTCCGCCACCGTTCCGCCCTGTGCAGCGGATTTGGTGATCGTCAAATCATCACCGCTCTGCTTCAGCGAGAATCCTGTTTTCAGGCCGGTGACGCTGCCGCTGTTGCTGGCATAGATTATCAGGTATGCGCCCGGCGCGAGCGTCGTGCCGGTAGGGATGGTGTATTTGTAAGGCAGAGCTGTGTTGTCAGTGATTCCCCATCCCGAGAGATCAGCCGTTGCGTTGCCGACGTTCGTCAGTTCGATGATGTCCGGGAAGACGCCGCTGAAGCCGATCGTTTCGGTATTCGATGCGAGAACCTCGTTGATGCGTACGATCGGAGCGGCGGCGGGCGGGACATAGGCGGAATCGACGGTCCACGTCGCGCTTGCGATTCGACTGCTCGTTCCGAGAGCCGCGTCATCCTGATACAGGCCGGCATCGTTTTTTCCGACGACTTCAAGTGTGTGTGTGCCGTTTGCCAGTCCGGTGAGCGAAATGGGTGCGGTGTTTGCCGTCTCGGCGCTCCACGCTCCGCCGTCGAGACGCCACTTGTAGTGGGTCCAGCCGGCGCCATTCGCCCATGCGCCGGTGCCGCTCGCTATGCCGTTCTCGCTCACCCGCGTGCCGACGTTGACTGTGGCCGAACTGGAGTTCGTGGTGCCCGTTGGTGCGCCGGAGAGGCTGACGCCGAGCGTGCGGACGCCGCCTTTATCCGTGCCATTCGGGCCCGTCCCTTTTCCCGGCGAGGCGTTCTTCAATCCAAACTGCTGGCGGATTTGCGCCCCGAGGCGCTCGTAGTTGCGCGGTCCCGGCGTCGGGATTGTGAATGAGCCCGTCACATTGTTTCGGACGTCGTTGAGCAGAGCATCGGCGTTTGTATTGCCGCTGCCGGCGCCGGTCCAGGTCATGCCCGACGGCAGCAGATTGTTATTGAATGTAACGTTCTGCGCGAGGCCGGCGCCGGGGTAATTTCGAGTCAACGCTGCAGCGCTGTGGATGATGTTCCCCTCGAGATACATGCCGCTCGATTCGTGGTAGGTGTCGTCGCCGAAGTTCACGACGCCCGTCACCGCGTCCTGGCTGCCGGCATTGGTTTGGTTCACCACGGTGTTGTTGAGCAGCGTATAAAAATTGCCCTCCTTCGCGGTGGCGACCTGATCGAGGTTGTAGAAGAGATTTCCGACAATCGTGATGTGCGAGATTGCATCGAGTTTGCACAACGAGAGGCTGACGCCGGTTCCGATTCCACCAGTGAAGTTAATCGCATTCGTGTCCGCGGTCGCATCCGCCGCAGACGTGTAAAGTTTCACCACCGTGGTGGACACGACGCGCACGAAATACGAGCCGTTCCGGAGCGCCGGTGTGGCGGCGGGGAATGTGTTTCCGAGGAGCGCGGTGGCGACAACCTCCTGTCCGGTGGCGAATCCGTGCGTGCCGCAGGTGACTTGATCCGTTGCGGTGTCGATAGCCGTGGCCGCGCGCCTGCTTCCCGTGCCGCCGCCGCCGTCGTTTCCGCCGGAGATCGCGCTGGCCGAATCCGGCGAACCGCTGCGGTGGACGTTCATGAAGATGTTGCCCTCGACCCACATGTCGGTGCCGTCGATGTCGAGAATGTCGTCGTCGGAACCGATGCAGACGTTGTTGAAAAACTGGAGAATCGGACCGGGGCGGTTGCCTCCGGTGAAATCGAACACGTCGTTGTAGTCGGACGAAATGCTGTGCATCTTCCCGAGAAAGCAGTCGCGCATGATGGCCCTTCCGCCCGCCGGTGGCGCGGCATTTGCGCCGTGGATGCCCTCGAAATATGTGCCGGCGGTGGCCGTTGGGAAAATGGTGTGGCTGATGAGAAAAGAGCCGCCATCGAGGTGCATGTAAGCGACGTCCGTGCGACCGAATTCACAGTGGTCCACGACGATGTTTGAGTTTGCAGCACAAGTGATGGCCGGGTCGCCTCCGAACTCAAAGTAGGTGTAGTAGAAATGCGATTCCGATGCACCTGCAGCGCCGTTGAGCGTGATGGTGCCGCCATTTCCCGTTCCTCCGGGAGCGCGGGTGAACCGGATCGGATTTGCCTCCGTTCCTTCTGCGAGGATTTTGCCGCCACCGGCGACGCTCACGGTGATGCCGCTGTTCACGTACACAGTCGTGCCCGGTTGGATGATGAGCGTGCCTGTTGCGGGAACCGTCAAATTTGCCGTGATCTGGTAAGGCCCGCCTGCTGCGGTCCAAGTGGTGGTGCCCGCTGCCAGCGTGCCCGAGACGCTGGCAACGCTCGCGTCGTCGTACCACACGTCTGTGTAAACTTCGTCGAATTCCGCACCTGCGGAGTCGAACGCCTCGATTTTGATGCGGTTGATTCCCGGTGTCAGTGCGAGCGGGTTAACGGTCCACGTCGCATTGAATGCGTCCCACGATGCGAGGGTGCCGTTCACTTTCACCGACCGGGTCCGGCCTGCGTGAGAGCGGCCGGAAAGTCTGCAGTTTGCCGAAGTCGAACGCGAATAGCCGCTTTGCACGGTAAGCGTCGTTCCGCCAGTCGTGGCGGCGACAATGCCGGAGATCGAAACAGGAATCTGCGACGACACATAGGCGAGCCTCGCCGCATACCACGTCTTGCGATTTGCGATCGTCGGCGCAGCGACGACGCCGGTGAGAACCTGATCCGCAAGCGCGTCGAAGTTCGCCTGCGAAAGCGGCCCATTCATGAGATCGAGGTGCGCTTGATAGAAGAGCGGCGCGAACGAGGGATGGCGAATGAACGCGTTCAGCGGCGTAGGCGTGGTGCCGCTGCCGTGATACACGTTCATCTGAAATATGCTGTCGGTGGCGCTGAATGTCGCCGGGCTGTCGCTTGCGTTCTGGTCGCCGTGTCCGAGAATCGTGTCCAGATCGTGAGGCAGGAGTTTCGCGCGAATATCGGTCTTTCCGAAGTAAAGGTAGTAGTCGTCGCCGTATCCGCCAAGGAGGTTCGTTTCGTTGTTGCCGACAAGATTCTCCGCGGCGAACCACTTCATCCACTGCGCGACATCGATTTTTGATTGGATATCCGCAGCGTAAGTCGCCGTGTCCGGCGTGTAACTGACATTGGTCAGCGTGGTGGAAACTCCCTTCGAGAGCGCAAGTGTGAGCCCGAGAAGGTCGCTCCAGTTGTCCTCGGAGACGTTTGTATCTTTGAAATAGACGGTGCGATACGAGTTTGGATCTGCGCCGAGGTAATCAAGGTTGCCTTCAAGCGTTCCCGGCGAATCTTCGCGGCGCACGCTGTAGATGTTTCCGCTGCTATCGGTGGGGAAGTGATGGTCGGCGTAGTTGGTGTCGGGGTTTTCGTTTGCGACGTAAAAGTAGTAGCTGCGCCCGCCGTCCGCACTCAGACCGCCGGCTTGGGTAAGGTCGGTTGCGTTGATGCGCACCTGCACCTGTCGCGACTCGAAGCACGCCAGTTCGGCCTTCCGCATGAGCGCGCTGCCGAAGAGTTGGAGGTAGGTGTAGTAGGTGTTCAGGTTCAGCCCCGTCCGGCCTTTCCAGTCGTGGTCATTCGTGAATGAAACATGGAAGCTCTGCGGATCGTGGCCACCGCTTCCGTGCCCGCGATTACGGACGGAAGATGTGTAGCGCAGTTCACTTCCGGTGCCGTCCACTGTGATCCACGTCATGTTGAACTTCGCGTGGCTCCCGCCCGTGCCGCCGCTGTTGTTGTTGATGTCGGCGAGAGTTGTGCGGTCGGCGGCCTTTGTGATGAGCCGGTAAATCGGCATGGCTCCGGCGTAAACGGTGTTGTCGACCTGATAGAGGCAGTTTGCGACCTGTGCGGTGAAGTAGGTAGAGGTGCCGGTATCGTAATCCTGCGCGGCTTTCGGCCATGTTCTTGTGTTTGCGGCTGCGTCTGCTGCCTCGACGTAAAACTCGACGATGGCTCCGTTGGCCTGTGCTGGAATCTGCGCGCCGTAGCGTCCATCTCCCGCCAGTCCATCGTTGTGGGCTCCGTCGTCAAACATCGGGGTCGACGTGAATGTCGCTGCCGCATCCAGCTTGTAGAAAAGCGTGGCGGTGAGTCCGGAAGTGGATTCGTCGAGCAGCCGTGCATTGATTGTAACCGGGTCCGTGCTGCGCGGAAGCAGCGGGAAGTGCTCAACATCGGTGATAAATGGCGCCACATTCGCCGCTGCAATAGAATTTACCGAGCCCGGCGTGCCATCGGCTGTGGTCGAATCTCCCCAGTTTTGGGCTTTCGCATTGTCCAGCGCCGGGTTGATGAGTTCCAGTGATTTTCCTCCGCCGTCGGCTGCGCTGAACCAGGCCCATCCGCGATATCCTAGATCCGCCACCGCGTCTTTCCGCCGGGTAGCCCAGTCGCCGTCGTCTGCATACGAAACCGAATCGCGTGTAACCAGCAGATCGTCCTTCAGCGTGATGGTATTACCGCTGTTGGAAAGTTGTCCGGTCCACCCGGCCACGAAGTTGGTAACTGCAGGATACTTGGCGGAAAAAGCAGCCGCGTTTGCCGCGACGACGAGGCGACCGCCGGGCGGGATGTTGGTCGCAGCGGGGATCGTGAAGCTGATTCCAGAAGTGAATTTCCAGCCGGAAATGTTCACGGTCACCGCGTCGGGGTTGTAGAGCTCGATGTATTCCTCGGCAGAGTTTTCGGATGCCGGATGATACATAATCTCCGAGATCTGGACCTCAGCTTTTGCAGAGGCAAAAAAGGCGATTGTGGTGACAGGAATTGCGAGTAGCGAGAGGCGCGAAAGAATCATGGAAGTTCGGGGTATCAGTATTTTTGGTTTCGGAGCAGGGATCGTGACAGGACACCGTTACTCCGCGAGATATACCGGCGCTAAGGTAATTTCCTAACAGTTTCGCAATGAAACGACACCCCGCTTATCGATCGGTCCGCCGATTCGTGGGCTTCGATTGGATGCTTTTCCCGAGGTCCTTTCGCATTCAGAGCGCGTCTCAAGAATTGCCCTAGACAGCGGGTGACGCGAAATCTATTCATCCCGCGTTTCCAAATGCGGTCAAAAAGCGACAGAACGAATCACGGTGGGGAGGTTGAAAATCGGCGGCCGAACGTCGCCAACCCTGCGGATGCCGAGTTACTGGCTACGATAGGAGAGTCTTCAGTAGCCGGTGCCTATCGCACCGATGTGAACGGACTTTGCACATGGGTGAACGGTAAATGGTGCGAGCTTTCCGGCCTGTCTTTTGAACAGGCCTTGGGAACGGGATGGCAGAGGGCCATTCACCCGGATGACTTTGAGCGGCTGATGGCGGAGTGGAACGGGCTACCCGCGACCCGACGCGTCTTTTTGCAGCGAGTATCGATACCTCCGTCCGGATGGGACAGTGCGATGGATTCTCGGGCGGGCCACCGAGGAGTTCGACGCGAGCGGCGCGCATATCGGTTTTATTGGAGTGTGCGTGGATATTACGGAACTGCGCCACGGCGGCAGTCGCACAAAGACGCCGCCTCCCGAACTCAAGAACGAACCGAGTTCGCGCGAGCTCGAAGTGGCGCGGTTGCTTGCGAGGGGGCTCTCGAACAAGCAAATCGGTAAACATCTTTGCATCAGCCCAAGAACGGTGGAAGTTCACCGAGGCAAGCTGATGCGGAAACTCCGGATCAAGAATCTCGCCGGTCTCATTCGCTATGCGATAGAGCGCGGTTTGGTCGATTGACTCGCTCTGCCCTTTGGAAACAACCGGGCTTTTTTGCCAGCGAAGGTCGAGGGCGGGAGCCTCACCCCGGATGTCTGCAACAGGCCGATTGGCCTGCACCCCAGCAGAGCACCACAAAGGCTCCCGCCCTCCTTCGCGCCGACGGCTTTATCCGCCGGTCCGCAACTCGGACGCGTTTCCAACTCCGGGGTCCCCACCCCAAAGCCGGCAGCATTTCCAAGGTATTTGCCCTTTCGGGCGTGGTGGATTTATCCCACACGCGGGAGCGGGAAAAAAGTGAAGCGGCTGTTAGCGCGCAATGGTAACAGAAGTTCCATCTTCGCACCGTGCTTGCGCTGCGCCCGCCTGCGAAGATAGCCTCGCGCCATGCCGGCGAAAAAACGCAAATCGCCTGCGGCTTCGCCCAAGCGAAACTCCGCGGCCGTCGAGGACTATCTCGAACGCATTCTCGAACTGATCAACACGAAGGGCTACGCCCGCGTGGTGGACATCGCCGAGTCGCTGAAAATTTCCCAGGCCAGCGTGACGAATATGATTCAGCGGCTCGACGCGGAGGGACTGCTGAAATATGAGAAATACAGGGGGCTCGCGCTCACGGCGTCCGGCGAAGCTCTTGCGAAAAACATCACGAGGCGTCACCAGATATTGACGGACTTCCTCCGGCTTTTCGGTCTCGACGAGGATGTAATCTACCACGACGTCGAGGGCATGGAACACCACATCAGCCCGCCGACCATGAAGGCGATCGAGGCGCTCACAATCCAGCTCGTTGGCCAGCCTGCGTTGATGGCCCGTTTACGTGCTGAACTGTAGGCGCACAAACGGGCGAACATTCTCTTGCGGGCGGGAGCTCGCACCGCTTGTCTCGCGGGTCTTTCACGAATGGCCGGCTTCCGTATCTTTGATCTAAATCCCGAGCAGGAACTCGCGGTGCGCACCACCGAGGGCCCGCTGCTGATTCTTGCCGGCGCGGGCAGCGGCAAGACCCGCGTCATCACGATGCGGACGGCATTTATGCTGAGTCAGGGAATCGCGCCGGAGAGCATTCTCGCGGTCACATTTACAAATAAAGCCGCCACGGAAATGCGCGAGCGTCTCGCCGGTCTCGTGCCGGAGGAGCAGGCGAAGAAGGTGACGATGTCCACGTTTCACGCGCTGTGCGTGCGCATTCTCCGGCAGGATATCGAGGCGCTCGGATACAAGAAGAACTTCTCTATCTACGATGAGGGCGACCAGATGGGGCTCATCAAAAAGATCATCACCCGCATTTCCGCGCGGGATGAGAAGCTCGATCCGCACGTGGCGAAAAACGCGATCAGCAAGGCGAAGAACAACGGATGGCGCGAGCCGCAGGACGACAAGACGCTAATCGGCGCGGTATTCGCGCGTTACAACGCCGAATTGAAAACGCTCAATGCGGTTGATTTCGACGACCTGCTTCTTCTCACGGTGAAGCTGCTCAACGAACACCCGACTGTTCAGGAGCGGTGGTTCCGGCGCTTTCGCTACATCATGGTCGACGAGTTTCAGGACACGAACCGGCTCCAGCTCGACCTCGTGTCATTACTCGCCAAACCGCATCCGGCATCTCCCGAGTTTGCCGGAGCGCGCCCGAACGTCGCCGTGGTGGGCGATGACGACCAGTCCATCTACGGATGGCGCGGCGCAGAGGTCTCAAACATCCTGGAATTCGAAGCGCATTTTCCCGGTCCGACTGTCGTAAAGCTGGAGCAAAACTACCGCTCGACGAATATCATCCTCGGTACGGCAAACTCGCTCATCAAAAACAACCCACGCCGCCGTCCGAAGAAACTCTGGAGCGCGAAGGACGGTGGCGAAAAGGTGAAGATCATCGCGATGCCCGACGATCGGCAGGAGGCTGAATTCATCACGGAGGAAATCAATGCGCGCAAAACCGCGGAAGGTTTGAAGTGGGAGGATTTCGCAGTGCTGTTCCGCATGAATGCGCAAAGCCGGCAGGTGGAGGAGAACTTCCGCCGGTTGCGCGTACCTTACCGCATCATCGGTGGCAAAAGCTTTTTCGACCGGCGCGAGGTGAAGGACGTTCTTGCCTACGCCGCCTGCCTTTTGAATGTCGATGATGACGTCGCGCTGCTTCGGATTATCAACACCCCGGCGCGAGGAATTTCCGATGCGACCGTGGAGAAGGCAACGGAGTTCAGCATTCGCGCGAAGACATCCGTGTTCAAGGCACTACGCGACGAACACTTTCTCATGACGCTCCGCACGGCGACGCGCAACGCGATCGAGAAGTTCGCCGCCTTCCTCGACGAGTTCGAAACGAAGCTCCACGAACCGCTTTCAAACCAGCCCGCCGTTCTTCGCGCGCTGATCGAGGAGAGTGGTTACCTTCCGGATTTGCAGCGCACGTGCAAGACGCCCGAGGAGTGGATGGACCGCGAGAAAAGCGTGCGGGATATCATCGGCAGCTTCGAAGCCTACGAAGGGCGCAGCGACAAGGGGCTTCAGGGATTCATCGACGAAATGATGCTGCGTCAGGATCAGGAGGAGGATGAGGACGAGGGCGGGGGAGTCACCCTGATCACGCTGCACGCGAGCAAAGGTCTGGAGTTTCCCCACGTTTATCTGATGGGCGTGGAGGAAGGTGTGCTGCCGCATGACCGCTCGAAGCTCGAAGGTACGGTGGATGAAGAGCGACGCTTGCTCTATGTCGGAATCACCCGCGCGCAGAAGACGCTAGCGCTCACGTGGTGCCGTCAGCGTGCGAAGTACGGCAGCATCGTGCCCTGTATTTCGAGCAGCTTTTTGAAGGAACTCGATCCGGAGCTGATTGAACATCGGGATGTGGGGGAAATCCTCAATGCGCCGGTCACCGAGGAAAAGGCGGCCGCCAAGTTTGGCGCGATTTTCGATCTGCTCGGGAAGATTTGAGCTTCTAGGAAAAAACAGCTGTGGGAACTATGTCGTTGCGCATACATATAGAATATGTATTTTGTGCGTATGAAGCTCACCCTCAATATTGATGGAAAACTGCTCGACCGTGTTCAGCGCAGCACGGGTGCCAGAACCAAAACCGAAGCAATCCACAACGCATTGAGAGAAATGGACCGACGATACAGACTCATCGAAGTCCTCCGGAGTGATGAAATCTCGCTCACTCCAGAGGAGCTTGCAAACGCTTGGGAAGATCCCGGCGTTGAAGAACTTGCAGCCCGCGCTGCCGAGGAACGTGCGAAGTATGCAACCAAGCCCCGTTCTCGTCGATAGCTGTTGGTACATCAGTGCGATGCGGCGTGGACGGAATCCGCTGAAGGAATTAGAGCCGATCGCGCTGGTTCGCGACGTGGCGATCTGCGGCGTTGTGCGTGCTGAAGTGGGGCGGGGGATTCGCGAGACGTCGGTCTTGAAGAAGTTTCACAAAGTGTGGGATGTGATGCTGAATGTTACGACCGATAACCGGCTTTGGCTGGAGGCCGAAAGGATGGCGTGGACGCTCGACCGGCAAGGGATCAACCTTCCGCTCACGGATATCGTGATTGCCTGCTGCGCGCGACGAATCGGCGCAGTGGTGCTCACGCTTGATGATCACTTTTCGCAAATCCCCGAAGTCACTGCCACCGACCGGATCGTATGAGCCGCTTATGAACCGCGAGAAATGGCAAGTTTGCGTGCTCGTTCCGGTGCTTATGGTACTGGCCTGGTCGGGCGTTGCTCCATTCGATAGGCTGACTTGGTTCATGGAAGTGTTGCCGGCATTTGTTGGTCTCGCCGTGTTGTTCGCAACATGGCGGAGGTTTCCGCTCACGCCGCTTGTGACGGTGCTCATCGGCTTCCATATGATCATTCTCGCGGTAGGTGGGAAGTACACGTACGCGCTCGTGCCTGCGGGCGACTGGGTGCGCGATTACTTTGGGCTGTCGCGAAATCATTATGACCGGCTGGGGCACCTGGCGCAGGGCTTTGTGCCTGCGATGATTGCGCGGGAGATTTTCCTCCGACTGCACGTGGTTGCGAAGCGGGGATGGCTCCACTTTTTGATTGTATGCGTCTGTCTCGCCATCAGCGCGGTCTACGAATTGATCGAATGGGCCACGGCGTTGATTCTCGGCGAGGCGTCCGACTCGTTTCTCGGTACACAAGGCGATGTCTGGGACACACAAAGCGACATGTTTCTCGCAGGAGTCGGTGCAATCTGCGCAGTTGTCTTGCTTTCGAAGCTGCACAATCGCCAGCTCGCCGCGCTCGGGAAATAGCGGCTGCTACGGTGTGTAGGTGGCTCGGATGCGCAGGAACTGCGTGCCGGTCACCGGCACTGGTGCGCGCCACTTCCGCGATACCTGTGCGCCATTGACGATTTCGCCGATGTATGTGGCAGGCTGCCATGGCTGCGTGAGGTCGCCCGAATACTCGCCGGTGACTATGACGCTGTCGCCAGCGGGGTTCACTGGAATCGTCAGCGTGAGATACTGGCCCGGAATGCCGCCGATCGTGAGCGTTTCAACGACAGCCGCAGGCATCGTGCCGTCGCTCGGTGAGAAATCGCTGCGGAGAAGCGCGTATTCAAAAATCGCAGCGAGGCCATCCCCATCGGCATCGGCGAGCGGCGTTCCGGAAAATGCCACGCTGTCGCCTACGCCCGGATTGCCTCCGTTTGCCGTGCTGCTCCGCCAGTTTGCGCCGGCGCTCATGAATGCGGTGGTATTGTTTCCCGCAGATGGTTGCCGGAGGACGAGCGAACGCCCGGTGCCATCCGCTGCGGTCGGCCACGGGGCTTTGTCGTTATAGGAAAAGCGGATGATGTCCGCACCGTTCGCGGCGATGACGGCGATTTCCTCGCCGGTGTTGTCGAGCGCGCCGGCATACGGTCCGACCACGCGTGGCCCTGCTCCGTAGCGCGTGGTGAACGCGGTCACATCGCGCGCGACGCAAATGCGTGAGCCGGGATTCAAAAGTGTGCCGCTTGCGAAAGTGTATGTGATTCCCTCGAACGACACGCCGGTGAGGTCGATGGTTCCTCCACTCACGTTCATAAGTTCGATGAACTCTTCGTCGCCCGGCGCGGGATTGTAGTTCAGTTCGGTGACCGTGAGATTTGCCGCCGATGCGGCAGTGCCGACGATGAATGTAGCCTCTGTGAGAGCGCTCCATTCGCCGCCGTTTAACGCGCGGGCCTTCACGACTCCTGTGGCGGTGAGGGTGACCGGGCCGGCGTAAAGCGTACCCGCCGGTGCCCCGGTGTACGCGGTCCGCGGGTCGGTCCCGTTGGTGGTGTAGTAAATCTGCCCAGCGGCCGCTGTGATCGTCAGTGCGTAGTTGTTCGGTACATTCCCACCAAACTGTCCAAAATCCGGTGCATTGGTCGCGGGATACAGTTTCGGCGACTGCGACCGGAGTTCGGTGATGGTCGCGTAGCTGTTCGCCAGATTGTGCAGCGCGGGCATGTGGGAATCCTTCACCAAGTTCACCTGCGGCAGCCAGTGTGTCTCGCGTTTCAGCGTGGCATTTGCCGGAATCGGAGTCCAACTGGTCGTCCCATTGAAATACCGCGTCGTGTCCGCAGTGTCGCCCCAACGTGCGCTTTCCGCGACGATCGCCTTATCCAAAAGGCTGGCATGAGCCTGCCATCGCGCCTGCTCGACGGAGAGCGCAAGGGCGCCGCCGTTGAAGAGATGCTTCCGTGCTCGGTCCGCGAGGAGAAGGCGGAACTCGGCGCTTGCACGCAGTTTTTGATACAATACGCCTAGCGTCAGCGCTGCGTTGGCGTTTCCTGCGGTATTTGTCGCTCCGACGGAGAAGCGGTCCACCAGAACGAGCGGGTCGAATGCGATGGCCTGATCCCATTCCAAAAAGCGCCATTTGGAGCCGGCCTGCACGCGGTTCCGATAAGCGTAGCCGTTGTGGTGCGGCCAGTCCTCGGCATCGGCATGAATGTGCAGAAGGTAGTAATCGGCGAAGTTTTCGAGATCCACGACGGCCGCGACGGCATCATAATTTGCCTGAATCGAGAGGTCCGGAGTGAGCACGAGATTCGCGAGATTCGTCCACGCCGTGAGGTTCCCGGATTTGATCTGCACCGATGTCGTTGTATCGGGAGCGATGACGTCCCAATCGACGCTCAATCCGCCGAAGTGATCTGCGCACCAGTTGTCGTCAACGCGTTCGCCGAGTTCGTAAACTCCCCAATACAGGCCGTTGATGTACAGGTGTACGAATCGGCCGCTGATGCGCTGACCGCCCATGTCGGCCAGCGTGTCCTTCATAAAAAGGTCGCGGAAAACAACGGCTGTTTCCGGGCGATACCGCGCATTGTCCCAGCTCGCCATGCCCCAGCCATCGGGGAACGTCGCATGGAGAACGAGCTTGTTGAACTGCTTCACAGTTGTGTCGTCGAACAGCTTGTAGTCGAGCTGTCCGTCGCCGTATTCCGAGCGGAAGGAGAGCCGGAACGAGTGTTTCTGCATCCGGAACGGACGGCGTGACGAGTTGCCATGAACTGCAATTCCGCAGTTTGTTTTCACTCCTCCGCCGGCCGTTTCCAGATATTCAAACGAGCACGCTTTCTCCCATGCCGCACCGATGCTCTGCGGGTTCTGATAGATGCCTGCAGAGCCGAGGAAGTCGGAAGGATTCATCACAATCGAAAGCGCGGGAAGCGCGGCCAGGGCATCCTGCACGCTGTATCCCGCTAGTGTCGTGTTTACCACGTTCGGATCCATTTCGTAATCCGCGATGACGGTAGTGTTCCCGCCATTGTTCGTACCCACTTCGCTATTCGTGCCCCAGGTCGCCGGCCATCCCGGTGGTGCGATCGGCTGGTTCTGGACGTGGGCGTTAAAAATGTACGTCTGCGTGTCGGTGTTGCTTGCTGCTAGAGGCGGGGCGAATGCTTTCGCGCGCAGCACTGTGGTCGTCGTGACCGGAATGCCGGCGCCCGGTACCACAGCGCTCGCTGTGGTGGGCTCGCTGCCGTCGGTTGTGTAGTAGATGGTCGCGCCGGGTGTGGCGCAGGTGATCAGCACATTCTGCGCGGTGGTGAAAAAGCCGCGCTTCACGCTGAACACTGTATCCGCGACAAAGCCTGGCACCGGTGCGACCGTGTTTTGGAGGAGGGGAGTGGATGGCGAGAAATACCCGATGGTCTGCGGCTCGGTGCTGCCGAAGCCGCCGTAGCTCACATTTGCTCGCTGGCCGGGAATGTTTGTGAACTCGGAGGCGATCGTGCCGCCCGGTTGCCGGAGCGCCAGATAACCGCCCGGGTCTTTATCGAGCGCGAAGTTCGTATGCAGCGCGCCGGGATTCGCTGTGCGGTTCTTGGTCGAAGCCCAAACGCGCAGGAAGCCCTGCGAGGGAACCGTCGCTCCCGCTGGGAATATCCATTTCGCGGGCAGGAGCGGATCGTCGGAAAGCGTCCAGCCTGCTAGGTTCAGCGTGCTCGTCGTGGTGTTCCAGATTTCGATCCAGTCGCTCGTGTCGCCATCCTCGTCGGTGATGCCGTTGGAGTTCTCCGCCATGAACTCGCTGATAATTGGCCGCCCGAAATCGACGACCGGCGGTGCTGTGAGTGAGGAAATGCGGAGGGCATTGAGAAAGACGTTTGGACTGTTGAGAACGCTTCTCGCGCTGATGACAAGCTGCCCGCTCGCGTTCGCGGCGAATGCGCCGGTCATTTTGTAATCCGAGTTGGTCGTCGGAAGATTCGCGCCGTTAAAGCCGTAGTCATCCCACAGCGTCGCGCCGTTTACAGTCCAGTCGCTCGTTCGAACACTTCCGGCGCTGCCGCTGTCAAAGGACCAAACCTCCACGAGATAGGTTGCGCCCGCAGCTAGGCCCCCAATGCTTACGTCGAGGCCCGGATTGAGATTCGTTGTGGTGTTTGCGAATACCACGTCTTTTAATAGGAGGGATTCTGTGAAGGCACCGGAGTTTGCGGGCGTCGTTCGCGGACGGTCATCAACAGTCGTGTTTACCGGAGTGAGTGTTACTGTATGCGCTCCGAATGTGCGAACAGACGGTGTTGATTGCGGATTCGCTGCGGTGCCTGTTCCCGAGAACGCGCCGGTAAGCAAAAACTCCTGAAATCCCGCCATGACGTCCGCTGCGCCAGCACCGCCACGCTCTCCAAAATCCAATGCCAGCAAGGTCGCTGCCGCCACGGGCGCGCCGGCAAGTTCGTCCACAGTGAATCCGTTCAGGAAGACGCTGTTCGTCGCCGACTGTTGGCCGGGACGTCCGCGCAGAATCAGCGTACCATTCGTGTCGGCGTAGGCTGTCACGGAAAAGCGGTTCGCGGTGTCGGTCGTCGGCAGCGTCGCGCCGTCGAACGTATAGTTGTTCGCGGCAAACTGCGGCCCGCCGAGCCCGAGGATGCTCCAGTCGCTGGTTCGTGCGCCCGTGGACCCGCTGTCGAAACTCCAGGCAGTGATGGTATATTTTTTCCCCGGCGTAAGTCCGCCAATGACCGCGTCGAGTCCCACGCGGTAGAAATTCGCCGTGTTATCTCCGAGCGCGAAGATGGAGTCGCGGTACACCGCGCCGAGCGTTAGCGACCCGCCGTTCACGGGCGTCGTGCGGCGGACATCGTCGAGCGCCGCTCCGGATGCCGGGTTGATGTCCACGGTGTAGCCGCCAATCGTCAGCGTGTTGTCGCTCAGGACATAGCTGGCAAAGCCGGATGCTGTATCCGTCGGTGTGTCGAGGGCGTCATTGACGTCCACGGACGCGACGATCGCAGCACGCATTGGGAGCGCGAGCGATACGAGGGCGAGGATGGCGGCGGGAAAGTTCCGGGTCATAAGCGGCGGGAACGTAAGCCGATTCGACCATGAGACAAGGGCGAATCCGGTCGTTTTGACAACGGTTCCGCGGCTTCCATTTCATACGAAATTCCGTAGCTTCTCCGCCAACGGCTTACGCTCAACGGCACTGCCTGATACGGGGCGGGCCGTCCGCAACTCTCGCCCGCTAGCTTGCGATGTTTGGCGGCGTGACCGTCACGACTTTGAGCGGTGTGGCTTTCACGGTGTCTTCATCGAGGCCACCCGCGAAGACGATCACGAGACCGTCCTGCGCGAAGTCGCTTGTGCCGAGTTGGAAGCCCGCTGTTCCGGAGTTCACGAAGTCGAACGTTTCATCGCCGTCGAGGTCCGCGCCGATGACGCGGGCGGTGATGTTTGCGATGCTGGCGACGGCGGACTGATTGCTGCCGTTGCCGCTTTGGAAGCCCGCGAAGATCGCCGCGATGCGTCCGGCGGTGACGAACGAAACACTGCCGTTGCCCGCAGCGTTGTTGTTCCCGCCGAGTCCGGCGACGAGTCCGCCGGCGTCGTTGTTCGTCGAGCCGAAGGTGCGGCTGAAATTTCCGATGTCGCTGCTGATTTTGAGCTTCGTGATGTCGCCGCCCAAGCCACCGCTCGCGTTGGTCGAGTTGCCGCCGTTGCCCGCCTGCACACGGTGGAGGAATTGAGTGACGGTGAGTGCATTGTCTTCCACGGTTCCGCCTGCGCCGCCTGCCGAGTTCGTCGCATCGCCACCGTTTCCTGCGTGGATGACTCCACGTGCGATGATGCCGCTGACTTTCGTAATGATGCCACCGATTCCGCCGCCGCCGCTGGTGCCGCCGTTCCCGCCGTCGCCGCTGTAAATCTCCGCGCTGGCGTTCGGTGCTTTGAGTGTGATGCCGCTCGCCGCGCCGCCGTTGCCGCCAAGGTTCGGCCCGGTCGCATTTCCGCCATCGCCCGGGATGAACTGGAACTGCGTCTGCCAGGAATCGGTGACCGCGATTCCGCGAATGTCGCCGCCATTTCCCGCAGTCGCACCGCCGCCTGCGACACCGTTTCCGCCGCCGCCGCCGCTGAACTCCACCTCGCTGCCGTTTCCGCGTGCGATAGTGAATGCGGAGTTCCGCACCTGCCCGCCATCGCCACCTGCGAGACCGCCGTTCGCTCCGTTGCCGGCCTGAATGGTCGCGCCGTCAGTGAGGCCGCCTGTTAGCGTCACATTTACCGCTTCGACCACACCGCCATCGCCGCCGGTTCCGAGCGTTCCCAGCCCGCCGTCTCCCGCGTAAACATCGAAGTATTCCAAAGACCCGAGCGTTGTGAGTGCGATGCGCGCCGCAGCGCCGCCATCTCCGCCGGTGCCATTCGTCGCCTGACCTCCGGTGCCTCCGAATAGTCCGATGTAGGCCGTGTACAACTCCCGCCCGCCGTTGAACGAGATGCCATCCACCGCGCCGCCGACGCCGGGTGTGTTGCTTCCGTTTCCGGCCTGGCCGCCGTACACCTCAAAGCCCTCCAACTCGCCTCCGAGCAGAGCCATTTTTGCGTTCATCACTGCGCCTCCTGCGCCACCTGCCAGCGTAGCGGCTCCCCCGTGCCCGCCATAGAAACTGATGCTTCCGTCGTCTGCGTTTCCTTTCAACGAAATCCCCGTCATACTCCCGCCATCTCCGCCAGGGCCACTGCTTCCGTCGCCGCCCTTGCCGCCGTTGACTTCGACGTCGCGGAAAAGATTCAGATTCAGCGTGAGTCCGCTCACCGAGGAGCCATCGCCGCCTCCGGTCGGTCCGTCACCGCCGCGACTTCTTTGTGAGTTCACGTACATCTCATTCAACGATTGCGTCACGGTGATGCTGTTCGACGTCACGCTGCCCGCGTTTCCGCCTGCGCCGTTGTTTGAAAAACCGCCGCTGCCGCCGTCGAGATTCAGCTCGTCCGCTGCGCGTCCGACTTTGATCAGGTTGCCCACGATTGCTCCGCCCGTGCCGCCCGTGCCTGTCCCGCCCGCGTCGCCGCCGGTGCCACCGGCGATGCTGATCTCGCTCGTTATGAAGTCGGAAACTGTGATGCTGTTCTTGATCACACTGCCGCCCGCGCCTGCGGGGTTTGCGCCCTGCGCGCTGCCGCCGTCGCCACCGTAGATGCCAACGCTGCCCGTCATCATCGTGGCGGAAAACTTCAGTCCTTCCACGTTCCCGCCTGCGCCGGACTTTGCCCCACCCGCGCCTGTTCCTCCGTTCAGCGAAATCGAACTCACAAAGCCCGCCGAGATCGCCGCGCCTTTCACCGCGCCGCCAGCTCCGCCAGCGCCCGTGCCAAAACCGGAACCTCCGTTGCCGCCGCTCAAAGCCACCGCGCCACCGAGCGACGTTGCTTTGATCACCGGCGCATCCACGCTGCCTCCCGCACCGCCATCGCCGTTGTTCGTAGCGCCCGAGCCTCCGGGGCCGGCCGACATGACCAGCGGACCGTTCAGAAACTTCAGCGCCAGCGCGGGCTTCACGATGCTGCCTCCCGCTGCGCCGTCCGTCGTCGCGCCCGGCGCACCCGTGGAGCCACCTCCGCGCGCTGCCTCAAACTGAATGTAGCTGGCCACATCCACCGTGATCTTTGGCGCGATGAAAGAACCGCCTTTCCCCACCTGTGTCGCACCATCGCCTCCGCGGCCCGTGACCATTTGCAGTGCGGTCAGCAATTTCGCCTTCACCGCCAGGCCCGTCACGTTTCCGCCCTCGCCGCCCGTTCCACCGTTGCCTCCCTCGCCGCTCGCGAGCACCGTGGCGTTTTGGACCTCGCCGAGGCTCAGCGCAATCTTGTCCAACGCACCACCGTTGCCGCCCGCGCCCGAGTTTGAATTCGCGCCATTGCCAGCGATCACGACCGCACCATCGAGCGTTCCATTGATCGAGTTCAGCTTCAAATTCGTGATGCTCCCGCCGCTGCCCGCCGCACCGGACACCGCCGGCCCGCCCGCGCCGCCGAAGAACTGCACGCTGTTCGATCCGCCCTGGCTCAGGATCGTCGCCGTGATGTCCCGCAGCGAACCGCCGTGGCCACCGGTGCCGGCGCCCGCATTGTTGGCACCTTCGCCCGCGTCAAACACCACATTGTTCACATACCCCGCAATCATCATGAACTTCTCAATTGTCCCGCCATCACCCGCCGCCTCCGCCGTGCTCGTCCCGCCGTTTCCGGTGCGGACTGTCAGAAAGCTGGTTGGCTGCCGCAGCTTCACGCCCGAGATATCGCCGCCGTCGCCGCCGTTCGAGCCGTTGCCCGTGGTGATGAAAGACACGCCGCCCGTGATCGTGAGATTCGTGATGCTGCCTCCATCGCTACCCAGCGGCAGCGAAAACGACGAAGTCATATTCGTCCCGCCCAGAAACAACGAGCGCCCCACCGCCGACGTGCCCGTCGCGATCGCCTCCGCGCTCCTGCTCGAATACTTCTTATGCAGCGGTTCCCCGATGCTCACATTCGCGATGCTCCCGCCTGCCAGCACATCCAGATACACCGCGCCTTTCACCGTCAGCTTTGCGATACTCGCAGGCTGCAACGCACCGTTCGTATAATTCCCCGCCGTATCCAGCATCGTCACCACCGTGCCCACATCGGTTCCGATCGCCCCGGAAAACCCATCGCCCACCGCCAGCCCGGAAAACTCATTCAGCTCGATGCCGCCGCTCCCGTTTTCATCGTAGAAAAACGCCATCGCCTTCCCCGCCGCGATCGTCAGAAAAACCTGCTCCCCTACGTCTGCCACCCCATCCGAGTCCGCATCAAAAACAATCCGGTCGCCTGCCTCCAAAAGCGCCGCCGAACTCGCTCCCGCCGCATTCCGTGCGCTGATTTCCGCCGCAGTATCCGTGGCATTGTCCCCATCCACCGTGATGGCTTGGGAAAGCGGGCTGACGAAGTAAGTGGCTGCAGGCGCGATGCGCGATTCAAGGATTTCGATATGTTTCATTGCACCCACATCCTTACGAATCGGCGCGATGAAGTTTCTGCGAATTGCTCATGGTGCGTGAGTTCACGTGCTGCTTACGAGGGCTTGAAATTGTCGCGTGCGTCCGCCAAGCAGCACGAAATGCTCATCATCGACGCCACTCCCGCGGGCGAAAAGCTTCGCAGCTACACCCTCGATTCTCTCACCGAACAAATGACCGTTCGCGAAATCATCCGCGCGCGAATCTGGCAGGAAGTCGCGGACTACAACCAAAAGTGCGGCGAGATTTTCAACGGCCTTGTTCAGCCCACCGACGCCGAGCGAACACTCAATGGATACCGCGTGAAAGAGCGCGGGGTGATTGATTGGGAGCAACAGTTCGCCCGCGCCTGCGAAGCGTTTGAGCACAATGGCTTTCTCCTGCTCATCGGCGACCGTCAGGCGGACTCGCTCGATGAATCCTTCGAGGTCCGAGTGGATACGGAGGTTCAGTTTGTTAAACTCGTAGCACTGATTGGAGGGTAGATTTATGGATTGGGTTCATGACTTGATTGCGTCAGGAAACACCACACCGCTTCAACGCGAAGCGTTGTCATTAGTCCCGGACAACGGCAGCGGGGAAATCTCGACTATCCGCCAACTTCTCGCGGAGCAAATCACGGTAAACACAAAAAAGCGATCCTCCTTCCGTTGTGAAGAGTCTGTGGTGATCAAGCGCGTTTTGGAGTTGGATACCGAATCAAGATCCCGGGTCGTTGATGCTCTTAGCATATGGCTCCAGGCACTGGAAGTGCGCGCGGCCTGCTGCTTGGAGTGGTTGGGGCATAAGCCGTTTATTCGCCACGAAGAATGGGATCACCACTGGTCCATGTGTCACGTTTGCGTCGACGCGTTGGAAATCTTGCTCGGAACAGAGTTGGAGTTACATGGGCAAACTGTCCTTCGTCTCGTGAAATGGTACACCGAAGAAAAGTCGGAGTGCAGCGGGTGGTTATCTGTCATTCCATTGGTCGAATGGCTTTATCGAGTTTGCCCGAAACCAGTTCCTGAGAATTGGACGAGTGTACTGATTTCGTTTGAGCAAATTCTGAGTGTCTTATCTGACCGGAACAGGGACTTATTAATCCACTCGAAGCGGCTCTTAGATATGATGGAGTTGCCGCCACGAATCCGATTGGACGATGGCGAGGCTTGGTCTGATTGTGCGATGTCTGACATCCGCAAAAGTTCACCGGCGATTCTCACCATTTGGGCGGAGTTTATTGAGTCTTGTCGATGGGCTGATGCTGCGAGCCCGAGCGCGAAATGGAAAAAAACGGCGGTAGCTGCCGTGGACAGCATTGGAGAAAAGGATTTCGCTCAATGTGTATCGCGTTGGTTTCCGCTCACAAACCAACCGAGAACTGTCCACGTTCTGTCAGAACGGGAATGGGCATCCCGATGTGCAGTCGAGGAACTCAGACGGCTGAATGAGGGCAGGTTACATCTGCCGTACGAAAGTTGGTATGAGATTGTCAAAGAAGTGACGGGTGCCGAGCGTCCGTGGGACGAACTCATTCACTTCCCGTTGCTTGAGAGCGTCCGTAGCGCATTTGGAGCCAATCCTCCGAACGTGGAGCTTCCTCCGGCTCCGCCTCCTTACGATGCACCTGAAGACAAGCTGATAAGCGAACCGAACATGAACATCCTGCGCGGACTCGCGTGGGCTTGCGGGCTTTTTCCGAGTCCCGAGCTGGCGCGTGCGCTGACGACGCTGGCGCTCAGTGCTTATCGCAAGGTGCCGGGCAAGGGACCGCGTGCGGTGCGCGTGGGCAATGCGTGCATCACCGGGCTGGCCATGATGGGCGGGCTGGATGCAGTCGGACAACTCGCGGTGCTGAAGGTGAAGGTGAAATTCGGCACGGCGCAAATCGCCATCGAAAAGGCGCTCAAAGCATGCGCGGAGAAGTCCGGCATTCCTCGCGACGAACTCGAGGAAATGAGCGTGCCCGCTTACGGGCTCACGGAAGTGGGAAGCCTCGTCGAGCCGCTGGGCGAGTGCTCTGCCGAACTTCGGATTGTGGACAGCCGCGAGGTTGCGCTCATCTTCCGTGGCGCTGACGGGAAGGAGCGGAAAGCGCTGCCAGCGGCGGTGAAAGAGCAGTTCCGCGAAGAGTTGAAAGAGCTCTCGGCGGCGAAAAAGGACATCGAGAAAATGCTGCCGGCGCAGGCCGAGCGCCTCGATGCGCTTTTCCTCGCGCAGAAGACATGGGCGATTGAGGCATGGCTGGAACGCTATGCGGAACACCCGCTCGTCGGCGCACTCGCGCGGCGGTTGATTTGGAATTTCTCGACCGGCGGCATCACGACTGCGGGTGTATGGTTCGATGGAAAATTCGTCGATCGCTCCGGCGTGCCCGTCCCGCTTGATGCGTCGCAGACCCGCGTGTCGCTCTGGCATCCGCTCGGCGAACCGGCGGACACCGTGCTCGCGTGGCGGGTCTTTTTGGAGGAACGCCGCATCCGCCAGCCGTTCAAGCAGGCGCACCGCGAGATTTACCTGCTCACTCCCGCCGAGGCGGCGACGGTCACCTACTCCAATCGTTTCGCCGCGCACCTGCTCCGGCAGCACCAGTTCAATTCGCTCTGCGCCACGCGAGGCTGGAAAAACAAGCTGCGCCTGATGGTGGACGACTCCTACCCGCCACCGACGCGGAGACTGCCGCAAGGGGGGTTGCGCGCGGAGTTCTGGATCGAAAGTGCGGGCGATGACTTCGGCACGGACACCAATGAAAGCGGTGTCTATCTCCACGTTGCGACCGATCAAGTGCGGTTCTACCCGTTGGAAGCCGCGCAGGTCTCCACACACGCCAGCGGCGGTGGCTACACACCGGGCTGGCAGGAGACCGCAGCCGAACCGCTGCGCCTCGTGGATGTTCCGGCGATGGTCTTTTCGGAAATCATGCGGGATGTGGATTTGTTCGTCGGTGTTGCGAGCGTGGGCAACGACCCTGCGTGGGCCGATGGTGGACGCCGCGAGGCCGAGCGCGGCGCGTGGGGACACTTCGCATTCGGCGATCTCTCCGCGACGGCGAAGACCCGGCGCGACGTGCTGGAGCGCCTTGTTCCGAAGCTCAAAATCGCGGCTTTGTGTTCGTTCGAGGAAAAGTTCCTCGTCGTCCGTGGCAAACTGCGCACCTACAAAATCCACCTCGGCAGCGGCAACATCCTCATGTCGCCAAACGACCAGTATCTCTGCATCGTCCCATCGCGTGGGAAGGCCGATTCCACCGGGCTCTTCCTGCCATTCGAGGGCGACGGCGTCCTTTCGCTCATTATCAGCAAAGCGCTCCTCCTCGCCGCCGACGACAAAATCACCGACCCGAGCATCACAAGGCAGATTCGCGCGTAAGCTCCGTCATCGGGCGCAGTTCGCTCCGGTTTCCACTTCCAGACGTCGGGCTAATTCAAGACCATGTACCTCACTGCCCGGGAACGAATGCTTGGTCGATTGCGCGCTTACTTTTCGCGTGAGCGGATGCCGCGCTTGATGATGTGCGGCGTGCTCGCGCTCACTGCGGGCGCGGCGTTCTTCGGCTCGCGGGCGCTTTCGCGATGGGGGATGGAGTCGGCGACTACTCGGTATCCGCTCGCGGTGCTGGGTGCGTGGATTGTCTTTATTGCTCTCGTGCGGATTTGGGTCTGGCTGGAGTCCACCTGGATGCCGACGGACCTCAACGTTCCTCCGGGCCACGTGTTTGATTCCGAGGACTACAAGAGCGCGGAAAGCAGCGCGGGCAGGACGCTCGAAAATGCGCTCGATATCACCGGGAACGTTGCAGACGCAGACTCGGATGGCGCCGGTTGCGCGGTGGCGCTGGTCATCGCGGCGGTCGTCGGCGCATTCGGCGGAATATTCGCATTGGTCGGCGGCGCGCACGCGCTCATTGCGGAAGCGTTTCTCGACATCGTCGTCGCGGGCTCGCTTGCGCGAAGCCTCCCGATTCACGACGCGCAATGGTGGGCCTACGGCGTCCTTCGCCGGACGTGGCTCGCCGCCGTCTCCTGCGCGGTCATCGCTTCTGCATTGGGGTATCTTCTTGGGAAATAGCGCAGTCCTTCGCGGTGGCGATCACGCTTTGCACCGCGGACGAGCGACCTTGCTTGCTCACCGCTTCACGGGCGGCGTCTCCAGCTCGCGGGTCGGTTTCACCGGCGTGACTGCGAGGGTGAACGTCTGGTCGAAGTCGAAATCAAACATGGGGTCCAGCGTGGCTTTCAGCTTCAGGTGAATCACCGCCTGCTTCGCATCCAATGAGAGCACCTTTACCGATGCCACGTCGGCGCGCTTCATCCAACCCATCATCGGGTTGCCGAATCGAAACGCCGTGATCTCTCCATCCTTCATGTCTGCGATGTCGTAATCGTACGGCGCCTTGCGCGTCTTCCGGTCCGGCGGAATTGCGCGGAGGTTCACCGTCTTCCCAATGCCGACGTCCGCCGGAAGCTGGAATGCGATTTTGAAATAGCTGTTTCCATCGAAACTTCCGACCGAGTGGTCGTGGCGCGACAGGCGCACGAGAATCGATCCTCCCGCCCGCTGGTCGTAGTAGTCCCACGCTCCGGTATAAACCTTGTCCGCAATCGCCGTCGCGTTCGGGGTCCACGTGTTTTCGATGGCAGTCTGAATTTTATCGCCGGAGGGCGTCACCGATTCGCTCCGGATCACGTGCCCATCGCGCGCCGTCGAACACGCCGACACGAAGAGGCAGAAAAGCAGCAGGGCGACGAGCGAGCGCAGACGAATCATGCCCTTCGCCTAACGCCACACCGCCGCGCCCGCAAGCGCCAACGCGTGATGCGCGCGCCGGAGTGGGACAGGCATCCAGCCTGTCGTGGTCGGACCGGCTTCGAGTCGCGTTGCACGCGTGAAAAGGTTTCGGGGAGTCTCGGGACAGGATGGAAGCTCGTCCCACTCCGACAGGCAGGATGCCTGTCCTACTACGGGGGGGGGCTACGCCGGGTCCGGGGAGGGCGCGGGTTTGAGGGCCGAAAAAAACGGGAGAATCCCCTTGACCATTCACAGGGTTGTCCCCATGTTCCCCGCCCCTTTTCAAAAAACATCGATCGAATTTCCAAGACAATTTTATGAGCCGTATTTGCGATATTACAGGAACGAAGGCCCTCCGGGGTAACAAGATTCACCGCCGTGGTCTTGCCAAGAAAAAGGGCGGTATCGGCCAGCACGTCACGGCCGTGACTCCGCGTTATTTCCAGCCGAATCTGAAGACGAAGCGGATTTGGGTGCCGGAGCTCAAGAAGTTCGTTACCGTGAAGCTCACGGCACGCGCTCTGAAGACCATCAACAAGAACGGCGCGTATTCCACTCTGAAAAAGGCTGGCATTGTCGGCTAATTGCCGATTACTGTTTGATTTGAAGTCCTTTCAGAAACAACCACTACACTAAAATACTACCATGGCATTCTCAGTCGTCTCCAAAAAATCCAAGAAAACCTACTTCCTTCACAGCCGTCTCCAGAAGCTCAAAGGCGGACAGGAAGTCACGCTCTACTACTTCGCTGGTGAAGTGAAGCCCGAGGGCTCGCTCGACGCCGTTCCTGCTGGAATGGAAGTCATCGAAAACGAGCGCACGGGTCTCCCGATGCTCCGCAAGAAGAAGTAATTCGGAGAAAGAATCTTTCACGACTGGCGGCTCGGAGTTTGTCTCCCAGCCGCCAGTTTTGTTTTACGCGCTAACCGCAGTCCAGTTTCCTTACACACACATGAGCCAGAAGCGAATTCCAGTCACCATCCTCACGGGCTTTCTCGGAGCGGGGAAGACCACCCTTTTGAACTATATCCTCAAGCAGCAGCACGGCTACAAGTTTGCCGTGATCGTCAATGAGATGGGCCGCATCGGCGTCGATGGAGCGCTCGTGGAGAAGACGGAGGACGACATCCTCGAACTGAACAACGGCTGCCTCTGCTGTTCGGTGCGCAAGGACCTCGTGGAAGGCGTGAAGAAGCTTCTGAAGCGCGGCGGGTTCGACTACATCCTCATCGAAACCACCGGGGCCGCCGACCCGCAGCCGGTGGCGCAGACGTTCCTGAACATCCCGCAACTCCAGCAATACGTGATGCTCGATTCCATCATCACGGTTGTGGACGCCGAGCAGGTGGAGAAGCACATCAAGGCGCAGGACACGGCGAAAGAGCAGATCATCAATGCCGACTATGTCCTCCTCAACAAAGTGGACCTCGTGGACGAAGCGCAACTCGCGAAAGTCGAGGGCATCATCAAGGAGCTCAACGAGCACTGCCAGATCATCCGCACGAGCCACTCGCAGACGAACATCAAGCAGTTGCTCGACATGCACGCGTTCGACCTCGACCGGAAGCTCGCCGTGGACCCGGATTTCCTGAATGAAATGCGCAACCGGCATCACCACGATGTCACTTCGTTTTCCTACACGTACGAAAAGCCGTTCGTCCTCGAGAAGCTTGAGTACTTCGTGCAGAACATGTCCGAGAAGGAGCAAATCTATCGCAGCAAAGGCTTCCTAAACATCGCCGGCAATCCGCGCCGCGCCATCTTCCACGGCGTGAACAACCGCTTCACGCTCCTGTGGGATCGCCTTTGGGAAAAAGGCGAAAAGCGCGAGAGCCAGCTCGTCTTCATCGGCAAAAACCTGAACGAAGCGAAAATCCGCAAGGAACTCGACGGCTGCCTCGCCTGATCCATCCTGCCATCTCCATTTATGCTCAAATACCTTATCATCCCTGCCGCGCTCGCATTCAGCGCATTTGCACAGGATTCCAAACCCGCCGAGCCGCCGAAGGACGGCGACAAAAAAGAGGAGAAGAAGGACGAAAAGAAAGACGACAAAAAGGACGCGAAAAAAGACGCCCCGAAGGAAACCAAGGGCTCGGTAAAGATCGCGGGCAAGGACGTCTCCTACGTCGCGAAGACAGGCACGCTTCCACTGCTCAAGGATGACGGCACGCCTCGCGCGGATGTATTTTACGTTTACTACGCAGCGACCGGCGCGGACGGCAAGTCGCTCGCCGAGACCGACAACTCGCGCCCGCTGATGTTCTGCTTCAACGGCGGTCCCGGTAGCGCTGCGGTGTGGCTTCACTTTGGTGGACTCGGCCCGAAGAAAATTGCGCTCCCGCCGGACGGCAAGACGTTCACGGAAATCGGAACCATCGCCGACAATCCCGATTCCATTCTCGACTCCACCGACCTCCTCTTCCTCGATCCCGTCGGCCCCGGCGCGTCCCGCCCGGCGAAAGGGGAGAAGGGCGAGCAGTTCTGGGGGCTCGACGAAGACGTGGAGGCGTGCGGTGAATTCATCCGCCTCTTCACCACGCGCGAAAACCGCTGGATGTCCCCGAAATACCTCTGCGGTGAAAGCTACGGCGGCATCCGCGGCGCGGGACTCAGCGACTACCTTCAGGACAGGCACGGCATGATGATTTCCGGCTTCGTTTGCGTCAGCGGCGTGCTTAATTTCGCCACGCTTTCCGGCGGCGAGACCGACCTTTCCTACATGACCTTCCTGCCCACGCTCACCGCGACCGCGCACTACCACGGAAAGATTCAGGGCGACCTCGAAAAGCTTCTCGCCGAAGCGCGCGCGTTCGCATTTGGAGACTACGCCCTCGCGCTCCTCAAAGGCCGGCTTATCTCCGCCGAAGAACGCAAGAAGACCTCCGCGAAACTCGCCCGCTTAACGGCCCTCCCCGTGGAGGTGATCGAGAATCACAACCTCCGGATCAGCGCCACTGCATTCCGCGAATACCTTCTCCGCGCGGAGGGAAAAATCGTAGGACGCTTCGATGGCCGCGTCACCGCCGAGGATGCCGACCGCACCTCGCCCGGCCCGGAATTCGACCCCAGCTTCACGTCCGTCATCGGGCCTTTTAACGCCATGGCCAACGCCTACATCCGCGGCACGCTCGGCTGGGAGTCCGACCTTCCCTACCGCGTCCTCGGCGGGTTGCCGTGGAACTACACACGCTACGCGAACCGCTACGCCGGCACCGATGGCGCGCTTGCCGACGCCATGAAAACGAACCCCCGCTTTCGTCTGCTCGTCTGCTCCGGTCTGCGCGACCTCGCCGTCCCGCCCGATGCCACGCGGTATTCCATCGACCACCTCGACATCCCCGATTCGCTTCGCAAGAACATCACCTACGCCTACTACGAAAGCGGCCACATGATGTATCTGCTCGACAAGGACTCCCGCAAACTGCGCGATGACATCGTCGCCTGGCTGAAGGCCCGGTAACCGTCCCGCGGTTTTCATTTCCGGGGCCGGAGAGCCGGCTGCAAAATCAGCCCTCGCATTCCGCATTCCATGAAAGCCGCCATCCTCGCACTCATCGCCGCGCCCGCACTCGCGCTGGCGCAAGACACACTCATCCCGCGCGCCGCGGAATGGCGCTACCTCGACTCCGCCACGCCGCCGGGTGAAAAGTGGACGGCGCCCGACTTTGCCGACGCCGGCTGGAAGTCCGGGCCTGCGCCGCTCGGCTACGGCGAACGCGGTCTGGGCTCCACGCTCGCGTTTGGCGCGGACCCGAAGAATAAACCGCTCACCGCGTGGTTCCGTCGAACGTTTGACGTCAAGGACCCCGCGAAACTCGGCGCGCTCGGTATCTTCCTCCAGTGCGACGACGGAGCGGTCGTCTATCTCAATGGTCGCGAGGTCGCGCGCGAAAATATGCCCGCGGGTGAAATCTCCCACACCACCGAGGCCGAATCGGCGATCGACTCCGAGGACGAAGGCACCGTCCACCGCCATCTCGTTCCCGCGAAGGAAACCCTGCGCGCCGGAGTCAATGTCATCGCCGTCGAAGTCCATCAGGCCTACGCCTCCAGCAGCGACCTGTTTCTCGATCTCGAACTCAAAGCCTGGCCGCCCGGCATCGAGCCTCCGGCGGAGAAGGGGAATGCCGACCGCCGGCTCGCCGCGATAGAGCGCGCGTATGCGGAGAACCCCGGAGGCATGGAGACGGCCTACGCATGGGTCCGCGCCCACGTGGAAGCACGCAGCGGGCTTGCCGAGAAGGTCACGCCGCGCCCCATCCCGAAGGACATTCCCGCGCAATGGCGCTTCATCGCCGACGGCCCCAAGTGGCCCGATTCCTCGCGCAAAATCACCCGCACCGCAGCGCTCGCCGACCTCGACTACCTCGAGGAGATGATCGCCAACTGCTATGCCTACGCAGACCGTCGTGGCGCGGATTGGCGCAGCGCGCTCGACGCCCTTCGCGCCAGCATCGCGGGCGACATCGGCATCAGCGCATTTCAGTGGCGCATCGAGCGATTCCTCACCGTCTTCGGCGACCCGCATTCCCGCTTCAACGGCAACCCCGGCGAACCCGCCGCGCGCATTCCCGTCGTCTTCGCGCACCACGGCGAACGCATCGTCGCGCTAAAGCCCGATCGCTCCGACTACCTCCGCCCCGGTGCACCGTATGTCGTCGCCATCGAAGGCATCCCCGTCTCGAAATGGATCGCTGCCGCAAACGACAGCGTCACCGACGCATCGCCCCAATTTCAGCGGCACCTCGTCGAGGGCGAACTCCAGCGCATTGAGCTTGCGTGGCAGCTCGGAGTCAAGCCCGGCGACGAGCTTTCCCTCTCCCTCGCCTCGGCGGATGGCAAAACCACCGGCGTTGAAAAAGTCCGCATCGGTGCGCGCGTGCGCGGCGAAACCGAGCCGCCCGTAAGCGCGAAAAAAGCCGGCGAAATCGGTGTGCTCCGCATCTCGCAGATGGCCAGCGGACGCTCCTTCACCGGCGCGCTCGACAAGGCGATGGCCGGATTTCGCGACACCGCCGGACTCGTCATCGATGTGCGTGGCAACGGCGGCGGCACGCAGGACGCCATCAAGACATTGCTCCCGTATTTCATGAAACCCGGCGACCCCATGAAGATCGTGAACGTCGCCGCATACCGGCTCCCCCTCGCGCTTCCGAGGCCGAACCCCGAGGGCTTCCTCGGCATCGGTGGTCGCGGTCTTCACCCGGCGACTTCGAAGGTCTGGGACGACGCACAACGCGCGCAGATTCTCGCCTTCCTCAAAACCTGGGAGCCCAAATGGAAACTCCCCGCAGGGAAGTTCTCCGACTGGCACGTCATGGCCATCAGCCGCGCTACAAACCCCGCCGCATTCACCTACGAAAAGCCCGTCATCGTCCTGCAGGACGAAGGCTGCTTCAGCGCCACGGATAACTTCCTCGGCGCGCTCAAAGGCCACCCCGGCGTCACGCTCATGGGCAGCACCAGCGGCGGCGGCAGCGGGCGCATGGCGGGCTACCGTCTCCCAAATGCCGGCCTCCAGTTCACCCTTTGCCAGATGGCCTCCTTCGCCACCACCGGCCTCACCTACGATGGCAACGGCGTCCCGCCCGACATCACCATCGAGCTCCAGCCCGCAGATTTCCTGCGCAGCGGAAAAGACACCATGCTCGAAGCCGCCCTCGCAAAACTCCGCGCGAAGTAATCCCCAATCCCGCGCGCACGGCTCTGGGCGGAGTCATCGGCTTCTTTTTCATCCCGCCGACCGGGGTGGGCGGGTGTTGGATTTCGTTTTGACTCCGCCGCGCCCAATCGCCATTTCCCCGCTATGCCAGACGATAAACATTCCCCAAACTCCAGCCTCGGCGGAGCGGATGCGGACGCCGGACTTCACGCCGGTGCAGCGCTTTTCCCGCGCACGCGCTGGTCGCTGGTGCGCAGGGCCTCGGGCGGAGCGGGGCCGCTTGGCGACTGGATTGGCTTTTACTGGTATCCTCTCTACGCGTGGTCGCGAGGACGTGGAGCCTCCCCGGAGGATGCGGCGGACGGCGTCCAAGGCTTCCTCGAAAAGCTCTGCGCGCGCAATCTCCTCGCGCAGGCCGATGAAACCCGCGGCAAACTCCGTTCCTGGCTTCTCGCCTCGTTCTCCAACTACCTCGCCACCGAGCATACGAAATCCACGCGGCTGAAACGCGGCGGCATTGCCGAGCGTGTGCGCATCGACTGGGGCAATGTCGAATCTGCCTTTGCCACTGACCTTGCTGCAGACACGCAACCCGACCGGGTTTATGCCCGCGCTTGGGCGATAACCCTGCTCGACGAGGCCTTGGAGCGCGTCGGGAAGCATTACGAAAAGACGGCGCGTCAGGATCTTTTCGCCGCGCTGCTCCCAGCGCTCGAATCGCCGCTGGCGGAGGACACGTAAGAGGACGTCGCCACGCGACTGGGGATGACGGGAGCCGCCGTCAGGCAGGCATCTGTGCGGCTTCGCGAGCGCTACCGACGCGCGCTGTTGGAACTCGCAGCATTGCGGCTCGGGATTACTTGCGAGGCGCAGCTTTTTGAGGAAATCCGTGCAATGCTGGGCCGTTGAGTGTCACAATTTGCGGTCCCCGCAGTAATCCTAGCGCAATGCCGTCCCAGCATAACCCAACACCGGTCCCTCCGAGCCTTCGGGGCCTTCAGCCGGCCTCCCTCGCCGGCGTGCTCGGCGGTGGCAATGCACCCGAGCGCCCCACGGTCCCGGGTTGGGCGATTGAGGGCATCGCTGGGCAGGGCGGCTTTGGGATCGTGTGGCGGGCGGTGAGGGAAACGGACGGCATCGCCGGAGCCATCAAGATTGCCGGCGTGTCGGACCTCGAAACCATCGAACGCATCGAGGAGGAGGCCGCCGCGCTTCGCGCCCTCGACCACCCCAACATCGTCCGCCTTCTCGAAACGGGTGCCTTGCCGGATGGCGGCCTCTTTCTCGCGATGGAATTTGTCAACGGCTCCTCGCTCGCGCACCGCATCCCTCCGCGGGGTATGGACGCCGACCGCGCCCTCGCGATCTTCCATCAAATCGCCGCCGCCGTGGACCACGCCCACGCGCGGGGGATTCTTCACCGCGATCTCAAGCCGCAGAATATCCTCATCTCCGAGGATGGAATCGCCAAAGTTGCAGACTTCGGCCTTGCCCGGCCCACGCATGAACGCACCCACCGCCTCTCCGTAACTGTCACCGGCGTCGTTGCGGGCACCGCCGAATATCTCCCGCCGGAGGCCTACTACGCGGGATACCGCCCCGGCACGGGCACCGATATTTACGCGCTCGGCGTCGTCCTCCACGACCTGCTTACCGGCGCTCCGCCGCGGGGAGCGTGGGGCTCCATCTCCGAGCGCAAGCGGGTGGATATCCGCATCGACGACGTCATCCGCCGCGCCCTTGCGCCGGATCTATGCGACCGCTGGCCCACCGTTGGCTCCATGGTTTCCGCACTTCGGGAAATCGAAGCCTCGCCGCCCCGCTACGCCGGCGCACCGCGGCTCACTTTCCCGATTCGGGTTGCCGATGCGGTGTGGACTGTGTTGAGCCTCTTCATCTGCATCGCGGCGCTCGGTGTGATGCTGAAAACCAGCCACGCGCGCGTGGCGTGGCCGGTCGATCTTGTCGGGCCGCACGGCTTGCGGGCGGGTGGCTTCCAGGCCCTCGCGGTGCTGCTCATCCTGATGGCTGTGCCCGCGGTCTGGCAAATAGCGCGCCTCATCCGCTTTCGCGCCGTGCCGCTGCGTGAATCGCTGCCTTCCCCCTTCGGTATACGGCTGCCTCCAACTAGGACGACGGCCGGCCTCATCTTCGTCACACAGATAGTCTGCGTCCTCATTCCCATCCTGTGCCTCATCGATGTCTGGTTCAATGTCTGCAACGACTGGCTCAAACCCGGCGACCCGCCATGGCGTCACGGACTCGCCGTCACCGAGCTTGAACGCACCGAGATTCTTTCGCCCTGGTCCGCCCCCGTTCGAGGTAAAGACTACCGCCTCGTCGAGCGCACCGGCATCCCTTCGGACGCGCTGGGTCGGCAGATCGATCGCATCACCTTCATTCCCGGATACACGCCCTGGGTCATGGCGATCAGCGCCGCCATCCTCGGCGCCACGCTGTTCTGCACAGGCGCGACTGCCGCCATCCGCTGGTGGCCGCACCGGCGCGCGCGGGCCGTCGGCTTTCTCTCCGGCGTCTCCGTGCTTGGCGCATGGGCGCTTTGGCCCTCACCACCCGAACCGCCGCCGACTCCGCAGCAACAGCACCTCCGCGCCCACGAACGCTGGCGCGATGAACGCCTGCACTACACTGCATCGTCCGACGAAATCTTCCGCACGCTTTACCCCGGACCCGCACCGGACTGGGAGGAGTTTCCCGCCCGCCTGCTCGCGCACTACGGTCCCGAGGTGGATTTCCTGTCGCGCGGACGCTCGCTCCTTTCCGAAGTCGCGGCCGAGCTTCGCGCCGAGGGTATCACCGCCCGCGCAGCGCGGCAGACGACCGAACTGCTGGGTATCGACAACCGGCCCGTGCGCAATCCGGCGGACCCACGCTTTGAGAACGTAGCCACCGTATTGCGTTTCACCGACCCTCCCGACGGTCCCGCGACCGGTACATGGATTCACCGCACGCACATCGGCACCGTGAATCCGGGCAGCGGCATCACCATCACCGCCGAACGCATCACCCGCGAGGCTCTTTACAGCGTCACCCCGCGGACGCTCACCCGTGACGAGGCTACGGAATGGGCGCGCGCGCTCGTTGGCGCCCTCGCCCGCGATGCCGACCCTGCGGCCCTTCCGGAGCTGCTCAATACACGCGTGGTGCAGACTAACAACGGCTGGCGTTCCGACCTCACCGAGCAACGCCTGCACGACCGTGCCGCCTTTGCCACCGCCATCCGCGCGGAGGCTTCGCGCGGAATGCCGCCCGTGCTCTCCGCACCGCCCGAAATCATCGGCGGCAGGCCCGGAGCGCTCCAGCGCATCGTCGTTTCCCTCCGCGATGAGAACACGACTTTCGAGTGGACGGTGGATCTTATTTTCAGTGAAAGCCGCTGGCTCGCCGTTCGCATTATTTTCTAGCCGCGCAAGTGAGCGGGGTGCTCCAGAGCGAGCGATGGAACCCGGGAATCGGGAGGTGTGGAAAATTTTTTTGCGGACCTGTGTCACAATTTCCGCCGCAAGCAGTAATCCCCGGCGTCATGCGTTTCAAAACAGCCAGCCGCAATGGACAAGACGGGCACTCCAGGTCCGGCGTTCAGATGCTGCTGGCGGGCGATTCGGGGCATCCGGTCCGTTGTGAAAACATGTGCGGCCGGTCTGGTGTCATGAGCCATCTCGGGGGAAACAGGAGAACCGCACAGGGTATTTCGAAAGCAATTGGCCGGATGCACCCAGCTCTCCGGCACGATTGCGCGTGAAGGCGCCCCGGCTTTTACTGGGAAGGTGACCTGCAATCCGGCATTTCGCGCGCCTACTCTGCCGGGCCGACCTGGAGCTTCCGCCCTTTGAACCGCATGCCGCGAAGGGCGAGCACGAGGTCGCGAGCGAAGTCCTGATGGACGTCGAAAAGTGTGACGTGGGGCATGATGCGGATGGCGCCGAGGGCTTCGCGGGGCAGGGAGGTTTCGTTGAGCAGGAAGCCGACGACATCGGCGGGCTTTACGTCGCGATCGTGGCCGGCGTTGAGGACGAGGCGGACCATGTCGGGCTCCACGGCTTGCGCGGGCGCGGTCGGGCGCGGCGTCGTGGGAATCGGGCGCGGCCTTTCTTCGCGCGGAGGTGCAACGGGGCGCGGGCGATCGATGTTTGCTTTCGGCGCAGGCGCAACGAAGGGCTTCGCGGGAGGCGCGGGACGCGGCGCACGTTCTTCGCGAGGACGCGGTTCGTATTTCGGGAGCGGCTTGCGGGTGCGGTCCTCGGCAATTTCGGCGGGCTTGGGCGCATCGCCGTCGAGCATGAAGATGAGGGCGGACGCGATGTCGGTCGGGGTGTGTCCGGCGTCGAGCAGGCGGTCCACAAACTGATCGTATTTCTTGAATGTGCCGCCCTCGAGGACGGTGCGGACTTTCTCGAAGAGCGCATCGCCGCGGCGGGTTTCCAATTGTTCGAGCGTGGGGACGACCTGGCGCTTGATGGTGCTCTTTGTGAAGCGCATGAGGTGCTGGAGCTTCCAGACTTCGCGCCCATCGGCAAACGTGATGGCTTTTCCTTTGCGCCCGGCGCGCCCGGTGCGGCCGCTGCGGTGCACGTAGTCTTCGCAGTCCTGCGGGAGGTCGAAGTTGAAGACGACTTCGAGGTCATCGACATCAAGGCCGCGCGCTGCGACGTCGGTGGCGACGAGGAATTCGATCTTGCGGTCCTTGAGTTTGCGCATGACGCGCTCGCGGGCGTTCTGGGCGATGTCGCCGTGGAGTTTGTCGGCGGCGAATCCGCGCGCGAGGAGGTGCTCGGTGAGCTCATCGACCATCATTTTTGTCGCGCAGAAAATGATGCCGTAATTGAGGTCGTGGAAATCGATGACGCGGCAGAGGACTTCGAGTTTCGAGCGGCGCTGGACTTCGTAGTAGAACTGCTCGATGTCCGGTGCGCTGACCGTTTGGCTCTCGATGCGGACTGAGGCGGCGTCTTTGGTGAAGCGCTCGATCATGCGCTTGATCGCAGGCGGCACGGTGGCGGAAAAAAGGACGGTCTGGCGGTCGGGTTTCGCCTTGGAGAGGATTGTCTCCATGTCTTCGCGGAAGCCCATGTCGAGCATGCGGT